>JAOBWM010000198.1 GCA_025463365.1 Acidimicrobiales bacterium
ACCGACGACACGAGGGTGTCGGGCAGCAAGCCGATGGCGCTGCCCGCGGCGACCGCCACGACCACGTGCACGGCGAAGGCCGCGATCGCACCGAGCCACACCCACAGCGGTCGGCGGTAGCGGGCCACCAGCACGATGCTGGCGATCATGGTCTTGTCGGGCAGCTCGGCCGGGAAGACGGTGGCGAAGGCCTGCAGCAGCGCTCGGATCGACATGGGGGTGGCTCCTCGGATTCGGTCCGGGCCAGAGCTGCCTCCGGCCGGACGACAACAGCTGTCGTGACGGCCGAAGGTCTCGCCCGCCTGGCGAACCAGGCCCACCCGACCGGGCGCCGCAGCGCCAGCATGTCGATCGGGTCGTTGGGGGCTACTCCCCTTCGTGCGTCCCGACCCTACCGCCCGACGCGGGCCCCGAGACCAAACGTGACGCCGCTGTCACCCGAAGCTGTGACCCACGAGAACGCTCCATGACCGCTCCATGAACAAGGTCCGAGCATCCACCCCGCCCGCCGTCGACGGGTGAAGGATGGTTCACGGTGATCCACCGCCCAACCGCCAGCGACCCGGTCCGATCCGAGACCTCGTGGAGCTGATGGCTGCCGACCGTCCTGGGGGACTTGTGACCGATCCCGTCGTTGCTGCTGTTCCGTCGCGCCTCACCTACGTGCTCGACACGTCGGTGCTGCTTGCGGATCCCCGTGCGCTCATCCGGTTCGACGAGCACGAGGTCGTGCTGCCGATCGTCGTGCTGATGGAGCTCGAAGCCAAGCGTGACCACCCCGAGCTGGGCTGGGCCGCCCGCCATGCCCTGCGCCACCTCGAACGGTTGCGCCTCGAACACGGGTCGCTCACCGAACCGCTGCCGGTGAACGACCACGGCGGCACGTTGCGCGTCGAGTTGAACCACCAGTCCACCGAGGGCCTCCCGCCCGCGATGGCCGCGGTGAACAACGACCACCGGATCCTGGCCGTGGCCCACAACCTGCGACGTGACGGCCACGATGTCACCGTCGTCACCAAGGACCTGCCGTTGCGCCTGAAGGCCAGCATCGTGGGCCTGGCCGCGGACGAGTACCGCAACGAGCTGGCATCGGACACGTCGTGGTCGGGGTACGTCGACCTCGAGGTCGAGCCCGACGACATCGACGACCTCTTCGCCCACCGATCGCTCGACCTGGCCGAGGCTCGCGACCTCCCGTGCAACACCGGCGTGGCCCTCCACGCGGGCAGCCAGAGCGCCCTGGGCCGGGTTCGAGAGGACAAGGCGATCCACCTCGTCCGCGGCGACCAGACCCTCTTCGACGTGTCGGGCCGCAGTGCCGAGCAGCGCATCGCCCTCGATGTGCTGGCCGATCAGTCGGTCGGCATCGTCAGCCTCGGCGGCAACGCCGGGACCGGGAAGAGCGTGCTGGCCCTCGCCGCCGGGCTCGACGCGGTGCTCGAGCGCCGCACCCACAAGCGGATCCTCGTGTTCCGGCCGCTGTTCGCGGTCGGCGGTCAGGACCTGGGCTTCCTGCCCGGCGACAAGGAGGAGAAGATGGGCCCGTGGGCGGCGGCCGTGTTCGACGCCCTCGAGTCGATCGCCGGGCCCGAGGTCGTCGAGGAGGTGCTCTCGCGCAACCTGCTGGAGGTGCTCCCGCTCACCCACATCCGCGGTCGCAGCCTGACCGACACGTTCGTGATCATCGACGAGGCCCAGAACCTCGAGCGACCGGTGCTCCTCACCGCCCTGAGCCGCCTCGGCGAGGGCAGCCGGGTGGTGCTCACCCACGACATCGCCCAGCGCGACAACCTCCGCGTCGGCCGCCACGACGGCATCGCCTCGGTCATCGACGCCCTGAAGGGCCACCCGCTGTTCGCCCACGTCACCTTCACCCGCTCCGAGCGGTCGGCGGTGGCCGCCCTGGTGACGGGGCTGCTCGACGACCCGATGTCCTGATCCACCGACGCGGCCAGCGGATCCGACAGGGATCCGAGCCGGTCAGCGGACCCGGAAGCTGACCGTCGCCTTCTGCTCGGTGAAGCGGTCCGGCTTCACCGTGATCGTCAGGGTCCAGGTGCCGCCCGGCGACAGCGGCGTGCCGACGAGCTGGAAGTGGTTCGGCCCGGCGAGGACGGGTGTGCGATCGAGCGGCCCGAGGTCCTCGGCCGGCAGGGACAACGAGAACGTCGCCGTCGTGTAGCGGCTCGTCGGCCGGCCCAGCCGATCGAGGATGTAGGCGTGGATGTCGTTGCGGCCCACCCGGGCCGGATCGATGTCGACCTGGACCGAGCCGGAACCCAGCGGCGCGGAGACCGCGACCGGACCGCTGCCCACTGCGGTGCGGGCCGGGGTGATGTTGACGAGGGCGCCGGTGAGGGCGAGGACAGCCACGATGCCGATGGCCTCGAACCGCACGATGCGCACGAGCGAGCTCCACGCGCGAGCCGGCACCTCGACGGGTTGCTCCTCGCCCTCGATGCCGGCTGCTGGACTCACCGCCGGCACCAGGCGGAAGCGGTTCCAGGCCGCGGCGGCGGCGATGAGCGCGACCACGCCGACCTTCACCAACAGAACCTTGCCGTAGGTGGTGCTGGTCAGCGCGTGCAGGCTGCCCACCTCGATCCAGCCCATCGCGGTGCCGGCCACGATCACCGAGCCGAGCACCAGCGCGGCCCACCCCGAGAACTGGGCGACGGCCTCGGCGGCACCCGCGTCGTCCCCGGCCGCCCGGCGAGCCCGGATGACGATGGCCAGCGCGAGCAGGCCCCCCAGCCAGGCGGCACCCGCCGCGAGGTGGGCCAGGTCGGCCACGTAGCCCACGAAGGCCGGCGACATCGTGCGGGTGTGGCCGGTGAGGGCGAACCCGAGGGGGGCGATGGCCGCGCCGACGAGCGCGACCCACCGCGGCGCACCCTCGAACGGCAGGCCCCCGGCCACGAGGATCCCGACCAGACCGATCGCGGTCACGAGCGCGGCCCACCCGACGCCGTCGGCCAGCGCGAGGCCGACGACCCCGGACTCGGTGATGGCCTTCAACCCCGTCCCGGTGGCGAGCGATGCCTGGATCGGGATCTGCAGCACCACCCCGGCCAGCCCCAGCCCGGCAGCGATGCCGGCGAGGCGACCGACCGGGGTCGGCTCGTCGGGCCGGCGGAGCAGGGCGCCCATCAGCACCAGCCCGGCGGCGGCCAGCCCGCCGACGTAGGCCAACACCCGGAACACGCCGGCGGCGATCTCGAAGTGACGATCTGCGCTGCCGGCGAACGCCTGCTCGGCGAGGCCGGAGCCGAGCGTCGTCTGGCGCCCCACTGAGAACGTGAAGGCGCCCCGCACGGGATGGCCGTCCGCCGAGATCACCCGCCACGACACCAGGTAGCTCCCCGTGGCCAGCTTGCCCAGGGGCACGGTGACGCGATTGCCCGACCCCTCGGCCTTGGAGCGGTCCACCCGGCGGCTGGTCGCGTCCACGACCCGCACGCCGTCGCTGCGGACCGACACCGATTCGCTGAACTGGAGCGACACCGAGGAGGGGGCGGCCTTGAGCACCGATCCGTCGGCCGGGTTCGAGGACTCGAGCTCGGCGTGGGCCGATGCGGTCCCGGCCGGCACCAGGACCACCAGCACCACGACCAGGGTCGCCAGCGCCACGTGGAACCGGCGGCGGGTCCCGTTTCGTGTGGGGCGACGGACCCGCGCCCTGGAGAGTTCGATCATCGGGCGGTGAGACTAGGACCCGACCTGCGCAAGCCGTGGAGCAGGACCCCCTGCTCGGGCTCGTGGCGGGCGATCGACCAGAGCAGCCAGGCCCCGGCCAGGTTCAGCAGGTGGTGCGACTCCGCCGGAAGCTGGGCCCGGTGGCGGAGCACGTCGACGGCTGCGGTGACCACCATGGCACCGACGAGCGCCAGCGCGAACGGCACCAGGCCTGGCGCCCGCTCCGGTCGGAACGCGACCAGCACCAGCGCCACCGCGAGGGCCAGGTCCCACGCCCCGAGCTCGTGTGCGAGGTGCACCGATGCCCCCGCCTCACGCCCGAGCAGGATGGGCGGCAAGGCGAGCAGGAGCTGGATCAGCCCGACCGCGAGCAGGGCCCAGCGCCGGCCGCTGGCTTCCGCGGTGATCCGCGAGGCCGGCG
>JAOBWM010000207.1 GCA_025463365.1 Acidimicrobiales bacterium
CCGGCATTTCGGAAGGGGCCGGTACGGTGCCCGCGTGCGCATCCTGGTCGTGGAGGACGAGGCCGAGTTGGGTGATGCCATCGCCCGCGGGCTGCGCCGCGAGGGATACGCGGTCGACGTGGCCGTCGACGCCGCCGGCGCCCTCGACCGGCTGTCGGTGTCGTCCTACGACCTCGTCACACTCGACCTGAACCTGCCCGATGGCGACGGCCGCGACCTGGCGCGGCGCCTCCGGAGCGACCCGATGCTCGTGCCCATCGACGGCGAGCCGGCACCCCGCGTCCTCATGGTGACCGCCCGCGACGGCGTCGCCGACCGCGTCGCCGGACTGGATGACGGCGCCGACGACTACCTCGTGAAGCCCTTCGCGTTCACCGAGCTGTCGGCCCGCGTCCGCAGCCTGCTACGCCGGGACGCGGGCCGGTCGGGCTCGGTGATCGAGGTGGGCGAGCTGCGGCTCGACACGGCTCGGTTCGAGGCCACCCGACGTGGCCGCCTGCTCGATCTCACCGCCAAGGAGTTCGCCCTCCTGCGCTACTTCATGGCCCACGTCGGCGAGGTCCTCAGCCAGGAGCGGCTCCTCGAGCACGTGTGGGACGAGCACGCCGATCCGCTCACCAACACGGTGCGGGTCACCGTCGGGACCTTGCGGCGCAAGCTCGTGCGCGACGACGACACCGAGCCGCCGATCGAGACCCTCATCGGGGCCGGGTACCGCCTTCGCCCCGACCTCCTCGCCGTCCCGGAGCCGACCGCGGGGACCGAGGCGTGACCGACCCGCCGAATCCGGCCGCCCCCCATCGGCCGGCCGACCCGTCCCCGGCCGCGCCCTCCCCGGCCCCGTCGCCCGCGCCCGCGCCCAAGCGTCGTCGCGCCGAGCGCATGGCCGATTCCATGCCCGACTGGCTCGGTTCGATCCGGTTCCGCCTCACCGCCCTCTACTCCGTCGTCCTCTTCGGGCTGGCGGCGATCATGGTGCTCGGCTTGTACCTCGTGCTCGCCAACCGGCTGCGCCACGACGAGGCCTACAAGCGGTACCCGGTCGACGAGATCCAGCCGATCCCCGGTGGCTTCCAGATCACCCGCCACCAGATGCTCGACCAGGCCCGCGTGGTGGAGCACCTCGCCAACGAGCGCGCCCTCGCCCTGCTGCGCACCTACTCGCTCAGCGCCCTCGGCCTGCTGTTCCTCGCGAGCCTGGCCACCGGCTGGTTCGTGGCCGGCCGCGTCTTGGCCCCGATCGGTCGCATCACGGGCGTGGCTCGCGAGATCCAGGCCACCGACCTGTCGCGTCGCATCGCCCTGCGCGGCCCACCCGACGAGCTCACCGAGCTGGCCGACACCTTCGACGCGATGCTCGCCCGGCTCGACGACGCCTTCGAGAGCCAGCAACGGTTCATCCAGGAGGCGTCCCACGAGCTGCGCAACCCGTTGGCCATCATCCGCACGAACCTCGACGTCGTGCTCGCTGATCCCGATCCCGATCCGGCCGAGCTGCGCCGGGTGGCCGAGCTGGTCCGCGGGACGTCCTCGCGCATGTCCCGTCTCGTCGACGACCTCCTCGCCTACGGCCGCCGAGGGGCCCCTGCCCGCGAGCGTGAGCGGGTGGACCTCGGCCCGCTCATCGAGGCGGCTGCTGACGAGTTCGCGGCGCCGGCATCGGCTCGCGCGCTGCGACTCGAGGTGGCGGTCGTCCCGGGCTCGTCGGCCGTCGGCGACCGCCTCGCGCTCCGCCAGGTGGTCACGAACCTCTTGGCGAACGCGGTGCGCCTCGCGCCGCAAGGGAGCGTCATCTCGCTGCGGGCGGGGCACGCGCCCGACGGTGCCTGGCTCTCCGTGGCCGACCAAGGACCGGGGATCGCACCGGAGGACCGGGCCCACGTGTTCGACCGCTTCTGGCGCGGCGATCAGGCGTCGGCGCGCCAGGAGGGGCGCAGCGGCCTCGGGCTGGCGATCGTGGCGCAGATCGTCGGCCAGCACGGCGGATCCGTCGATGTCGAGCCGACCGCCGAAGGCGGATCTCGCTTCATCGTCCGGCTCCCGGCGTGACCGGACTCCCGGCGATCGGCCCTGTCGCGGTCGGTCACAGCAAACCCTCAGGTGGGGTTTACCGACCCTTTCGGGATGCCTGCCTACCGTCGCCGCGGAGAAGGAGCGTCTGTCATGACTGATCAATCGGAGCACCCACCCTCGCCGCCCGACCCCAGGGGGCCCCGCCCCCAGTGGGATCCGCCGTCACCCTGGACGGCCCCGCCGCCCGCCGACGTCCCCGCGGCGTCGCCGGCCTGGCCGACCGCCGCCGTGCCACCGCCGGCCGGGCCGTGGACGGCTCCGCCGCTCACGACGCCCCCGTCGCCGTGGCCGTCGTCTCCCCCCTCCGGTTCGTCGTCGTCGCCTTCGGGAGCGGGCGCCGGCGGCGGACCGGCCATCCCACCGTCGCCCGTCGGCACCGCCGGATCCGGAGGTCCGCCGCGCCGCCGCCGGGGCGGGTTGGTGGCCGGGGGCGTGGTCGTTGCGCTGGCGCTCGCTTCCGGCGGCGTCGTGGCCGGGACGCAGCTCGCGGATCACAACGGTCCCGCAGGCACCGCAGCCACCGCGACCCAGACCCAACCCGTCACCACGCAGATCGCGCCGCTCAAGGGCGACGCCGCCGAGCCGGCCGAGGCGGTCGCCAAGGTCCTCGGGCCCGCCGTCGTGCAGATCGAGACGGACCAGGGCCTCGGCTCGGGCTTCGTCTACGACAAGTCGGGCCTGATCCTCACCGCGGGCCACGTGACCGCCGGCGCGACCCAGGTCCAGGTGCGCATGGCCGACGGCACCAAGACCACCGGGAAGGTCCTCGGCCAGGACAATTCGACCGACGTGGCCGTCGTGAAGATCAACCCGCCGTCGGGGATGGTCGTGGCCACCCTCGCGACCGGCGTCACGACCCAGGTCGGCCAGACCGCGATCGCCATCGGCAGCCCCTTCGGCCTCGATCAGACCGTGACCGCTGGGATCGTCAGCGCGGTGGGCCGGTCCGTCGAGACGCCGGGCGGGGTGATCCCTGCCGTGCAGACCGACGCCCCGATCAACAGCGGCAACTCGGGCGGCGCGCTGGCTGACCGACAGGGCCGGGTGATCGGGATCAACGACTCGATCGTGACCGGGAGCTCCAGCTCCGGCTCGGGCAACACCGGAAACGTGGGCGTCGGGTTCGCGATCCCGATCGACATCGCCAAGGCGGTCGCCGACAAGATCGTCGCCGGCGAGTCCACGAAGGCCGGCTTCCTCGGCGTGGAAGGCGCCGATGCGACCGGCGCCCGATCCGGTGCGGCCATCACCAAGGTCGAACCGGGTTCGCCCGCCGCCCGGGCCGGCATCACCGACTCGGACGTGGTGACCGCGGTCGACGGCAAGCCGGTGAGCTCGATGATCGATCTGGCGGCCGCCATCCGCACGGGCCAACCGGGCGACAAGCTCACCCTCACGATCGACCGCAGCGGCAACGAGCGCACCGTCGTTGTCACGCTGGGAGCGGCCACCGGCAACTGACCCCGACCCGCCTTCGGTTCCCGGGTCCGGCCCCGAGGCCGGACCCGGGCCGCCGGTAGGATCGTCGGGCCATGATCTGGATCCTTCTCGCCGTCATCGCCGTCCTCGTCGTCGGCGGTGTCCTGTTCGTCACCTCGCAGCGCAAGCGGGGCGGCATCGAGATCGAGCCGCCGGCGCGGGGGACGGTGGCGGCCCCGCCCCGGCGGACCGAGGTCGAGGCACCGGCCGAGGACGATTCGTCCACGGCGGTCGCCGAGCCGGTGGTGGTGGCACCGCCCGAGCCCGAGCCCGTCGGTCGACGGCCCTCCTTCCGGGATCGCCTGGCTCGCGCCCGAGCGACCTTCGCCGGCTTCCTGGGTCGCACGAAGATCGACGACGAGACGTGGGACGAGCTCGAGGAAGCCCTCATCCGCGCCGACCTCGGCGTCGGTCCCACCACCGCCCTGATCGACGACCTCAAGGCGCGGGTGAAGGAGGAGGGCCTCGAGACCGGGGACCAGCTCGTCGGCGCCCTCAAGGACGAGATGAAGGCCCGCCTCGGCGGCGTCGATCGGTCCCTGCGCCTCGACGAAGGAAGGACCAACGTCTGGTTGTTCGTCGGCGTCAACGGTGTGGGCAAGACCACCACCATCGGCAAGCTCGGGAAGCGGATGGCAGCCGAGGGCCATCGGGTCGTCATGGCCGCCGGAGACACCTTCCGGGCCGCGGCCGCCGAGCAGCTCGGGACCTGGGCCGAACGAGCCGGCGCGAACCTCGTGCGCGGCGCCGAGGGCGGGGATCCCAGCGCCATCATCTTCGACGCCGTCGAGTCGGCCGCCGCCAAGGGCGCCGACCTCGTCCTGGCTGACACCGCCGGCCGCCTGCACACCAAGAGCAACCTCATGGAGGAGCTGAAGAAGGTGCGGCGCGTGGCCGACCGCGACCCGGGCCACGTCACCGAGGTCCTCCTCGTGATCGATGCCACGACGGGCCAGAACGGCCTCGTCCAGGCCCGGCAGTTCACCGAGGCGACCGAGGTCACCGGCGTCGTGCTCACGAAGCTCGACGGCTCCGCGAAGGGCGGCATCGTGTTCGCGATCCAGTCCGACCTCGGCATCCCCGTCAAGCTCGTCGGGCTCGGCGAGACCGCCGACGACCTCGTCGACTTCGACCCCGACGAGTTCGTCGACGCGCTGTTCGCCGAGTAGGCGATCACCACCTCAGGTCCATCGCCTACCGTCGGCGTGCCCGCTCGTCACCCCCACCAAGAGGCGCTCCGCGAATGTTCAAGATCTTGTTCCTTCCCTTCAAGCTGGCCCGGACCTTCGTGAAGCTGGCGGGCGTGAAGGGCGCGCTGCTGCTCGCCGTCGGCGTGGCCATCGGCCTCCTCCTGGCGCCCCAGACCGGTGCCGAGCTGCGGGCCCGGCTCCAGGCGAAGCTCGCCGCTCGCGGCGGCACCGACGGCGTCCCCGCCGACATCGACCTCTCGCTCTGACCGGCGCCGCGCCCGGCATTCGGGCGCGCGAAGGGGTCCGGTAGGATCGGCGCCTCATGTTCGAGTCACTCTCCGACCGTTTCGACGGCATCTTCAAGAAGCTCCGCGGCAAGGGTCGCCTGAGCGAGGCCGACGTCGACGAGGTCCTGCGGGAGATCCGCCTGGCCCTCCTCGAGGCCGACGTCAACTTCACCGTGGTCAAGGGCCTCGTCGCCCGCATCCGCGAGCGGGCCATCGGGGCCGAGCTCCACGCCGCGCTCGATCCTGCGCAGCAGGTCGTCGACATCGTCCACCAGGAGCTGATCGCCACCCTCGGCGGCGAGACGATCCGGATCACCTACGCCTCCAAGCCGCCGACCGTCGTGCTGATGGCCGGCCTGCAGGGTTCGGGCAAGACCACCAACTCGGCCAAGCTCGCCCGCTGGTTCAAGGCGCAGGGCCGCAACCCGATGCTGGTCGGCGCCGACCTCCAACGGCCTGCCGCCGTGCAGCAGCTGCGCACCTTGGCCGCGCAGGTCGACGTACCGGTGTATTCGGCGCCCGACGACGTCGTGGCCTCCGGGCAGGGCAACCCGGTCGACGTCGCCCTCGGCTGCATCGCCGAGGCGCGTCGCCTGGGCCGAGACGTGGTGATCGTCGACACCGCCGGTCGCCTGGCCATCGACGCCGAGCTCATGGAGCAGGTGCGCCAGATCTCCGAGGCCACCAAGCCCGACTACACGTTCCTCGTGGTCGATGCGATGACC
>JAOBWM010000210.1 GCA_025463365.1 Acidimicrobiales bacterium
GCCTTGAACGACCCGGCGTGGACCACCGCGCCGCCGTGCTCGCCGGCGCCCGGGCCGATGTCGACCACGTAGTCGGCCACGGCGATGGTGTCCTCGTCGTGCTCGACGACCAGGACGGTGTTGCCGAGGTCGCGGAGGCGCGTCAGGGTCTCGATGAGCCGCCGGTTGTCGCGCTGGTGCAGGCCGATGCTTGGCTCGTCGAGCACGTACAGCACGCCGACGAGGCCCGATCCGATCTGGCTGGCGAGCCGGATCCGCTGGGCCTCGCCGCCGGCCAGGGTGGCCGAGGAGCGATGGAGCGAGAGGTAGTCCAAGCCGACGTCGAGCAGGAAGCCGATGCGGGCGTTGATCTCCTTCAGGACCCGCTCGGCGATGAGCTTGTCCCGTTCGCTCAGCTCGATCGCCGCGAACGCGGCGGCCGCGTCCCGGATGGAGATGGTGGAGAACTCGTTGATGCTGCGGCCGTCGACGGTGACCGACAAGGTGAACGGCTTGAGCCGGGCGCCGCCGCAGGCCGGGCACGGCACCTCGCGCATGTAGCCCTCGAACTGCTCTCGCTGGCTCTCGCTGTCAGTGTCGGAGTGGCGGCGCTTGATCCACTCCACCGCGCCTTCGAACGTGGCCTGGTAGCTGCGCGTGCGGCCGTAGCGGTTCTTGTAGCGGACCTGGATCTTGCCGACGCCGGTGCCGTGCAGCAGGACCTTCTGCTGCTTGGCCGTGAGCTTGTGCCACGGCACCCCCATCGGGATGCCCTTCTCCTCGCACACCGACTCCAACAGGCGCTGGTGGTACTGGAGGTGGCCGCTGGACCACGGCGCCAGTGCGCCTTCGGCGAGGGTGAGGTCCGGGTCCGGGACGACGAGTTCGGGGTCGACCTCGAACTGGGTACCGAGGCCGTCACAGCGCTCACAGGCGCCGTAGGGCGAGTTGAACGAGAAGTTCCGGGGTGACAGCTCGTCGTAGCTCTTGCCGTCGACCGGGCAGGCGAGGTGCTGGGAGAAGGTCATCCGCTCGGACTCGCCATCGGGATCCTTCGACACGATCTCGACCTCGGCCACGCCCTCGGCCAGGCGCAGCGCGGTCTCCAACGAGTCGGTGAGGCGGCGCTCGATCCCGTCCCGAAGGACCAGGCGGTCGATGATCACCTCGACCGAGTGGTTCTCGTAGCGGGCGAGGTCGACCTTGTCGGTGAGGTCGTGGAGCTCCCCGTCGATCCGGGCCCGGGCGTAGCCCTGGGACGCCAGGTCGGTGAGCAGGGTCTCGTAGTTGCCCTTGCGGCCGCGCACCACGGGAGCGAGGACCTGGAAGCGGGTGCCCTCGGGCAGGTCGAGGACGCGGTCGACGATCTGCTGGGGGGTCTGGCGGGAGATGACCACCCCGTGCTCGGGGCAGTGCGGCACGCCGATCCGGGCGAACAGGAGGCGGAGGTAGTCGTAGATCTCGGTGACGGTGCCGACGGTGGAGCGCGGGTTGCGGCTGGCCGACTTCTGGTCGATCGAGATGGCCGGCGACAGGCCCTCGATGAAGTCCACGTCGGGCTTGTCCATCTGGCCGAGGAACTGCCGGGCGTACGACGAGAGCGACTCGACGTAGCGCCGCTGGCCCTCGGCGTAGATCGTGTCGAAGGCGAGCGACGACTTGCCCGAGCCCGACAGCCCGGTGAACACGATGAGCTTGTCCCGCGGCAGGTCGAGCGAGATGTTGCGGAGGTTGTGCTCGCGGGCGCCGCGGATCACGAGGGAGTCAGACACAAGCGGAGAGCCTATCGGCCCCGATTCCGCCGATGGCGAACACCTGTTCTGTTGTGGCGCGACCCGACGGGATCACCCGGTCGGTGGGGCCTCAGCGGCGGAGGTGGACGACCTCGAGGCCACCGGCGTGCTCCGTTCCGGCCTTGCGCCAGGCGGGCGTCGACGCGAGGGCGCCGGCCACCAGGCGCTCGTCGCGCACCCGGACGACGAGCGAGACCCTGTGCACGGCCCGGTTCGACGCGAGGGACCGCAAGAGGTGCGCCATGTCGGAGCCGTGATCCTCGACCACCAGCCACCGCACGTCGTCGTAGGCCCACATCATGCGCGGCAGGTGCTGGTGGGCGGTCACCGTCACGTCGCTGCCGGCCAGCTCGGCGTCGAGCTCCTCGAAGACCTGGTGGGACGACGAGCGGGCCGCCCGCACCGCGGTGACGCCGGCGAAGGTCGGGACGACGAGGAGCGCAGCGACGATCCCCACGACCGCAGCCGTCGTCGCGGCCCGGCGCAGCTGCAGGAGCCCCGCGGCGGCCACCACGGCGACCGGCACGGTGAGCGGTGCGTAGAACCGGCCGCCCCACTGGACGGCACCACCGTCGGCGTACTGGGTGGCGATGATGGCGCCGACGTACAGGACCACCCACACGATCTCCACGGGGAGACGGCGCAGCACGGCCCAACCGGCAGCGCCGAGGCCCACGACGGCCAGCGGCCAGGCCGGCACGATCCCGGAGACGACCTCGGTGGGCGCCATGGCGAGGCCCAGGAGCAACGCGAGGACCAGCACGCCGGCCGCGGCCTGCCAGGCCTCCATGAGCGGGCGCCCGCGGGCCACCGCGAAGGCGAGGATGGCCACCAGCGCCAGCAGCACCAGCGAGCCCGTGCGGAGCGAACCGGTGCCCGGCTCCAGACCGGACACCCAGGCGGCGTGGAGCCGATCCTGCACGAACCCGCTCGCCTGTGCCTCGGCCGTGCGGGCGACGAACGTCTGGGACCCGCCGCCGTCGATGTGGTGCACCCACAGGCCCTCGACCTTGGTGACCGCCCCGACGAGGACGAGTTGCCCGGCGGCCACCGCGCCGGTGACCGACCACCGCTGCCCGGCGGCCCGCATCGCCACCACCAGTGCCACGGCGATCGCGATGCCCACGAGGGCGCCCTCGGTGCGCAACAGCATCCCCGCCGCCGTCCCGGCCACCAGCAGTGCCACCGACGCGGGGCGCGGCCCGCTTCGGGCCACCCGGACCGCGCCCAGCGTGGCCAGCCC
>JAOBWM010000006.1 GCA_025463365.1 Acidimicrobiales bacterium
CGACCCCGCCTAACGTCGTGACTGTCACCCAGGTCCCGCGACATACGTGTCACCCATGTCCCGCGACAGAACAGTCGCACCCATGCGTCAATGGCCGCTCAGAAGTGGGGCGCGGGGCAGGCTCGGCGTTCTGAGCGCTCTGTGTCGCACCTATGCGTCCCGGGCCGCTCAGAAGTGGGCCGTGGGCGGGCGTGGGTGGCGGATTCGGGCTCGGCGGTTCTGAGCGCTCTGTGTCGCACCCATGCGTCACCAGGCGCTCAGAAGTGGGGAGGGGTTGTCAGGGACGGCGTGGTCGGGGCGGGCGACGGGGGAGGCGGTGGACGAGGGCGGGGCGGTCGTCGACCCGGATGGGGCCACCGGCGGAGGCCATGCGCTGGGTGCCGTAGATGCCGCGGCCGCCCGAGCAGGCATACGACGCGAAGCACGCCACCGCGAGCGGCACCCCCATCGCCGGGCCGAACAGCTCCATGCCCATGACCGTGCACGCGATCGGGGTGTTGCTGGCACCGGCGAAGGCGCCGACGAAGCCCACCGACGCGCCCACGAGCGGATCGAGGCCGAGCGTCGGCGCCAAGGCCGACCCGAGCGTGGTGCCGACGACGAACAGGGGGGTGACCTCGCCGCCGACGAACCCCGTGCCGAGGCAGATCGCGGTCAGCAGGACCTTGAGCACTGGTTCGGCGAACGAGGTGTGGTGACCGGCCAGGGCCTGGTCGATGAGCGGAAGCGAGAGGCCGAGCTCGTCGCGACCGACGACCGCCGCCAGTGCGACGACGGCCGCCCCACCGATCACCGGGCGGAGCGGGGGCCACGCGATGCGGCGGGCGACGTGGCGGATGGCGTCGGTGAGCTCCACGAACACCAGGGCACCGAGGCCGACGGCGACGCCGACCAGCGCGACGCGCGCGACCAGCGCCGGATCGATCGTGGGGTGCAGGTGGGGCAGGGGCGCCCGGTGATGACGGAGCGTGCGCACGACCCGGTCGCCGACGAACGCGGCCACGAGGGCCGGACCGGCGAGCTCGCCCAACGCCCGCACCTCGTCGCTCCACCGCTCGACCGGCGCGCCCGCGACCTCGACGCGGCGGGGCGCGGTCGAACCGGCTTGGTCGTCGGTGGAGGTTGGGCGTCGTCGGGGGAGCAGCCGCCGGAGGTGGGCACCGGAGCCTCGACGAACGGTCTGGACCTCCAGGGCGAACAGGGCCCCGGCCCACGGGACCCCGAACATGGACCCGAACCCGCCGGCGAGTGCGGCCACCAGCAGCCAGCGCCGGTCGCGGTGGGGGAGGCGGACGGTGCGGGCCAGCAGATCGGTGAGCGACCCCGACATCTGCAGGGCGGTGCCCTCCCGTCCCACCGAGGCGCCGAACAGGTGCGACACCGCGGTGCCCGCGGCCACCAGCGGGGCCATGCGCCGGGGCACCCACGCCGTGGGCTCGTGGATCTCCTCCAGCAGGAGCGCGCTGCCCTCCCCGGCCCGGCCCCCAAACAGGTGGTAGGACGCCCCGAGCGCCAGGCCGGCCACCGGAAGCAGCAGAACGAGCCAGTCGTGATGGAGGCGGAGGTGGGTGGCGTCGTCGAGCACGGTGAGGAACGCCCACGACGCGAAGCCCGCCAGCAGCCCGGAACCGGTCGCGAGCGCCAGCCGCCGGCACGCCTCGACGACGACAGCAGCGAGGGAGGTCGGGGGCCGGCCGGCAGCGGTCGGCGTGGGTGGGGGCGTGGCTTCGGGCATGGCGCTACCGGGCTCTCGTCCGAGAATCGACCTGGTAGGGACCGTCAGCCCGGGAGCGGGCGGTTTCGGCGAGCCCCATCGCCGTCACGGCACCGTACCGCGGCCCCCTGACGAGGCTGGAGCCGGACGGGGTGGCGCAAGTTACCGGCCGGTAGGGTCGCGGGTTCCGAACGAAGCCCTGGGGAGGGTGACGCGATGCCCGGTGTGACCGAACGTGATCGGGTGGTCGGCGCATCGTCGCCCCTCGCGGCCCTCGCCGACGGGTCGTCCAAGCGGAGCCGCTTCGGCGTCTCGGCGCGCCCGCTGACCCCGTTGCCCGAGGTCGAAGGGGTCCTGGCCGGCGCCGTCGAGGTCGACATCACCCCGCCGCCGGGGATGCCCAAGGCCGGCTACTCCGCCAACGCCCACGACGGCAACGGGTTCCGCACCCGGTTGCGGGCCCGCGTGACGCACCTCCGCGCCGGCCGCACGTCGCTGGCGCTCGTCCAGTGCGACCTGCTCGGCGGGTCGTCGGTGCTGCAGCACCTCGTGGCCGACGCCGTGGCCGAACGCACCGACATCCCGCTGGCAGGCATCTGGATCGGCGCCACCCACACCCACGCCGGCCCCGGGCAGTTCCTGGGCACCGACTTCTACAACCACCACGCGTCGAACCGGGCCGGCTTCGACCCGGCGTTCACCCAGTTCCTCGTCGAACGCATCGCCGGCGCGATCGTCGAGGCCCACGACACCCGGGCACCCGCCCGCGTGGCCGTCGGCAGCACCGAGGTCTGGGGTCTCACCCGCAACCGCTCGCACGATCCGCACGTCCAGAACCGCACGGTGACCGACAAGCGCCGGGATCCGCAGCGCAAGTGGGTCGCGGTGAACCCGTTGCTGCACCTCGTGCGCGTCGACCGCATCACCGAGGACGGGGGCAGCGCCCCGCTTTCCGCCGCCGTGGTGTTCTCAATCCACGGCACCGGCGTGTCGATGCAGGCCCACGAGTACAACGCCGACGTCTGGGCGTACCTGTGCGGCGAGCTGCGCCACCAGATCGAGGCGCGCCACGGTGCCATCGCCGTCGTCGGGGCCATGGAGGGCACCCACGCCGATGTCGCGCCGGCGCTGCGGCCCGGCCTGGCCGGCCACCGCGAGGCCCGGCGCATCGGAGCCGGCATCGGCGCCGAAGCCGCCGACCTCTACGACCGCCTCGGTGCCGAGCTGACCGATCGCGTCGCCTTGGACGCGGGCCTCCGCGAAGTCGACCTCGACACCGATCGCAAGATCGGCGACATCGAGCTGCCCGACCGACCCGCCGTGGGCGCCAGCCTCGTGGCCGGTGCCACTGAGAACCTCACGCCGATCGTCCACGCCATCCCCCCGTTCAAGGCCGGCTCGCCGAGGAAGTGGGGTCGCCGCGGCGACCACGCCGAGAAGTGGATCATCGGCTCGAAGTACTTCCAGCGCGTCGTGTTGCCCAAGAAGGGCTTCCCGCGGGTGCTCGCCGTCCAGGCGTTCCGGATCGGCGACGCCGTGCTCGTCGGCCTGCCCTTCGAGATCACGGTGGAGTCGGGCCGGCGCATCGAGGCGGCCGTGCGCGCCGCGGTGTCCGACCGGGGCGTGACGAACGTGATCGTGTCGTCGGTGGCCAACGAGTACTGGGGCTACGTCGCCACCGCGGAGGAGTACAGCCGCCAGTACTACGAGGGCGGCCACACCCTCTACGGCCCCAAGACCGAGGCGTTCCTCAGCGCCCACGCCGGTCGCCTGGCCGCGGCCACCGTCGGCGCCGGCCTCTTCGCCGACGTTCGTCCCGAGCGCCGATGGGACCTCCACACCAAGCGGTTCCTGCCACTGCCGACATCCGATCCGGCCAGCGCCGGCGTCGAGCGACGGTTCACCTCGAAGGCCGCCTTCACCGACCCCAGCGCCGAGGTCGACGGCTACTGGGAGCAGACGTGGGTCGACGTGCACCCAGCCCGCCTCGCCTGGCACGAGCCGATGGTGGTGGTCGAATCCTCCGACGACGACGGCGCCACCTGGCGCCCGGCCGACGTCGGTGGTCGCGCCATCGACGATCAGGGTTGGTTCCTCGAGATCGTCCACCTCGGCGACTCCGATCGGCACCCCGGCCACGACCTGCGGGTCCGGTGGCACGATCCGGTCAACCGGTTCGGTCGCCGCCACCGCTTCGTCCTCCTGGCCAACAACGACAGACCGCGGGTCGAGGGCGAACCGTTCGACTGAGCCCACGTCGCTGTAGACCGGTCAGGCCCTGGCCGGTTTCGGGTGCGAAGCTGACGTCATGACCGAATCCATCGCCGACCGTTACCGCCGACGCGCCGCCCGCATGACGCAGACCGTGGCCGCCGTCGCGGCCGACCGCTGGGAGACCTTCACACCGTGCGAGGAGTGGACGGCCCGGGACCTGGTGCGCCACCTCGTCGATACGCAAGCCATGTTCGCCGGGTTCGTCGACCGCCCCTTCGAGCCCGGGCCCCCGGTGGCCGACGATCCGCTCGCCGCGTGGATCGCAGCACGCGACCAGACCCAGGCCGCACTCGACGACCCAGCGGTCGCCGCGCTCGAGTTCGACGGCTTCACCGGTCGGAGCACCTTCGAGTCGGCGGTTGATCGGTTCTTGTCGTTCGACCTGGTGGCGCACCGGTGGGACCTCGCCCGTGCCGCGGGGATCGACGAGCAGATCCCGCCGGACGACCTTGCGGCGATGCAGGTCGCCCTGGAGAAGCTGACCGAGGAGATGGGTGCTGCGATGCGCGGCCCGGGGGCGTTCGGGCCTGAGCTCGAGCCGCCGGCCGGCGCCGACCAGCAGACCCGGGTGCTGGCCTTCATCGGCCGGCGGGCCTGGTAGCCCTCTCGCGACCGTGGCGTGGTAGCCCGGTGCGGTGCTGTCTGCTCACGCGCTCGTCGCGTCCATCCCGAGCCCGAGCTTCAACGTCTTCCACCTGGGGTGGCTGACGCTGCGCATGTACGGCCTGTGCATCGCGCTCGGCGTGGTGGCCGCGGTGACCATCTCGTCGAAGCGCTGGGAGCGGCGCGGGGGTAACCCCGACGACATCGGGACGCTCGCCATCTGGACCGTGCCGGCAGGCGTCGTCGGCGCCCGGATGTACCACGTCGCGACGGACTGGAAGACCTACCGCCACGACTGGCTCGAGGCGTTCAACATCACCAACGGCGGCCTCGGCATCCCGGGCGGGATCCTCCTCGGCGTCCTCGTCGGGTTGGTGGTCGCCAGGCGCAAGAACTTGCCGGCGCTGATCCTCCTCGACGTGGTGGCCCCGGCCATCCCTGTCGCCCAGGCCATCGGGCGGCTTGGCAACTGGTTCAACCAGGAGCTGTTCGGCCGTCCGACGACCCTGCCGTGGGGCCTGAAGGTCGACGCCGACAAGGCCGCCGCGGTCGGCTACGGGCCCGGCCACCTGTTCCACCCGACGTTCCTCTACGAGGCCCTCTGGAACCTGGCCCTCGCCGGCCTGCTGCTCGCGCTCGACCGCCGCAAGAAGCTTCGTCCCGGTGAGCTGTTCACGCTCTACGTGCTGGGCTACGCCATCGGCCGGCTG
The DNA here is from genome assembly GCA_025463365.1 of Acidimicrobiales bacterium. GTDB lineage: Bacteria > Actinomycetota > Acidimicrobiia > Acidimicrobiales > Iamiaceae > Aquihabitans. Next base: position 5,302 of record JAOBWM010000006.1, read on the forward strand.
TGGGTCGAGGAGCTGCGGATCGACCACGCCTCGCTGCTGCTCGGCATCCGGGTGAACATCTGGATGAGCGTCATCGCTGCGGTGGCCGCTGCCATCGTGTTCCTCCGCAACCGCAGGCGCCCGGCGCCCGAGCCGCTCATCATCGGCGTCGATGCCGACGGCCGCACCGTGATCGGTCCGCAGGACGAGACGGCGGATGCCGACGCTGACGCGGACGCGGACGGGGACGCCGACGCCGCCGGCGAGGGCGACGGCGGCGACGACGACGACGAGCCCTCAGTCGGGGTGTGAGGCGGTCCCCGGCTCGGTGACCGGGGGCTGCACCACCACCAGCACCAGATCGAGCGCCCGCTTGTGGGCGTTGACGTAGCGGTGCGGCCGATCGGCATCGAACACGACGGCCCCGCCCGCCGTCACCTGGTGCTCGGCGCCACCGACGTGGAGGGTGAGCGTGCCCGCCAGGACGGCGAGCAACTCGCGGGTCCCGGCGACGTGGCCTTCGGAGTCGTGGCTGTCGCCGGCCGCGAGGCGCCAGCGCCACAGCTCGACGTGCTCGGAGCGATCGGTCCCCACGAGCAGGTCGCCGGTGGATCCCTCCACGCCGGCCCACAGCCGCACGACCTCGGACGGATCCACGATCCGGACCGCGCCACCGTCGGCCAGCGCCACCAACTCGGCCAGCGTCACCCCGAACGCGTCGGCCACGCGACACAGCGTCCCGATGCTGGGGTTCGTCCGCGCCTGCTCGATCTGCACGAGCATCCCCTTGCTGACCCCTGATCGGGTTGCAAGCAGGTCCAGCGACCATTGACGTTCCAGGCGCAACCGCCGCGTGTGGTGGGCGATGGCCGAGGCCACCTGGTCCGGGTCGGGCACGGCCACAAGTTACCCAGGCACTGCTTCCGGGCGCCCGGTCAGTTTGTTGACCAACTGGATCATTCTGCCGCTAGACCATTATACTGAACCAGCGAAGCAACACAGTGACCGGACGAGGAGGTGGGATCGACATGGCAATCTTCCTCGCGCTCGGCGCGGCGGTGGTCTACGGCTCGGCGGACTTCATGGGCGGTCTCGTGTCCCGCCGTGCTGCGGCCCTGTCCGTCGCCCTCGGGGCGCAGCTCAGTGGTCTGCTGGTCCTCGCTGTTGCCCTCCCGTTCCTCGGCCCCATGCAGGCGACGGCGGCCGACCTCGGATGGGGCGGGCTGGCGGGCATCTTCGGCGGGCTCGGACTGGTGCTGTTGTTCCGCGTGCTCGCCCAGGGGCCGATGAGCGTCGTGGCGCCGACGACTGCCCTCAGCGCCGCCATCGTGCCGATCCTCGCCGGCGTGGTCCAAGGCGAGCGTCCCGGTCCGCTGGCGGTCATCGGGATCCTGGTGTCGCTGGTTGCCGTCATGCTCATCACCCGCGAAAGCCCCGAGCAGCGGGCCGCGGGTGGCCAGGTGAGCCTGCGGGTGCTGGGAACGGCACTGGCGGCCGGGGCCATCTTCGGCTTCTTCTTCGTGGCGCTGCACCAGACGAGCGACGCCGCCGGCCTCTGGCCCCTGCTGGCCGCCAAGGTCGTCTCCGTCCCGATGCTGGGGCTCCTCGTGGTGCGGCGCGGCCTCGCGCTCGACTGGTCGGTCCCTGAGGTCGGCCGGACCATCGTGCTGAGCGGTGCCCTCGACATGGCCGCCAACGTCCTCTACCTGCTCGCGCTCCGCCACGGGATGCTGGCCGTCGTCGCCGCCATCGCCGGGCTCTACCCCGCCTCGACCGTCCTGTTGGCTCGCTCGCAGCTCGACGAGCGGTTGCACCACGTCCAGGTCATCGGCCTGGGCGTCGCGGCCTGCGCGGCGATCCTGATCGCGGTCTGACGATCCCCTCGGACGCGGCGGTGCCCCGGGCCGAACCCGGGGCACCGCGGTGCGAGCGCTGAGACGGGCCGCACTACTTGTCGCGGTGGAGCACGTCCTTGACCTTGTCGGCGGCGTCGCTCACCGCATCCTTGATCGATCCGGTGGCCTTGTCGACCTTGCCTTCGCGCTTGAGGTCATCGTCGTCGCTCAGGTCGCCTGCAGCTTCCTTCATCCGGCCCTTGGCATCGTCGAGGTTCGCCATGTCGTTGCTCCTTGTGAGAGGTCGTCGGGAACCAGGGGACCTACCCGACCGGCGGGCATCGAGACGCCGACGGCGGTGGCACCGGTCACCCGAAGAGGTCGCGCCGTGGGTCGTCGGTGTACGACGGCGGGCGCCCGGCGGCGAACGCCCGCATGGCTTCGGGCAGGTTCTCGGTGAAGCCGAGCATGAGTTGGTTGCGGTCCTCGAGTTCCATGGCGGCGGCGAGGCTCGAGATCTCGAGGTTGGCCCATGCCGTGCTCTTCGTCATCGCCAGCCCGTACGCGCTGTAGCCGGCCATCGTCGTGGCGGTCTGCACGGCGAGGTCGACCACCTCCTCGCTGGGCACCACCCGCGACACCAGGCCCATCCGGTGGGCTTCGTGAGCCCCGACCACCCGGCCGGTCAGCAGGAGATCGTTGCTGTGGGCCGCGCCGACGAGGCGGGGGAGGAGCCACGACGCCCCCATCTCGGTGCTGGTGAGCCCGTTGACGATCCCCGTCGCGTTGAAGCGGGCGCCGGCGGCGGCGAAGCGGAGGTCGGCGGCGAGGCTGAGGCACATGCCCCCGCCGTAGGCGTCGCCGTTCACCGCCGCGATCACGGGTTGAGGCAAGGACCGCAGCAGCGGAGTCAGGCGGGAGTAGGCGTACATCGAGCGTTGGGCGATGCGGCCCATCGGCAGCCCGTCGATGCCCGGCAGCGCGCCGTGGTCCTTGAGGTCGAGCCCTGAGCAGAACGCCCGGCCCGCGCCGGTCAGGACCACGACCCGGCACGAGTTGTCCGCGGCGACGGTGCCGAGCACCTCGGCCAGCTCGAGGACGAGCTCGATGCTCATGGCGTTGAGACGGTCGGGGCGGTTCAGCGTGACCACGGTGACGTGGTCGGCGGGGTGGTCGACGAGCACGACGGACATGGGCGCGTTCCTAGCCGATCCCCGTCGGTAGGCTCGGCGACCGTGTCCGACAGCCAGATCCCCTCTCCGTCGACCTCGCCCGGCGGCGAGCAGGAGCTCGAGGTCGACCTAGCCTCGTTCCTCCCCGACGGCGTGACGCTGGCCGAGGCCGACGATCGGCCCCCGGTCGACACCGCCGCGCTCGAGCAGATCGAGACGGACCTGGCTGCTGTCGATGCGGCCCTCGCCGCGCTCGATGCCGGCACCTACGGTCGCTGCACCACCTGCGACGAACCGGTCGACGACGCCCTCCTCGCCGTCGACCCGACCCACCTCACGTGCGCCGCCCACTGACGCTGTCTCAGCAGTCGTCGCCGAGCGGATCGGCGTCGACGCCCACATCACCCGACTTGGCGATCAGGTAGCCCTCGGCCCGTTCGAGCAGCGGGTACCGCCGAGCCAGGGCCTGGAACGCCGCTCCGTGGGAGTGCTCCACGAGGTGGGCCAGCTCGTGGACGATCACTGCGTCGATCACCCAGGGCGGATACGTCGCCATGCGGTCGGACAACCGGATCACGCCGGTGGTGGGCGTGCACGACCCCCAGCGGTGCGCCTGGTTCGTGACCCACCGGATCTCCGTGGGCGCCGGCAGGTCGAACCGCTTGGCCAGCCGCTCCGCCCGGGTCGTGAGGTCGACGCCCTCGGATGCGTTGGTCCGCGCGTACCGGCGGCGGAACACCTCCACGAGCCGCGCCTCCTCGGCCTTGGTGGAGCGGGCGGGGATGCGGACCTCGAGGCGGCCCTCGACCATGCGGGCCTGCGCCGTCTTGCGGCGCTTGGCACTCCGGATGACGACGACCTCCATCGCGTGCGCTCCGGCGCCCACTAGATCCGGTCGGCTTCGATCGCCAGGGTGTCGGCCGGGTCGACCAGCGACAGCCGCGGGCCCAGCGAGAGCCGATCGTCCACGACCTCGATCCAGCAGGAGTCCAGGTTGGAGAGCCGGCCCCGTCCGGGCGATCCGAGTCGGCGTTCGATGGCGTAGACGACGCCGCCGTGGGTGACGGCCAGCACGTCGCCATCGGGGACGAGCCGGCCGAGGGCCACGAGCGCGACCTCGACCCGGTCCCACAGCGCTTCGTCCGACTCCCAGTCGGCGGGCCAGGTGGGCTGGCCGTCGGCGCCGGGCACGAACCCGGCCGGGTCGTCGGGGAGGAGGCCGGGGAAGCGGTCGTGGATCTCGGGTCGGGTGAGGCCCGAGAGCGCGCCGGCGTCGCGCTCGCGCAGGCGCGGCTCGACGACCACGGGTTCGATGCCGAGCAGCCGGGCGATGATCGCCCCGGTGTCGGCGGCCCGTTCGAGGTCGGAGGTCACGATGGCGTCGACGGTGCCCACCGACGCGGCGGCCGATGCCGCCTGGCTCCGGCCCCGGTCGCTCAGCGGCGGATCGGCCTGGCCCTGCCACCGGCCGTCGGCGTTCCAGGTGGACTCACCATGGCGGACGAGCAGGATGCGGGTCATGGGTCCGCCACCGTATCGGCGCCGCCAGGATGGGAGCCACGGCGGCACCGTCGGTAGGCTCCCTGCCTGCCATGGCCGTCCTCCGGCTCTTCGCCGCTGCCCGGACCGCTGCCGGAACGTCCCGGGACCACCTGCCGGGCGCCACGGTGGCCGATGTCCTCGATGCCGCCGTCGCCCGCTACGGCGACGACTTCGGCGCGGTCCTGCCCACCTGCGCGGTGTGGCTCAACGGTGAACCGGCCGACCGAGACGCACCCGTGACGGCCGACGACGAGGTAGCCGTCCTGCCGCCGGTGTCGGGCGGGGCCTGGTGACCCCGGCGACCCCGCCCACCGGCGATCCCGGTGGCCCTCGCCGGCCGCCCCCGCGCCGGTCCGCCAGGCCCGCCATACCCGCAGCGCCGTCCAAGCCGGCATCGCCATCCAAGGCGGCAGCGCCGTCCAAGGCGGCATCGCCCTCCAAGCCGGCAGCGCCGTCCAAGCGGGCAGCGCCGGCGAAGCCCGCCGGACCGGACCGGACCCGGGCCAAGGCCCCGATCCCGGACCCGCCGGGTCCGCGTCCCGAGCGTGCACCGCGCCGGCGAGGTCCGGCACCGGCGCCGGTGGTCCGCCACGGCGTGACCTTCCGCGAGCCGGTGGCGCCGCCCGCGCCCGCACCGACCCAGGCCGTCGCTGCGTCGGACGCCGCCCGCGTGGCCGAGTCTCCGCCTGCGCCGGTCGTCGAGGCCGACCCGCGTCCCGTCCTGCTCCCCGCGGTCCCGTCGCACAGCTCGACGTTCCGGCAGCGCTTCGGCGTGGTCTACGACACGCAGGGCCCCAAGGTCCGCCTCGGCGTCGGCTGGGCAATCGCGGTGATCGTCGCCCTCGGCGCGAGGCCCCTGCGCCCGTACGGCCTGGCCGGGCTGTTCGCGATCGTCGCCGGTGCCGCCGCCGCCCAGATCCTCGATGCCCACCGCGGGCGCGACACCACCTCGGACCGACGGGTGGCCGCATACGGGGCATCGGCCCTGCCGATCCTCGCCACCGCTGGTGGCCGGGCGCTGGGTGTGGGCATCCTCGCCCTCGTGGCCGTCTCGCTGGTGGGCGTCGTGTTCTTCCCCGACGCCCACCGCGCGCTGTTCTCGCGGGCCGGCCACATCGTCGCGGCCGCCACGATCTGCGGCGGCGCGGCCGCCTCCCTCGTCCTGCTCGCCGACTACGAGATCGGCGCCGTCATCATCCTCCTCACGTTCGTCCTGGTGTACGACGCGAGCGACTACGTCGTGGGCTCGGGCGCGAGCAACGGCGTCGAGGGTCCGCTGGCGGGCATCTTGTTCATCGCCGTGACCGCGTTCCTGTTCGCGGAGACCCACGGCCCGCCGTTCCACGGCGGCGACATCTGGAGCTTCGCGGTGCTGGCGATGCTCGGCTGCCCCCTCGGCCAACTGGTCGCCTCCGCCCTCCTGCCGCAGGCCGGCTCGCGCGCGCCGGCGCTGCGACGGCTGGATTCGCTGCTCGTGGTCGCTCCGGCCTGGGCGGGCCTCGTCGGCCTGTACCTCGCACGGGTCACCTGAACGAGCCCCCTCGAGCCGGCCGGGCTCCGCTCCGCAGGTCGATCCTTCGGCACTAAGGTCGACCACGGCCCGTGCCGATCACGTAGGTCAGGAGAGACCATTGGACGCGGAGCTCGATCGGATCCTCGACGATCACTACCTCGACGGGTTGGAAGACCGGTCGATGGTCCAGGTGCGCGAGCTGCGAGCGGAATGCCAGGCGGTGGAGACCCAGCTGTCGTACCTGCGCCGGCTGGTCCAGGGCCAGCACGACATCGTCACCGGCGAGATCACGCGCCGCCAGGGCGGCGGTGACCCCGACGACGTCCACGGGCTGGTCGAGCGCCTGCCGGAGATCCTCGCCGACCGGATCCACGCCCCGGGCCCGGGCCGCCTCCCCGTCGGCATGGAACCGCGGGAGCTCTCGGGCTCGCTCGTCGACCGGTTGGATGCCATCACCGCCACCGTCCAGCTGGAATCCACCGGGGCAGCCTCGGTCGACGACCTGCTGGGCGTGGCGGCCGAACTGGAGACCCTCGAGCACGACGTCTCCTCCCTGCGCCGAGCCCTGTTCGATCGGATCGATCCGCTCCAGGCCGAGATCACGAGGCGCTACAAGGCCGGCGAGGCCCACGTCGACGACCTGCTGACCGGCGAGGGCTGATCGTCTGCGCCCGCGAGCCCTGCTCGCGGAAGGCAATGAGGTGCTCGCGCCGGTTGGGGACGCGCGCCGGTGCCGCCCTAGCCTGGCCCCATGAGCGAGCTCGAGACCCGGTGGCACGACCTGGGCGAGTTCATCCGCGAGCAGCGACGTGTCGGACATCTGTCGCTGCGGAAGCTCTCGGAGATGGCCGGGATCTCGAACCCCTACCTCAGCCAGATCGAGCGTGGCCTGCGCAAGCCGTCCGCCGAGATCCTCCAGCAGATCGCCCGGGCGCTCGAGATCAGCTCGGAGACGCTCTACGTGCGGGCCGGCATCCTCGAGGCCCGCGAGGGCGACACCGACCTGGTCACCGAGATCCGGCGCGATCCGTGGATCAACGAGGAGCAGAAGAAGACGCTGGTGCAGATCTACGAGTCGTTCCGGGCCGAGCGGCGTGCCGCCGGCTTCGATGCCGACGTCATCCCGAACGCGGCCCACGCCGCCGCGCTCGCCGCCCTGCGCGAGACCGACGAGGCGGCCGAGCGGCGCACCTCCGGGGATCCGGAATCCGAGGCGCTCGCCGGGCGTTGAACGTCGGGCCATGACCGAGCTCGCCGTCCTGTCCCTCCATTCGTCGCCGCTGGCGCAGCCCGGCACGGGTGACAGCGGCGGGATGAACGTGTACGTCCGGGAGCTGGCGGCCGCACTGGCCCAGGCGGGCGTCGAGACGTCGGTCTTCGTGCGGCGGTGGGCCGACGACCTGCCCGCCGAGGTGTCCGTCGAGCCCGGGTTCCGCGTGGTCCACATCGAGGCCGGCCCCACGGACCTGCCCAAGGAAGCCCTGGCCGACACCGTCGAAGCGTTCACCGACGGCGTGGCCAGCCACCTCGCCCACCGTCCCGTCGACGTGATCCACGCCAACTACTGGCTGTCGGGGGCGGCGGGCCATCGCTTGAAGCACCGGCTCGACCTTCCGCTGGTGTCCACGTTCCACACCCTCGCCCGGGTGAAGGCCGAGACCGGCGATCCCGAGCCGAGTCGCCGCGTCGACGCCGAATCCGAGGTCATCGGCTGCTCGGACGTGATCCTCGCAAACTCCGTCGAGGAGGTCGCCCAGCTCGAGCGGCTGTACGGCGCCGACCCGTCGCGCATCGAGATCGTGCCGCCCGGCGTCGAGCACGCCTTCTTCTCTCCGGGTGATCGGCGGGGCGCTCGCGATGCGCTCGGCCTCGGCGACCACCCGGTGCTGCTGTTCGTCGGTCGCATCCAGCCGCTGAAGGGCCTTTCGGTCGCCGTCGGCGCCCTCGCCGCCCTCGGCCGCCCCGACGCCGAGCTGGTGGTCGTCGGCGGGCCGAGCGGGGCCGAAGGCGAGGCTGAGCTGGCCCGGGTCGTGGCCCAGGCCGATCGCCTGGGCGTCACCGACCGCATCCGGTTCGTCCCGGCCCAGCCGCACCACCTGCTCTCCACCTACTACCGCGCCGCCGACGTCGTGCTCGTCCCCAGCCGTTCGGAGTCGTTCGGCCTGGTGGCCCTCGAGGCCGCCGCCTGCGGTGTGCCTGTGGTGGCCACCGCGGTGGGAGGCCTGCGCACGCTCGTGGACCACGGCCGGACCGGCCTGCTGGTGCATCGTCGCGAGCCGGAGGCGTTTGCGTCGGCCGTCGCGCAGGTCCTCCATGACCCCGCTTGGGCCGCGGCCCTCGGTGCCGCGGCCGCCGAGCGGGCACGTGGGTTCACCTGGTCCACGGCCGCCGCCCGCTTGCGCCGCGTGTACGGCGACCTGGCCACCCGCGCCCCGCTCGACTGCGCGGTCTGACCCCGGCCCGGGCTGGCCCACAGCGCGGCTGGGTAGCGTCGGGCCGTGCCCGAACCTGCGACCGAAGCCGAGCTCGACGAGCTGGAGGCGCGCATCGACGACTGGGCGGCGCGGGAGCTGGCTGCCAACCCGACGGTCGCGTCGGTCGACCGGGCCGAGGAGCCCGACATCCGCCGCTGGTACGTCCGCCTCCGCGGCGAGGAGAAGGACACCTTCACGGTGTGGTTCACGCTCCGCCAACGCACCCTCCACTACGAGACCTACGTGATGCCGGCGGCCGAGGAGGACCACGAACGGTTCTACGAGCACCTCCTGCGCCGCAACCTCCGCTTCAACGGCGCCGCCTTCACGATCGGCGAGGAGGACGCGGTGTTCCTCGTGGGCCAGATCCCGGTGCAGGCCGTCACCGACGACGAGCTCGATCGCATCCTCGGCTCGCTCTACGCCTACGTCGAGCAGTGCTTCCGCCCGGCCCTGCGCATCGGCTTCGCCTCGCGATTCAAGGACTGAACCGGCGGGTACGGTGCCCGGACCGGCGGAACGGTGACATCGGGGAAGGTGCACCGCCGCCCGGACTCGCCAGGCACCGTCGACCCGGTTGGTCAAGCCGAGGTCGGCGGCGGCCCGGCCCCTGAGGGGTCGCCTACCCTGCGCCCATGACCAAGCTGGTGGTGGTGGGGGGCGGGAAGATGGGCGAAGCGCTCGTGGGTGGCCTGCTGGCGGGCGGCTGGACGACGGCCGAGCAGATCACGGTGGTGGAGCCGGACGCGGCGCGGCGGGCGCACCTCGCCACCTCGTTCCCGGGCCTCGCCGTCGGGGTCGAGCCGGTCGCGGCTTCCGGCGCCGTCATCGCCGTGAAGCCGGGCAAGGTCGCCGAGGTCGCGGCCCAACTGGGCGCCCTCGCCATCCCTCGCGTGTTGTCGATCGCGGCGGGCGTCCGCCTCGAGACGATCGAGGCCCAGGTCCCGGTGGACACGGCGGTGGTGCGGGCGATGCCGAACACGCCGGCGCTCGTCGGCCAGGGCGCGGCCGCCATCGCCGGGGGCCACGGCGCGGGCGACGACGACCTCGTCTGGGCCGAGGGCATCCTCGGCGCGGTCGGCACCGTGGTGCGCGTCACCGAGGACCAGCTCGACGCCGTCACCGGCCTCTCGGGCTCTGGCCCCGCATACGTCTTCCTCGTGGCCGAGGCGCTCGTCGACGCCGGCGTGCTCGTCGGTCTGCCACGCGACACCGCCGCCGACCTCGTCGCGCAGACCTTGCGGGGCGCGGCCGAGCTGCTCGCCGCTGGGACCCCGGCAGCCGAGCTGCGCGCTGCGGTCACCTCGCCCGGCGGCACCACCGCGGCAGGCCTGCGCGCGCTCGAGGCGGCCGCGGTCCGCGCCGCGTTCGCCGACGCCGTCGTCGCCGCCACCGCCCGCAGCCGCGAGCTCGGCTGACGGACCCGTCCCGCCGGACCGTAGGGTCGGGTCGCTGTGAGCCGCTTCGACACCATCTCCTTCCTCACCGACTACGGAACCACCGACGAGTTCGTCGGCGTGGTGCACTCGGTCATCCGCCAGCTGTCGCCTGAGGTTCGGGTGATCGACATCACCCATGAGATCCCCGCTCACGACGTGCGCCACGGCGGCCTCACCCTGGCCCGCGCCGCGCAGTACCTGGCTCCCGGTGTCGTGCTGGCCGTCGTCGATCCCGGGGTCGCCACCGCTCGGAAGGCCATCGCTGTCGAGGTGGGCGACGGGGAGTCCATCCTCGTCGGTCCCGACAACGGCCTGTTGGCCCCGGCGGTGGCCATGGTCGGGGGCGCGACCCGCGCCGTGGAGATCACCAATCCCGAGTTCCAGCTCGCCGCGCCCGGCCCCACGTTCGCCGGCCGCGACGTGTTCGGCCCCGCGGCCGCCCACCTGTGCAACGGCATCGACCTGCTCGAGCTCGGCCCCGAGATCGATCCGGCCACGCTCACGCCCGGGATGATGCCGATCACCCGGATCGAGGACGGCAACCTGGTCGCCGAGGTGCTGTGGACCGACCGCTTCGGGAACCTGCAGCTCAACGTCGACCCCGAGGAGATCTCGGCCCTCGGCGACCGCGTCGAGCTGCGGTTCGACGGTCGGGCCCGCACCGGGGTCCGCCACCACACCTATGCCGCCATCCCCACCGGCGAGGTCGGCCTGGTGGTCGACTCCTACGGCCTGATGTCGATCGCGTTCGACCGCAACTCGGCGGCCGACGAGCTCGGCATCGGCACCGGCGACGAGGTGATCCTGGCGGGGATCGGCGACGAAGCCCGATCGCTCGGCGTCGTCACGCCCGTCACGTTGAAGGAGAAGCCGTGAGGCCTGCCACCACCATCGTCCTGGCCGTTCTACTCGGCCTGATCGTCCTCTCCGCCACCATCCAGCTCGTCCTGCTGTCCTAGAGCCGGGCTGCCATCCGGTCGCGGGTGAACGCCTGGGCGCCCCGCAGGTTGAGCCATCCGGCGATGGCCCACACGACGGCGCCGACCGCGAGCGCGATGAGGGGTCCCGACAACAGCAACGTCGTGGTCTGGCCGACGGCGAGGATCACGAGGGGCAGCACGACGGCGCCACCGAGCTGCTGCGCCTCCTGGGTGTTGCTCACGCGGATCGAGACCCGAACCATGATCCCCAGCCCCACGGCCGCAACCGCGGGTGAGATCCAGAAGATCACGATCGCCCAGAGCCACGTGGGCAGGAACAGCCGGTGCATCACCGACCAGCACACGGCGTTCGACACCACGAGGTAGAAGGCAAAGCCCACCCAGGCCACCGCCACCGCGGGAAGGAAGCTGCCGAGCAGCTTGGCCACGTACAGGTCCTTGTCGCGCACGGGCAGGTGGAGGATCGTCTCGAGCGTCTTGCGCTCCTTCTCGCCGGCGAAGGCGTCGCCGGCCAGCACGGCGGACACCATCAACGGGACGATGAGGAACAGCGGGGCGACCAGGTAGCCGAGCACCAAGATCACGAGCCGTTCCTGGTGCGGGTGCGTCATGACGGACGAGGCGAGTCGGCCCGGCAGGAGCTTGAGGAAGTCCTCGACGTGCAGCGCATCGCCGTGGGCGGCCAGCCCGATCGAGAGCGGCAGCAGCACCAGGAGCAGCAGCGGCACGAGCAGCATCGGCAACATCACGGCCTTGGAGCGCCGCACCGCCCCGAGATCTCGTCCCAGCACGGCGCGGACGGCGTCGCGGTCGAAGCCGGCGATCGTGGGCCCGCTCACGGCTCGTCACCACTGATCGAACCGATGGCGTCCACCAGCGGACCGTCGACCGTGCGATCCGGCGCCGGACCCTCGGCCATGCCCCGCTCGTCCTGCGCCCCGGGTACTCCGGCGGCCGCGGCGCGGGCTTCGAGCGCGAAGTAGACGTCCTCCAGGTCGGGGTCGCGCGGGTCGACGCCGAAGACGGTCGCCCCGGCGCTCACGCACGTGGCCACGACCAGCGGGACGTCATCGCGCGAGCCCACCCGCACGAGGGCCCCGATCTCGGTGGGAACGGCCTGCACGATCGCCGGCAGTGCCCCGAGCCGGATCAGCAGCTCGCGTGATGCAGTGCCGCCGAGGTCGAGCCGGACCTCGAACCCGGTCCACAGCTGGGCCGCGAGGTCGGCGGTGGTGCCGAACGCGTGGAGCACCCCGCGGAACAGCACGGCCATCCGGCCGGCGAGCTTCCCCGCCTCGCCGAGGAAGTGCGTGCAGAGCACGACGGTCCGGCCGCGGTCCGCCGCGAGGGAGCCGATCAGGTCCACGACGTCGCGCGTGGCGGCCGGGTCCAGGCCTGAGGTGGGCTCGTCCAGGAACAGCAGCTCGGGATCGTGCAGCAGGGCGCGGGCGAGCGCCACGCGCTTGCGCTGGCCGGTGGAGAAGCCTTGGACCTTGACGTCGGCTCGGTGCGACATCCCGAACCGCTCCAGCAGCTCGTTGCCGCGGCGCCGGGTCTCGGTGGCGCCCATGCCCCGCAGGCGGCCGACGAATTCGAGGTTCTCCAAGGCCGTGAACCGCTCGTCGAGCCCCGCGTTCTCGGTCAGTACGCCGGTACGGCGACGGAGCTCCTCGCCCTGGATCCACGGGTCGAGCCCGAGCACGGTGGCCCGGCCGGAGTCTGGGTCCAACACGCCGTTGAGCAAGCGCATGGTCGTCGTCTTCCCCGCGCCGTTCGGGCCGAGCAGGGCGATCACCTCGCCGGGCCGGGCGTCGAGCGTCAGCGCGTCGAGCGCGATGCCCGACGGGAAGCTGCGGGTCAGGTTCTCGCAGTCGATCACTCGCTCGCCGGCCCCCACTGACCCAGTGTGGCAGGTGATCGCGCCGATGCGACCAGGGCGTCTCGGCCGGGGCCCGACTCGATCCGTCACCGGATCGTCGGTTGTGCTCCACTGTCGTCCACCGTGGTCCCCGGGTCCTGCCCTCCTTCGAGGTACGCGTGAATCTCGCCTCCATCATCGATCCCCATCCCGACGACGCCGTCGCCATCATCAGCCGCGGCCGTGCCACCACCTACAGCCTCCTCCGGGAACAGGTCGCGAGCCTGCGGGGCGGCCTGACCGAGCTCGGGATCGATCCAGGCGACCGGGTCGGGATCATCTGCGCGAACAACTGGTACTTCGTCGTGACCTACCTCGCCGTGCTCGGCGTCGGCGGCGTGGCGGTGCCGCTCAACCCCCTGAGCCCGCCCCGCGAGATCGAGCGGGAGCTCGCAGCGGTCGGCGCCCGCGCCCTGGTTGCCGCGCCCGCGGGCCGCAAGACCGCTGACGCCATCGATCGCAGCCGGCTCCCGGTCCTCGAGTTCCTGATCCACAGCGAGGGCCACGCCGGTGATGGCTCCCTGCAGCTCGACGAGCTGATGGCCGCCGCCCCTGTGCCGGTGGTCCAGCGGACCCCCGAGGACCTGGCCCTACTGATCTTCACCAGCGGCACGGCCGGTTCGCCGAAGGCCGCGATGCTCTCGCACGGCAACCTGCTGGCCAACATCGACCAGGTCATCGAGCTCCGACCCGACGGCGCCGACGCGACCGACGTCGGCTTCGGCGTGCTGCCGATGTTCCACATCTTCGGGCTCAACGTCGTCCTCGGTACCGCCCTGCGGGCGGGTGCGTCGGTGCTGCTCGTCGAGCGGTTCGATCCGACGTCGGCCGTCGAGGCGATCCAGAAGCACGAGGTCACGGTGCTGGCCGGAGCGCCCCAGATGTGGGCGGCCTGGGCCTCGATGCCCGGCCTGGACGGCGACGCCTTCGCCACCGTGAAGGTCGCCACGTCGGGCGCCGCGCACCTCGATGCCCACGTCGCCGAGACGGTTCGGAGCCGCTTCGGCCTCGAGATCGGCGAGGGCTACGGCCTCACCGAGGCGTCGCCGGTCGTCACCGCCTCGATCGGCCTCCCGTGGCGGCCGGGCTCGGTGGGCACGCCGGTCGACGGGGTCGACCTCCGCCTGGTCGATGCCGACGGCGAGGACGTCCTGGTCGGCGATCCCGGCGAGATCTGGGTCCACGGGCCCAACGTGTTCCAGGGGTACTGGAACGATGCCGAGGCCACCCGGGGCGCCGTCGACGACGACGGCTGGTTGCACACCGGTGACATCGCCATCGTCGACGAGGAGGGCTACTTGTTCCTCGTCGACCGGGCCAAGGACCTGATCATCGTCTCGGGCTTCAACGTGTTCCCCGCCGAGGTCGAGGAGGTGCTCCTCGAGCTGCCGGGCGTGCGCGAGTGCGCGGTGGTCGGCGTGCCGCATCCGCACACGGGCGAGGCCGTGAAGGCCTTCGTGGTCGTCGAGCCCGGCTTCTCCCTCGAGGAGGACGCCGTGATCGAGTTCGCCGCCGGGCACCTCGCCCGGTACAAGTGCCCGCAGAAGGTCAACTTCGTGGACGAGTTGCCGCAGAACCTCTCGGGCAAGATCCTCCGCCGCGCCCTGCGCTGACCCGGCGGCCCCCCGGCCGCTTCGCTTGTGATCATGTGCACGACCGGAGCTAGCGTCCCTCGGCGATGGTCGACCGCATCCGCCGCATCCCCGAGGCCACCGTGGCCCGCCTCCCGGTCTACCTGCGGAGCCTCGCGGAGCTCGTCGACGAGAAGATCGCCACGGTGTCGTCCGAGCGGCTGGCCGAGATGGCCGGCGTCAACGCGGCCAAGGTCCGCAAGGACCTGTCCTACCTCGGCTCCTACGGGACGCGGGGCGTCGGCTACGACGTCGAGTACCTGCTCTTCCAGATGAGCCGCGAGCTCGGGCTCACCCATGACTGGCCCGTGGCCATCGTCGGGGCCGGCAACCTGGGCCAGGCCCTCGCCAACTACGGCGGCTTCACCCAGCGAGGGTTCCCGGTGGCGGTCCTGGTCGATGCCGATGCATCGAAGGTCGGCCAGATCATCCACGGCGTGCGCGTCCACCACATCGACGAGCTGCCCGAACTGTCGGCCACCCTCGGGATCGGGATCGGGATCATCGCGACCCCGGCGTCGGCCGCCCAGGACGTCGCCGACCGTCTCGTGGCCGCCGGCGTGGCATCGATCCTGAACTTCGCACCGGCGGTGATCTCGGTCCCCGACGGCACCTCGCTCCGCAAGGTGGACCTGGCGCTGGAGCTCCAGATCCTCTCCTTCTACCAGGAGCACCGCGACCTCGAATCCGACGGTGCCCCGCCCCACCAAGCCCCGCTCGCCCCTGGATAGGGTGCCCGCATGACCGCGATCCCGCCGCCTGATGCCGAAGCGCCGCCGAACGCGGATCCCGAGCCGGGCGCCGGGCGCGAGGACTCGGGCCAACGGGTGGAGCAGATCGTCGGGGTGTCCTTCGACAAGGTCACCCGGGCCGACGAGGTCCTGCTGGCCATGACCCACCTCCAGCAGGAGGGCGAGATCGCCATCACCGACGCCGTCGTGGTGTCGAAGGACGACGGCGGCCGGGTGCACGTGCGCCAGACGGTCGACCCCACGCCGGGCCGGGCCGCCCTCAACGGCTCGATCTGGGGGATGCTCGTCGGCGCCATCATCGGCGGGCCGGTGTTCTTCGTGGGGGCCGCGGTCGGTGCGGGCAGCGCGGCCTTGATGGCCAAGCTGGTCGATCTGGGCCTCGACGACCACTGGGTGCGCCAGGTGGCCGACTGGCTCGACCCCGGCACCTCGGCGCTGCTGTTGCTCGTGGCCGACGACATGCGCCCGTCCGTGGTCCACGAGCTCGGCCGGTACGAGGGCAAGGTCCTCTACTGCACCTTCCCCGACGCGGTCCGCCGCGAGCTGGAACGGGCCCTCGCTGACGACTCGGACCCGGTCGCCGACCCGAGCGAGGAATGAGCGACCGCTACCCGGTCCTGCTCCGCCTCGAGGGGGAGCGGTGCCTGGTGGTGGGCGGCGGTGCGGTGGCGGAGCGGAAGGTTCGAGGACTGCTCGCGGTTGGAGCGACCGTGACCCTGCTCGCGCCTGACGCCACCGCCGCCTTGGCCGGCTTGGTCGCGGACGGAACCGTGGCCTGGGAGCCACGGCGCTACGCCGGCGGGGACGCGGCCGGCGCCTGGCGCTTCGTGGTGGCCGCCACCGACGATCCCGCGGTCAACGGGCGGGTGGTGGCCGACGCCGCCCGGGTGGGCACCTGGGCCAACGATGCCTCGGCGCCCGAGGGTGGCCCGGCGTCGCTGCCGGCGATCCACCGCGAGGGCCCCGTCACGGTCGCTGTGGCCACGGGCGGGGCCCACCCCGGAGCCGCGGCCTGGTTGCGCGACCTCGCCGCCGGCGCGATCAAGCCCGAGCACCTGGCCGCCGTGGAGCTGTTCGCCGAGGTGCGCAACGAGGCCGCAGCCGCTGGTACGACCGCTCCCCGCCCCGATTGGCGGCAGGCGGTCGATTCGGGAATGCTTGATCTCATCCGCGAAGGCCGAAGGGCCGAAGCCAAGGAGCGCCTCCAGGCGTGTCTGTCGTCGTCATCGGACTGAACCACCGAACCATGCCGCTCGATCTCTTCGAGCGCATGACCATCGATGGCGCGCGCCTGCCCAAGGCGCTGCACGATCTCGGTTCGCGCGAGCACATCGGCGAGGTCGTAGTGCTCTCCACGTGCAACCGCACCGAGGTGTACGCCATCGCCGAGCGGTTCCACGGCGCCTACGCGGATGTGCGCAACTTCCTCTCGGAGCTGGCCTTCGTGCCGCCCGACGAGTTCGCCGACCACCTCTACGTCCACTACGACAACGAGGCCGTGCGCCACCTGTTCGCGGTGGCGGCCGGGCTCGACTCGGCGGTGATCGGCGAGGCCGAGATCCTCGGGCAGGTCCGCAACGCCTGGGAGCAGGCCGGCGCCGAAGGCACCACCGGCCCGATCTTGAACCTCCTGTTCCGCCACGCCCTCGAGACGGGCAAGCGGGCCCGCACCGACACGAGCATCGCTCGGGGCACCGCTTCGGTGTCGAGCGCCGCGGTGGAGATGGCCGCCGAGCGCATCGGCAGCCTGTCGGGCAAGCGGGTCCTCGTCCTCGGTGCCGGCGACATGGCCGAGGGCATGTCCACCGCCCTGCAGGGCGCCGGCGTCACCGACGTCTTCGTGGCCAACCGCACCTGGCGCAAGGCCCGCGCCCTGGCCGACCGCATCGGTGGCCAGGCCGTGCGGCTCTCGGACCTGCCGCTGGCCCTGCTCGAGATCGACCTGCTCCTCACCTCGACCGGCTCCCAGGTCCCGGTGGTCGAGCGCGACGACTTCGCCCCGGTCATGGCCGAGCGAGCCGGGCGCCCCCTGCTGATCGTCGACATCGCCGTGCCCCGTGACGTCGACCCGACCGTGCGCGACCTGCCTGGTGTCACGCTGCTCGACATCAACGACCTGCGCACGTTCGCCCAGGCCGGCATCGAGCGTCGCTCCCATGAGCTGGCCGCGGTGGAGGCGATCGTCGACGAAGAGCTGGAGCGCTTCCGCACCGCGGCGTCGGCCCGGTCCGCGGCTCCCGTCGTGTCTTCGCTCCACGGATGGGCCGACGACATCCGCACCGCCGAGCTGGCCCGGTTCGACGCCAAGCTCGCCGGCCTCGACGATCGGGAGCGGGCCACCGTCGAGGCTCTCACCCGCGGCCTGGTGGCCAAGCTGCTCCACCAGCCCACCGTCGCCCTGAAGGGGAGCGCCGGTTCACCCACCGGTGACCGCCTCGCCGACGCCCTCCGCCAGCTGTTCGACCTCGACCAGCCGCCGTCCTGACCGGCTCCGTCATGCTCCGCGCCGCCACGCGGGGAAGCCCGCTCGCCCGCTGGCAGGCGGACCGCGTCGCCACCCTGCTCGCCGACGTGCACCCGGGGCTGGCCGTCGAGGTCGTGGTGGTCGACACCGAAGCCGATCGCCGGCTCGATGTCCCGATCTCCTCGTTCGGCGGCAAGGGGGTCTTCGCCAAGGAGGTCCAAGCCGCCGTGCTCGACGGCCGCGCCGACTTCGCCGTGCACTCGGCCAAGGATCTGCCGTCGGTGACCGTCGACGGGCTCGTGCTCGCCGCGGTTCCGGAGCGGGGCAACGCGCGCGATGCGTTGGTGGGGAGCACCCTCGCCGCGCTGGCCCACGGGGCCACGGTGGCCACCGGTTCGCAGCGCCGCCGGGCGCAGCTCGCGCAACACCGACCCGACCTCGTGTTCACGGAGCTCCGGGGCAACATGGCGACCCGGCTGTCGAAGGTCCCCGACGGCGGGGCGATCGTCGTGGCGGCTGTGGCGTTCGAGCGCCTCGGGCTGGGCGAGCACATCGCCGAGGAGATCCCCGTCGACGAGATGGTCCCGCAGGTGGGCCAGGGCGCCCTCGCCATCGAGTGCCGGGCCGGCGACGAGCGCACCCGCGCCCTGCTGGCCGCGGTCGAGCACCGTCCCTCACGGCGGCGCGTCGACGCCGAGCGGGCGTTCCTCGCCGAGCTCGGCGGCGACTGCGAGCTGCCGGCCGGGGCCCATGCCACCTTGCCCGGCGTCCGAGACGACGACGGCCTGATCCTGCGGGCGTTCCTCGCCTCGGAGGGATCGGCCGACGCCCACGTCGTCACCCACGTCGCGTCTGGCGACGATCCGGAGACCCTCGGCACCGGTGCCGCCCGCCACCTCCGCGCCGCGCTCGGCGCCAGCTGACTCGGCCGCCTGCCGGGGCGATCGCGGCGACCTCGTACCATCGACCCGTGACCGTGTACCTGGTGGGAGCTGGCCCCGGCGACCCTGGCCTGCTCACGGTCCGGGGTGCCGAGCTGCTCGCCCGAGCGGATGTGGTGGTGCACGACCGGCTGTCGGCGGCCGAGCTTCTGGACCTGGCTCGCGGTGACGCCGAGCGGATCGACGTGGGCAAGGCGCCCAAGCACCACCGGATGACCCAGGAGCAGATCAACGCACTGCTGGTGGAGCGCGGGCTCGCCGGGCAGATGGTGGTGCGGCTCAAGGGCGGGGATCCCTTCGTGTTCGCGCGGGGGAGCGAGGAGGCCCGTGCCCTGGCACTGGCGGGTGTGCCCTACGAGATCGTCCCGGGGATCACGTCCGCCCTCGCGGTGCCGGCGTATGCGGGGATCCCGGTGACGCAGCGGTTCTCGTCCACGTCGTTCACCGTGGTGACCGGCCACGAAGACCCGGCGAGCGGCGAGGGCACGGTCGATTGGGAGGCCATCGCCCGCACGGGCGGCACGATCGTGATCCTCATGGGCGTGGGGCGGTGGCCGGCCATCTCCCAGCGACTGCTGGCCGCCGGCCTATCGGCCGACACGCCGGCCGCGGCGGTGCGGTGGGGCACCCGTCCCGAGCAGCACACCACCCGTGCCACGCTCGCCACGCTGGCCGACCACCCGCTCGCGGCACCGTCGGTGATCGTCGTCGGCGGCGTCGCCGGCGAGGACCTGGCCTGGTTCACCGGCCGTCCGCTGTTCGCCAAGCGGGTCGTCGTGACCCGGGCGCGCGCGCAGGCATCGACGCTCGTGGCGCGCCTCCGCGAGCTCGGTGCCGACGTGATCGAGGCGCCGGCGATCGAGGTCGCCGAGCCCGAGGACGGCGGCGCGGCGCTCCGGGCTGCCGTCGAACGCATCGCCGAGTTCGACTGGGTGGTGTTGACGTCGCCCAACGGCGTCCGTCGCACGTTCGCCCAGATCCCCGATGCGCGGGTCCTCGCCGGCGTGCACGTCGCCGCCATCGGCTCCGGAACGGCCGATGCGCTCGGCCAGGTCCGGGTGGTCGCCGACCTCCTGCCACCGGAGTACGTGGCTGAAAGCCTCCTGGCCGCGTTCCCCGCACCGCCCGCCGGCGGCGGCCGGGTCCTGCTCGCCCGCGCCGCCGTCGCCCGCGACGTGTTGCCCGACGGCCTGGCCGCCATGGGCTGGGAGGTGGAGGTCGCTCCGGCCTACCGGACCGTCCCGGTCGAGCTGACCGACGACGAGCGGGACCTGGTGGCGACGGCCGATGCGGTGACGTTCACGTCGTCGTCCACCGTCACCAACCTGTGCGCCGCGGTGGGTGCGGGCGGAGTTCCGCCCGTCGTGGTCAGCATCGGCCCGGTCACCTCGGCGACCGCTCGCGCCAACGGCCTGACCGTCACGGCCGAGGCCGCCGAGCACACCATCGACGGGCTCGTCACCGCGCTCCTCGCCACGCTGGCCACCCCGACCTGACCGGACGACGAGGAGCTTGCGGTGATCGACGGCCTCGATGCGGTGGTGTTCGACTTCGACGGGTTGCTCGTCGACACCGAGACGTCGATCTTCGAGCTGACCGCGGCGGCGCTCGCCGTCATGGGTCACGACCTCACCGTGCCGCAGTGGGCGACGGTGATCGGGCGGGGCGAGGATGAGTCGTGGGCGGCGCTGTGCCGAGCGCTCGGAGCCGTGCCGGACCGCACGGAGTTCGAGGCGCGCTACAACGCCCAGGATCGGTCATGGCGGGACCAGCTCCCGCTCGTCCCGGGCGTGGTCGCGTTGCTCGACGCGCTGGGCCAGGCCGGCGTCCCCTGCGGCGTGGCCTCCAGCTCGCCGGCCGCTTGGGTCGAAGGCCACCTGAGCCGCCTCGGCATCCGGGACCGCTTCGGGACCGTGGCCACGCGCGATCGAGTCGGCGGTCGGGCCAAGCCGGCGCCTGACTCGTACCTGCTCGCGTGCGCGGACCTGGGCGCGGACCCGGCGCGCTCGGTGGCCATCGAGGACTCGGGACCGGGCATCGCCGCCGCGCTCGCGGCCGGGATGGCGGTGGTGGCCGTGCCGAGCCACATCACGGCCCACACCGACCTGTCGGCTGCGCACCACACCGTCGCGGATCTCACCCAGGTCACCGTGGCCGACCTGCGCTCGATCGTGGCCGGGTCGCCGAACGATGGTCGCCCCTAGGGTGGAGGGGTGTTCCCGCAGCGCCGCCTTCGCCGCCTCCGTCGCACCCCGGCCCTGCGCCGCATGGTGGCCGAGACCCACCTCACGCCAGCCGACCTGATCGCTCCGCTGTTCGTCCGCGAGGGCATCGACGAGCCCCAGCCGATCCTGTCGCTGCCCGGCGTCGTGCAGCACACCCGGGCCTCGCTCGCCCAAGAGGTGAAGGAGCTGGTCGACCTCGGCATCCCGGCCGTCTTGCTGTTCGGCGTTCCCGAGCACAAGGACGCGGAGGGCTCTGGCGCCAGCGATCCCGACGGCATCGTCCAGGTGGCGCTGCGCGACCTGCGCGACACGTTCGGCGACGACGTCGTGCTGATCGCCGACCTGTGCCTCGACGAGTACACCGACCACGGCCACTGCGGCCTGCTCACGCCATCGGGCGCGGTCGACAACGACGCCACGCTCGACCGCTACGCGGAGGTGGCCGTGGCCCAGGCCGCCGCCGGGGTCGACATCGTGGCCCCCTCGGGGATGATGGACGGACAGGTCGCCGCCATCCGCGACGCGCTCGACGACGACGACTTCGGCGAGGTGTCGATCCTGGCCTACGCGGCCAAGTACGCCTCGGCGCTGTACGGCCCCTTCCGCGACGCGGTCGACGTGGAGATCGCCGACGGGGGCGACCGCAAGGCGTACCAGCAGGATCCCGGCAACGCTCGCGAGGCCCTCGAAGAGGTCCGCGCCGACGTCGCCGAGGGCGCCGACATGATCATGGTGAAGCCGGCGCTCGCCTACCTCGACGTCATCGCACGGGTGCGTGCGGAGCACGACCTGCCCCTCGCCGCCTACCACGTGTCCGGCGAGTACTCGATGATCAAGGCGGCTGCTGCCAACGGCTGGATCGACGGCCACGCCGTGGCCATGGAGCACCTCACCGCCATCAAGCGGGCCGGTGCCGACCTGATCCTCACCTACCTGGCACGCGAAGCCGCCGAGGTGTTGTGAGCCGGTGACCACCAACCAGGAGCTGTTCGACCGGGCGCAGCGCGTGATCCCCGGGGGCGTCAACTCGCCGGTCCGCGCCTTCACCTCGGTAGGTGGCACGCCGTACTTCGTCGCTCGCGCCCAGGGTCCCCGGGTCTGGGACGTCGAAGGCAACGAGTACCTCGACCTGGTGCAGTCCTACGGGGCGATCATCGGCGGCCACGCCCATCCGGTGATCATCGAGGCCATCCGCGCCGCCGCGGGTGACGGCACCTCGTACGGGGCCCCGACGGAACGGGAGGTGCTGCTCGCCGAGGAGATCTGGACGCGCGTCCCGTCGTGCGACAAGGTGCGCATGGTGTCGAGCGGCACCGAGGCCACCATGACCGTGCTGCGCCTCGCGCGTGGCGCCACGGGCCGGACCCGCGTCGTGAAGTTCGCCGGCAACTACCACGGCCACGGCGATGCGCTCCTGGCCCAGTCGGGGTCCGCGGTCGCCCACCTCGATGCCGCCAGCAGCCCTGACGGCATCCCCGGCTCGGCGGGCGTGCCGAGCAGCGCGGTCGCCGACACCCTCGTGGTCCCCTACAACCAGGTTCCCCACCTCGACGACACCGTCGCCTGCGTGATCGTCGAACCGGTGGCGGCCAACATGGGCCTGGTCGCGCCGGCACCGGGCTTCCTCGAGGGGCTGCGCGCCGAGTGCGACCGCGTGGGGGCGCTGCTCGTCTTCGACGAGGTCATCACCGGGTTCCGCATCGCACGCGGCGGGGCGCAGGCCACCTACGCGATCACGCCCGACCTGACGTGCTTCGGCAAGGTCATCGGCGGTGGCCTGAACGTCGGCGCGTTCGGCGGCCGATCGGACCTCATGGACCTGCTCGCCCCCCTCGGTCCCGTGTACCAGGCCGGCACCTTGTCGGGGAACCCCCTCGCCACCGCGGCCGGTCTCGCCGCCCTCGGCCTGCTCGACGACGGGGCCTACGACGAGTTGCACGCCACGGCCGCCGCCCTCGCCTCCGGGCTGCAGGGCGCGCTCACTCGGGCCGGGCTCGTCGCCGTCGTCCCGGTGGTCGGTTCGCTGGTGGGTCTGCACTTCGGCCACCGGCTCCCGGTCGACTACGACACCGCCCGCGACACCGACGAAGAGACCTACGCCGCCTTCTTCCACGCCATGTTGGACCGAGGCGTGGCGCTGGCTCCCGGGGCCTACGAGGTCATGTTCCCGGGCCTGGCCCACACGCCCGAGGTCATCGAGCGGATCGTCGAGGTGGCGTCCGATGCCGCGTTGGCCGTGGCGGCCACCACGTGAGGCGAGATGTCCCGTGAACGACCCGGCCGGGCGAGCGGGCATCCCGGTCGACCTGACGCGCCTGCTGAGCCGCCTGCCTGATCTGGTGGCCCTGGCCGACGAGGCCGGGGTCGTGCGGTGGATGGGCCCCAACGTCCCCGAGTCCGTGGGATGGACGCCGGCGCATGTCGTGGGCCGGCCCATGTACGAGCTGTTCGCCAAGGGAGCGAACCACCAGCTGCACCTCGACGCGCTGGCCAAGGCCTTGACGGCTCCTGGCCTGCACGGACCGTTCGAGGTCACGATCGTTGCCGCCGACGGCCGCCTCCGCGAGCTCGAGTTGATGGTGGACAACGCGCTCGACGACCCGGCCATCCACTCGCTGGTGGCGACCGGCCGCGACATCACGGACCGAGCCCAGGATGCCGAGCAGGCGCGGCAGCAGGGGGCATGGGCCACCTCGCTCCTGCGCGGTGCGACCGACCTGATCATGGTGTGCGACATCGCCGGGCGGTTCGCCTACGTCAGCCCCTCCTCGCGGCGCCTCCTCGGCGCCGCGCCCGAGGAGCTGGTGGGCACGCTCATCACGGACCTCATCCATCCCGATGATCTCCTCGGCGACCCGGGCGCTCGCCACCTCGATCGGGCCCTCGGCACCGGCCCCGGCCGCCGCCCGGTGGTCCGCATGCGCCGCCGCGACGACGGCTGGCGCCGCATGCGGATCGAGCGCTCGCCTAGCGATGACCTCGGCGAACACTCGCTGGTGTTCACCGCCCGCGAGCTGACCTCCGAGCACGCCGCGGCTGACCTCCTGAGCGAGCAGACCGTGCTGTTGGAACGGATCGCCCGCGGTGCCCCGGTGGCCGACTCGTTGCGGTCGATCGCCCACCTCGCGGGCCGCCGGCTGGGCGACGGCGAGGTCGTGCTGGGCTTCTTCGACCAGTCCGGGGCCTTCATGTCGGAGGGCCCCGGGGTCGACCCCGACCTGACCGCAGTCCTCGATCGCACGGGCATCAGCCGGCCCGACACCGTCACCCGTCGGCGCGGTGCACCGGGCAGTGCCTTCCGCCGCAACGAAGGCTGGGACTCCGTCGTGCGGGCGGCATCGGCGGGCCGGTTCACCGCAGCCTGGGTGTCCGAGCTGGCCGGAGCCGACGAGTCGGCCGGACGGGTGGTCCTGCTCCGGGGCCACGAGGAACCGCTCACCCACGAGGAGCTCGACCTGCTCGGGCTGGTGGCCGACCTGGCCACCATCGCCGTCGAGCGCCACGACCTGCAGGCCCGCCTCGCCCACGGCGCACTGCACGACGAGCTCACCGGCCTGCCCAACCGGCGCTTCTTGCTGACCCGGCTGCGCGACACGTTCGAGCTGGCGGGATCCAGCGCGGGGCTCCTGTTCATCGACCTCGACCGGTTCAAGCTCATCAACGACAGCCTCGGGCACGAGGCCGGCGACCAGCTGCTCAAGGAGGTCACCCGCCGCTTCCAGCGCGCCCTGCGCCCGGCCGACATCGTCGCTCGCGTCGGCGGCGACGAGTTCGTCGTCCTGTGTCCCGACCTGGAGAGCGTCGACAGCGTCGCCCGCCTCGCCGAGCGCCTGACCGACTCGCTCACCGAGCCCGTCGACCTCCCCGGCGGCCGGGTGGTGGTGTCGGCGTCGGTCGGGGTCATGCACGCCACCGGCCCCGCCGATCCGGCGGCGGTCCTACAGGACGCGGATCTCGCCATGTACGACGCCAAGCAGAACGGCCGCAACCGCACGGCCCTCTTCCACGTCGGGCTCCGCGAGAAGGCGGTGGCCCGCCTCGAGGTGGAGAACGCCCTGCGCGAGGCCCTCCGCTCCGACGAGATGACCCTGCACTACCAACCGGTGATCCGCCTGAGCGACCGGAAGATGGTGGGGGTGGAGGCGCTGCTCCGCTGGCAACGCCCCGGCATCGGCCTCGTCCAGCCCGGTTCCTTCGTGCCGGTGGCCACCGACACCGGCCTGATCCTGCCGATCGGCCGGTGGGTCATCGAGCAGGCGGCGAAGGCGGCGGCGCGCTGGCCCGCGCTGGAGGTCGCCGCCAACCTGTCGGCCAAGCAGCTCACCGACGCCGACCTCGTGGACTTCGTGGCCGAGACGCTCGAACGCAACGAGGTCGAGCCCCACCGGCTCTGCCTCGAGGTGACCGAGGCCGACCTCGTGACCGACCCCGACACGGTGGTCGAGCAGCTCCGGCGCTTCAAGCGCCTCGGCGTGCGGCTCGCGATCGACGACTTCGGCACCGGCTTCGCCACCCTCGACTACCTCCGGCGGTTCTCGGCGGCCGACATCTTGAAGGTCGATGCCTCGTTCGTGGCCGGGGTGACCGACCCGTCGTCGCATGACCTCGCCATCGTCTCGGCCGCCCTCGTGCTGGCCGACAACCTCGGCTTCGACACCGTGGCCGAGGGCATCGAGACCGAGGCCCAGAGCGACGTGCTGCAGCGGTTGGGCTGCGAGCTGGCCCAGGGCCACCTGTTCAGCCGGCCCGTGCCGGCCGAGGAGATCGACGAGATCCTCGCCGGCACCCGCACGGTCGGTGGCCAGCGGGCCTGACGCCTGCGGTTCCATCGGCGCGCCCGGCGCGGTAGGAATGCCCTCGCTCGCAGATCGACGCAGGAGTACCCCCGTGACCAGCTCCGGATTCCGCCGTGCCCGGCTCGGCGCCCTCGAAGGCCCCGTTGCCGAAACCCTCGACCGCCTCGCGTCCGAGCGGGCGGTCTCGCGCCTCTGGGACCGGGACCACACGCTCTGGGCCCCCGATCCCACCGAGATCTCCGACCGGCTCGGATGGCTCGAGGTGGCCGACGACATGGTCGCCGCCGCGGATGAGCTCGACGGGTTCGCCGATGCCTGCGTCGCCGCGGGGTACCGCCACGCGGTCGTCATGGGCATGGGCGGCTCGAGCCTGTTCCCCGAGGTGCTCGCCCGCTCCTTCCCGCCGGTCGACGGCCGTCTGTCGCTCACGGTGCTCGACAGCACCGATCCGGCGGCGATCGGTCGGGTCGCGGCCCTCGCGCCGCCGGAGCACACGATGTTCGTGGCGTCGTCGAAGTCGGGGAGCACGGTGGAGACCCGCAGCCACCTCGACTTCTTCTGGGAACGGATCGGCCGGCCCGAACAGTTCGCCGTGGTCACCGACCCCGGCTCCGAGCTCGGCGCCCTCGCCCGCGAGCGCGGCTATCGCAAGGTGTTCGAGAACCGTCCCGACATCGGCGGCCGGTACTCGGCGCTCAGCTTCTTCGGGCTGGTCCCCGCGGTGCTCGCCGGTGTCGACTGGCGCGGCATCGTCGACCGGGCCCGGGCGGTCACCCCCTCGCTGCGCGACGACGACCCCGCGATCAACGCCGGGCTCCGCCTCGGTGCCATCCTCGGCACCGCGGTCCAGGCCGGGCGGGACAAGGTCACCCTCGTGATCGACCCGCGCATCGAGGCGTTCGGGCTGTGGCTCGAGCAGCTCCTCGCCGAGTCCACCGGCAAGGCGGGCACCGGCGTGGTCCCCGTCGCCGACGAGGCACTCGGGGCGACCGACCGCTACGGCAACGATCGGGTCTTCGTGGCCATCGGCGATGTCGAGCACCCCGTCGGCCTCGACGTGCTGGCCGACGAGGGCCACCCCGTCGTGGAGCTCGGCCTCGGCGACGAGCTCGACCTCGGATCCCAGGTCCTGCTCTGGGAGGTCGCCACCGCGATCTGCGGCGCGGTCCTCGGCATCAACGCCTTCGACCAGCCCAACGTGGCCGAGGCCAAGGAGGCGACCGAGCGCGTCCTCGCCGAGGGGAGCGCCGGCCTGCCGACCACCACGCTGGAAGAGGTCCTGGGTGAGGTGCGCGAAGGCGACTACCTGGCCCTGCAGGCGTACATCGATCCGCTGGCCCCTGAGGTCGACGACCTCCAGGAGATCCGGCTCTCCCTGCGGGACTCGTTCGCCGTCGCCACCACGTTCGGCATCGGGCCCCGCTTCTTGCACTCCACCGGTCAGCTGCACAAGGGCGGACCCCCGACGGGCGTCTTCTTGCAGCTGGTCGGCGACGATCCGAGCGACGCCGCGATCCCGGGCCAGTCGTTCACCTTCTCCGAGCTCAAGCACGCCCAGGCCGACGGCGACCTCCTCACGTTGGCCCACCACGGCCTGCGTGCAGCTCGCGTCACCCTCGCCGAGCTCACCGAGCACCTCGACCGCCTGGGTTGATCACCTCGCACCCCTCCACATCCCCGAGCACCACAGGAGCCTCCATGAAGCTTGGCATGATCGGACTTGGCCGCATGGGCGGCAACATGGCAGAGCGCCTGCGACGCCACGGGCACGAGATCGTGGGCATGGACCCGGGGAAGCCGGACGCGCCGGCCCACACCCTCGAGGAGCTCGTGCCCCTGCTCGAGGCCGACGGCCAGCCGCGGGTGGCCTGGTCGATGGTCCCGGCGGGCGACATCACCGACGGCACCATCCAGGGGCTGGCCGGCCTCCTGTCCGAGGGCGACCTCGTGATCGACGGTGGCAACTCCAACTACCTCGACTCGATCCGCCACGGCAAGGAGCTGGCCGACAAGGGCATCCACTTCGTCGACTGCGGCACGTCGGGCGGCGTCTGGGGCCTGGAGAACGGCTACGCGCTGATGGTCGGCGGCACCGACGAGGGGGTGGCTCTGGCCCAGCCTCTGTTCGATGCCCTCTCACCGCCGAACGGCTTCGCTCACGCCGGCCCGATCGGTGCCGGGCACTACACGAAGATGGTCCACAACGGGGTCGAGTACGGGCTGATGCAGTCCTACGCCGAGGGCTACGCCATCCTCGACGCCTCGCCGCTGGTCACCAACGTCGATGCCGCGATCGGCTCCTGGCAGGAGGGGAGCGTCGTGCGCTCGTGGCTCCTCGACCTCCTCATCCGGGCGCTGGAGGAGACCCACGACCTCGACGGCATCGCGCCCATCGCCGCCGATTCGGGCGAAGGTCGCTGGACGGTCACCGAGGCCATCGCGAACGGCGTCGCCGCGCCGGTGATCTCTGCCGCCCTGTTCGCCCGGTTCGTGTCGCAGCACCGCGAGGACGACAAGGCCATGAAGGTGGTGGCGGCCCTGCGCAACCAGTTCGGCGGCCACGCCATCGAGCTCGAGAAGCCGGCAGGGGAGCAGCACTGATGGCCATCACCCCCAAGACCACTGATCCGCGAGCCGGGCGGAGCGATGCCCTCGTCTTGTTCGGCGCCACCGGCGATCTCGCCCGGAAGAAGATCTTCCCTGCGGTGTACGCGATGGAGGCGGCAGGATCCCTCGAAGCTCCGGTGATCGGCGTGGCCTCCTCCGCCGGCGATGCCGAGTACCTCGACGATCGGGTGCGGGACTCGGTCCGCGAGGTCGTCCCCGATCACGACGAGGAGGTGCTCGAACGGCTGGTGAAGCGGGTGACCTACGTGTCGGGCGACTACCGCGAGACGAAGGTCTACGACGAGCTCTCCGCGGCCTTGCAGGGCGTCGAACGGCCGCTCTTCTACCTCGCCATCCCACCGGTCCTCTTCGACGACGTCGTCGACGGACTCGACCGGGTCGGGATCGCTGGGAACGGTCGGGTCGTCGTCGAGAAGCCCTTCGGCCGCGACGCCCAGAGCGCCCGCGAGCTCAACGAGTGCATCCACCGCACGTTCCCGGAGGAGGCGATCTTCCGGATCGACCACTACCTCGGCAAGGAGTCGGTGGAGAACCTGCTGGTGTTCCGCTTCGCCAACTCGATGCTGGAACCGGTGTGGAACCGGAACTTCATCTCGAGCGTGCAGATCACCATGGCCGAGGACTTCGGGGTGGGTTCGCGCGGCAAGTTCTACGAGAGCGTCGGCGCCCTGCGCGACGTCGTGCAGAACCACCTGCTCCAGATCGTCGCCCTTCTCGGCATGGAGCCGCCGGCGGGTGCCGATGCCGCAGCGCTGCGCGACGAGAAGGTGAAGCTGTTCCGCCAGGTTCGCACCTTCGAGGCCGATGACATGGTGCGCGGCCAGTACCGGGGGTACAGCGACGAAGAGGGCGTCGAGGCCGGATCCGACGTCGAGACCTACGTCGCCATCCGCTTCGAGATCGACTCGTGGCGCTGGGCCGGCGTGCCATGGCTGATCCGAGCCGGCAAGAGCCTGGCGACCTCGGCCACCGAGGCGATCGTCACGTTCAACGATCCGCCGCGGCTCTTGTTCACGCCACCGGGTGCCCCCGAGCCCGGGCCGAACTTCCTGCGGTTCCAGCTCGGCAAGGCCGACGGCGTGAAGCTCCGCCTCCACGCCAAGAAGCCCGGCGAGGAGCTCATCCCCGAGCCCGTGGACCTCGAGGTCTCCTACGCCGACGCCCTGGGCCCGCGCGAGGAGGCGTACCAGCGCCTGCTCGACGATGCCATGGACGGCGACGCCCGCCGCTTCGGCCGCGAGGATGCCCTCGAACAGCAGTGGCGCATCGTCGAGCCCGTCCTCGAACACCACGAGTCCGTCCACCTCTACGACCCGGGCTCCATGGGCCCCAAGGAAGCCGACCGCCTCGCCGAAGACATCGGCGGCTGGATCGACCCCGCCCCCCCGGCCACCTGAGCCTCGGCTCGACCTCCTTCGAGGTAGCTCGACCTTCCTCGATGCATCGACCTGGTGAGAGATGCGGTCGGCCACCACTCGCCAGACCTCCGTTTCACGCTCTCGCCGCAGGCCTGCGATTCGTGAGGTTCGCCGATGGTTTCGCCGAGCGCTCTCAGGGAAGCGGGTCGGGGACTCGTTTCACGATGGCGGCGGCCATGGCGTAGGCGGCCTCGGCGGGGCCGAGCTCGTCGGGGCGCAGGAGGTTGGCCATGATCCGCAGGACCCAGTCCATCAGGCTGCGCGACCGCATGCCCACCCTGGTGAGCTCACGCATCAGGGCCGGCTGGCCGATCACGGAGGCGAAGAGGCGGGCGACCTTGAAGTACAGGCCGTACTCGCTCTCGAGCCACTTCGGGTACTGCTGCAGCGCCATGCCGTCCCCGGTGAGGAGCGACTCCGACAGCAGGCCGGCCACGTGGCGGCCGGTCTCGTACGCGTAGTCGATGCCCTCGCCGTTGAACGGGTTGACCGAGCCGCCGGCGTCGCCCACGACGGCCCAGGTGGGGCCGACCTTCGGGTTCACCGAGCCGGCCATCGGGATCCGACCGCCGGTGGGCGGGCAGACCGGTGACTCCGGGTCGATCTTCCAGTAGTCGGGGGCGGTGGTGGCCCACTCCTTCATGAGGTGCGACGTGTTGACGTCCCGCCAGTCGCGGAAGGTCGAGAGGAGGCCGATGCCGACGTTGATCGTGCCGTTGCCCACCGGGAAGATCCAGCCGTAGCCGGGGAGCGAGTTGCCGTTGCGGTCCCGCACGTCGAGGCAGCTCTCGATCCACGGCTCGGCGTGGAGCGGGCTCTCGTAGTACGTGCGGATCGCCATGCCCTGGGGGTAGCTCTTGTTGCGAGCGGTGCCGAGGGCCCGGCCGAACCGGGAGTTGGCGCCATCGGCGATCACCACGTAGCGAGCCCGGATCTCGCGGGTCTCCCCGGACTCCTTGTCCTTGACGACCGCGCCGGCGACCAGGCCACCCTCGACGATCGGGGCGATCGCCTCGGTGCCTTGGTGGGTCTCGGCCCCGGCATCGGCCGCATGCTCGAACACGAGCTGGTCGAGGTCGCGTCGGCGGACCACGAAGCCGTGGTCGGGGAAGTCGGGGTGGTCCGGCCACGCCAGCTCGAGGGTGATGCCGTGGGCCACGGCCCGCAGCCCGGTGTAGCGGTGGTAGGGGAGCAGGGCGTCGTAGAGGCCCATGTCGGCGAGCTGCTTGACCGCCCGCGGGGTGAGCCCGTCGCCGCAGGTCTTGTCCCGCGGGAACGTCTTGCGCTCCACGCAGGTGACGCGGTGCCCGGCCCTCGCCAGCCAGTAGGACGTGGCCGCGCCCGACGGTCCACCGCCGACCACCAACACATCACGTCGATCGGTGGTGCTCATGGCAGGACGCTACCGGCGTCCTCCTACTTGGAGGACTTCGACTCGCTGCCGTCGATCGACTTCGTGTCGGGGTCGCCACCGGCCTTCAGGTCGATGACCTGCTGCACGATCGCGGCGGCCTTCTCGGGATCGGCCGTGAAGGTGTCGACGTTGAAGTTCGGGTCGTCCTTCGGGTTCCCGCCGGAGAGCTCCTCGCGCACGTAGATCGTGACCGCCGCGATCTCCTCGGGCGTCAGGCTCGCCGCGAAGCCGGGCATCTTGGTGCCGAGCAGCTGCATCACGCCCCCAGGGCGCTTCTTGTCGCCGTAGGTCCCGTTCGGGCGGGCGCCGTCGGCGCCGTAGGCGATCCAGTGGGCCATGTCGAGCGGATCGGCGAAGGTGGCGAGGACGTGGCCGTCGGTGAGCTGCTGGCCGACGCCGCCGCCCTTGATGCCGTCACCGTTGGCGAGGTGGCAGCCCGCGCAGTTGCCGGCGTACACCTCCTTGCCGATCGCGATCGGGTCGTTGCTCCCGGCGGGCGCCGGCTTCACGGCGTAGAGGTAGAGGAAGGCCCAAAGGGGGAGCAGGGCGACGATGGGGGCAGCCCAGTAGGGCACCCGCTTGCGGCGCTTGGCGGCCGCCACGACGGGGATGTCGGGCTTGGCGGGCGGCGTGTCGTCGTCGAGCGTCGGGATCGGGGCGGGCGCCTTGGGCCCCGCCGCCTTCTCGACTGCGGCCGGAGCGGCCGCTGCGTCGCCGGCGGGGGCGTCGCCGGCTGGGGCCGCAGCCGCGGCGTCGCCGCCACCGGTCATGGCCGCACGGCGTTCGGCGGCACGCTTGAGCAGGTGCTCGGGGATCTCGGTCAACGCGTCCTCCGCGGGCGAATCGGTGCGCGCTCGGGGGCGGATGCCGGCGGGCGCGGAACGCGGTCACTCTAGGCACGCCGGGTGCGCCCGGGCCAAGCCGCGACCGGCGTCGGGGAGGCCCGGCTGGGCCCCTCTGACGGACCCGTCACCCGCCCGGCAAGAGCCCGCGGTCGTGGGCTCGAACCAGGGTTCGATGGCTGCTCGGAGGGGCAGTGAGTGGAATGTGTGGTTCCAGAAGGCGCGTGCTAGACCGTCCGACGGAACCGGATGAGCTCTCATCAAGGCCGAACCGTCGTATTGTGATCGGATTCACGAGGAGGAAGCTGGAGTGCTCGCCGCCGCTTCGCTGACCAGCCAGATCTGGCACGTGATCTGCTCATGCGCCTTGGCCTTCGCCAACGTTGCCTTCACCGGTTCGTTGCTGCTGTCCTTGGCGATGACGGGCGCGATCTTGGCGTATGCCAAGCGTCGCCCCAAGGGCGCGCCGCTCACGTGGGGCCAGGCCATGGCGGCCGCCACGTACGTGAGCTTCCTCGCCTTCTTCTTCTTCGGTGTCGTGCCCGACCGCTGGCGGGTCTACTCCGCCGGATCGCTGGGCATGCGCTCGGACGCGATCCTCGCCGGCCCCGGATCCACGGGCTGGCTGACCAACTTCCCGGTCGTGCTCTCCAAGGCCGTCGTGTCCGACTTCGTCACCGTCAACATCTACATGGCCGGCCTCGTCGGCACCTTCAAGGTGTGGTCGGCGTGGCAGAACCGTGGCGCCGCCGTCGCCGACGAGGTCGAGACCTCCACCTACGGGCGACCGCTGGTGAAGAGCTGACATGGCCAAGACCGACGCCAACCCGCCGATGCCGGCGTTCCGGGCCGACTACTCGCTCGTCGAGGTCGATGCCGACTACTTGGCCAAGGCGGTCAAGCCCAAGCAGTTCATCCACATCGATCAGTCCGAGTGCATCATGTGCGAAGGCTGCGTCGACATCTGCCCGTGGAAGTGCATCCACATGGTGGCGCCGGAGTCCATCGCCGAGGCGGAGGGCACCGAGCGGCCCGGCATCGATCCGAGCGACAACGTCGTGTTCTTGATCGACGACGACGTCTGCACGCGCTGCGCCCTGTGCGTCGATCGCTGCCCGACCGGCGTGATCATCATGGGCAAGGTCGGCGACCCCGCCGCCAACGGCGACGGGCACCAGCGAACCAACACCCACGGGTACGGCTATGGGATGCGGCTCGGATGACCGCCACCTCGCGCCTCCACTCCCAACCGCCGACCGGCCGAGACGATCGGAAGAGCTGACCGATGGCCAAGACCATGCAGAACAAGGGCGGTGGGATCTCCGACAAGCTCGGGGCGACCACCGACAAGATGCAGGCCTCCCAGGCCTGGAACTCCATCTTCCGACCGGGCTCGATCTTCCGGAAGGGCTACACCGACAGCCCTCGCAACCGGTCCTACGTGATCATGAACTCGGTGCTGTACCACCTGCACCCGGTGAAGGTGAAGCGCCACGCGGTGAAGGTGAGCTACACGCTCTGCTTCGGCGGGCTGAGCTTCTTCTTGTTCATCCTGCTCACCGTGACGGGCATCTTCTTGATGTTCTTCTACCGGCCCACCGCGGCGCAGGCCTGGAACGACATCTACACGTTGCAGACGTCGGTGACCTTCGGGCTCCTCGTCCGCAACATGCACCGATGGGCGGCCCACCTGATGGTGCTGTCGGTGTTCTTGCACATGGCCCGCGTCTTCTACCACGGGGCCTACAAGCCGCCCCGCGAGTTCAACTGGGTGATCGGCATCGTGTTGCTGCTCCTCACCTTGTTGCTGTCCTTCACCGGCTACTTGCTGCCCTGGGATCAGCTCGCCCTCTGGGCGGTCACCGTGGGCACCAACATGATGGGGTACACCCCCGTCTTCGGGAACCAGGTCCGCTTCGTGCTGCTCGGCGGCGCAGAGATCGGCACCGACACCTTGCTCCGCTGGTACGTCCTCCACGTCTTGATGCTCCCGTTCGTCATCGTCATCTTCATGGCGGTGCACTTCTGGCGGGTGCGCAAGGACGGCGGAATCAGCGGTCCCCTGTAGGACTGGAGGAGTTCCATGACGGAGATACCAGAACACCTTCGCAAGCGAGCCGAGGAGGCCCGGGCCAAGGCCGCGGCCGCCAAGGCGGACGACGCCGCGCCCGCAGCCGACGCGCCGGCCGGCGAGCCCAGCGCGGCCGAGAGCAAGATCCCCGCGCACCTGCTCGAGCGGGCCAAGGCAGCGCGGACCAAGGCCGCCGGCGGCGAGACCTCCTCGGAGGGCTCCTCCGGGGGTGCGGTGGCCACCGCGACCACAGGGGGCGCCGTCGCCACGGCCACCCTCCCGGTGGCAGCCGGCCCGGGTGGCCACACCCAGCGCCTGCTCACCGTGGTCAAGTCCGGCTCCATCCAAGACGTGAAGGCCACGCCCCAGGACAAGGTCCACGTCTGGCCCCACCTGCTGTCGATCGAATTCGTGGCCGCCCTGGCGTGCCTCGCCTTCGTCTTGATCTTCTCGATCTTCGTGAACGCACCGCTGCTCGAACTGGCCAACATCAACAAGACCCCGAACCCCTCCAAGGCGCCCTGGTACTTCCTCGGCCTCCAGGAGATGCTCTCGATGTTCGACCCGATGGTGGCGGGCGTGCTGCTTCCCGGCATCGGCCTCGGTGCGCTCGCCTGCGCTCCCTACATCGACAAGAACCCGTCGACGAAGCCCGAGGATCGCAAGTTCGCGATCTCGCTGTTCACCATCTTCGTGATGGCGTGCGCCACCCTCACGATCATCGGTTCGTTCTTCCGTGGGCCTGGGCAGCTCTTCGTCTTCCCGTGGGCCTCGGGCCTGTTCTTCGAGCTCTGAGGAGGTCGACATGATCATCGTCATCCCGATCGTCGCGCTGTGTGCCCTCGCAGCGCTGGTCATCCTCTCGTCGCTGCAGCGGCGCCAAGCCGACAGCGCGACCGGCCACATCTCGCGTGAGACGCGCCGCCGCGACCGCACGTCGCGCAAGCCCACCCCGGTGCTCGAGGGCTCGTCGGGCCGCGAGGTCGAGCGGGCCGCCCAGCTCGCCCGCAAGGGTGGCGATCTCGTGCCGGTGTCCGAGGCCGCGCCGATCGCCGTGTTCGTCCCGCCCGACGAGGACGAGATCGGCGTCAACCGCCGCCAGTTCCTGAACCGCTCGATCATCGGTGGCTTCCTGCTCGGCCTCGGCGGCTTCGGTGGCGCCGTGCTGGCCTTCCTGTGGCCCAACACCTCCGGGGGCTTCGGCTCCAAGATCTCGGTGGGCAAGCTCAACGACATCGCGTCGGACATCCAGGCCGGGAACGGGTTCGCCTACTACCCCGAGGGCCGCATGTGGGTGACCGCCTACCCGGCGAACGCGCTCGAGAAGGCCCGCAAGATCTACAGCCCCGCCGAGCTCACCGGCATGGAGGCAGGCGTCATCGCCCTCTACCAGAAGTGCGTGCACCTCGGCTGCCGCGTGCCCTCGTGCGCCACCTCGCAGTGGTTCGAGTGCCCGTGCCATGGCTCCCAGTACAACCAGGTCGGTGAGAAGAAGGCTGGGCCCGCGCCCCGTGGGCTCGACCGCTTCGCCATGGAGGTCAGCGGCGGCTCCCTCACCGTCAACACCGGGCAGATCATCCTCGGCCCACCGATCGGAACCAACACCACCGGCCAAGAGGCCGAGGGTCCCCACTGCGTCTCAGGCGGTGCTCACCACTGATGTTGTTCGCTGCAAGTACCCAAACGTCGGCCGGCATCGTCCTCGTCGTCATTGCCGTCCTGATCGGCCTCGCGTTCGCGCTGATCAACATGCGCCAAGGCCGTGCCGAGGTCGGCTCGGAGATCGAGCTGGCGCCGAACCGCAAGCCGTACTACTCCGACGACGAGCTCGAGGGCCGCAAGCTCGACCGCACCCTCTCGCTCGGGCTGCTCGGCCTGTTCGTGGTCGGCATCGGCCTGCCGCTCTACTGGCTCCAGGAACCGGGTCGCCAGGCCAACGCCACCGGCGATCTCGAGCGCAAGTTCGTCGACCGCGGTGCGGCCATGTTCGCGACCACCGAGAAGGGCGGCTTCAACTGCGCCTTCTGCCACGGTGAGGGCGGCGTCGGCGGTGTCACGCCCTACACGATCACCGATGCCGAGGGGCGCTTCTTGAAGCAGGTCAACTGGCGGGGACCGGCGCTCAACACGGTGCTGCTGCGCTACAGCCGCGAGGAGGTCCGCTACATCCTCGAGTACGGCCGCCCGTTCTCGCCGATGCCGGCCTGGGGCGCCAAGGGCGGTGGCCCGCTCACCGAGCAGAACCTCCAGAACCTCGTCGACTACCTCCAGTCGATCCAGCTGACGCCCAAGGAATCGCAGAAGGCGGTCACCGCCCAGCTCGCGAAGATGATGAAGACCAAGGACGCCACCTGCGTCGCCGCGCTGACGGCCAAGGCCAAGGAGGGGCTGTCGGGCACCAAGCTCACGTCCTTCGACCCCACGTCGGTCGACACGGATTCGTGCCCGGCGATGTACGGATCCGAGGGCGAGGCGCTCTTCAACATGGGCTACGACGACGGCTTCGCCGGCGGTGCCTACTCGTGCGGGCGGTGCCACACCAAGGGCTGGTCCTACGGCGAGAAGCAGGCGGACGGCCATGGTGCGTTCGGGCCTCCGTTGACCAACGTCCTGCAGCAGTTCCCCGGCGACAGCCTGGGACTGCAGCAACAGATCGACTTCGTCTGCCTGGGCT
Organism: Acidimicrobiales bacterium; assembly: GCA_025463365.1. Classification (GTDB taxonomy): domain Bacteria; phylum Actinomycetota; class Acidimicrobiia; order Acidimicrobiales; family Iamiaceae; genus Aquihabitans. The sequence continues at coordinate 41,971 of JAOBWM010000006.1, forward strand.
CCGAACAAGGCGCCCGCTACGGCCAGAACGGCCAAGGATCGGGCCGCATGCCTGGCTTCTGCGTCACCCCTGCCAACAAGCTCGACCCCACCAGCGGTGACGTCGGGGTCCTGCCCAACGACACCGGCCTACCCGAGCACGGGGCCATGCTCACCCAAGACCAGGTGCGCAGCATCGTGGAGTACGAACGGAGCCTCGCCCGATGAGCGCCCTCATGTTGGCCACCCTCACCTGGACACCCGGGTTCAAGGGGATCCTCACCGTCGCGGTGGCGGTGCTCGTGCTGTGCGGCTCGATCTTCGTGATCCTCGCCACCAACAGCGGGACCCGCCTCGGCTTCCTCCTGGCGGTCACCGGCCTGATGGGCTGGTTCTTCGTGATGGGCCTCATCTGGGCCATGTACGGGATCGGCTACAAGGGCCCGGCCCCCACGTGGAAGGTGGTCAACGTCGTCGAGGGCAGCCCGAGCCAATCCACCGTCGACGTGGCCGCGAAGCTGCCGTTGCCGAAGGATCTCCCTGATCCCGTCGCCATCCGCGACCACAACAAGGCCGTCCTCAAGGAGTACCCGCTCGACAAGAAGCCGCCGACCATCGGCGACGTCGTGTCGATCGACACCAAGACGCTCGACATGCTCAACAAGCGGTACGCACCGTGGGAGATCCTGCCCACGTCGAACAAGTACACCGGCGAGACCCAGTCGGTCGTGTCGGAGGCCATCGGGCCTGACGGCTCGGCCCTGTTCGCCAACGGGGCTTCGGACTACATCGTCACCGACAGCTTCCTCAGCGGCGGCAAGAAGGGTCTGGGCAACGACACCTCGATCCTGAAGCGGATCGAGTACAAGTTCACGTCGCCGTTCGACATCAACCACGAGCCGTTCCGCTCCGCGGTGCAGCTGCAGGCGGTCATCCCCCAGACCACGAAGGCCGGCCAGGCGCCGCCCACCCCGGTGATCGACCCGAAGGCGCCCGTGTACACGGTGATCATGGAGCGGGACCGGGGCGCGCTGCGGCTTCCGTCGATCGCCTTCACGATCGTGACCGGCATCATCTTTGCGATCTGCGCCAACCTGCTCCACCGCCGCGACAAGTTGGCGACGGCCCAGCGAGCGGTGGCCGGGGCGGCTTGATGATGGGCCAGTACCTGCCCGTCGTCGTCATGTTGGTGCTCGGCGTCGCCTTCGCCGGCGTCAGCCTGGTGATGTCGAAGTTGGTCAGCCCCAAGCGCCCGTCCGCGGCCAAGTCGGCCCCCTACGAGTGCGGCATCGTGCCCGGCCAGGACCCGCCCGAGCGGTTCCCGGTGCGCTTCTACCTCGTGGCCATGATCTTCATCGTCTTCGACATCGAGATCATCTTCTTGTACCCCTACGCGGTCATCCACCGCTCGCTCGGCGTGTTCGGCCTGATCGAGATGGTCGTCTTCGCCGTCGCGGTGTTCGCCTCGTTCGTGTTCCTGATCGCCAACGGCGCCCTCGACTGGGGACCGATCCGGGAGCTCCGCCGGTCCAGTCCCGCGGTCAGCGCGGCCCGCACCACCACATCCACCGTTCGTCGGGTCGGCCAGGACGGCCGCGGTCCCGGTGACCAGCCGGGCGAGGTGGCGGCCTGATGGGCCTCGACTTCAGCAACGGGCTCGAGACGCTCGACCACAACTTCGTCACCGCCAAGGTGGAGGACGTCGTCAAGTGGGCCCGCACCCGCAGCATGTGGCCGGCCACGT
>JAOBWM010000024.1 GCA_025463365.1 Acidimicrobiales bacterium
GGACGCGACCTCAGCGGGCGTGAGGAGCGCGTCGGGGTCGGGGCGGGCGACCTCGGTATGCGACATTTTCAATCCTTTGGGCGGGTACGCCATCCTCAGCCGAATGACGTGAGAACACCCTAACCGGGCGCGCCGGATGCACCGGTGTGGCACGTGGTGGGTCCGGGTGTGCCGGCAACCTCCGCCCGGACGGGTGATCGACCGCGTCGGATCGCCACTGTTCAGCCGCTGTATGCGAAGCCGAGGTCGACGGCCGTCACCAGCGCGTGCACCGGCAGCCCCCGCTCGGCGGCCATCGCCGTGACGGTGCCGCCACGATCGACGAGCGGCAGCAACAGCACCGGCTCGGCGCCGGCTTCGCGCACGACGTCCGCCGCCTCGAGCATCGACACGCCGCGGGTGACCGCGTCCTCGGTGATGGCCACGCGATCGCCCGGTTCGAGGGCCCCGGCGATGCGACCACCACCGCCGTGGTCCTTGACCTCTTTGCGGACGCTGAAGGCGCGCAGTTCGCGGCCCCGCGTGGCGGCGACGGCGGCGATGGCGAAGGCCATGGCGTCGGCGCCCATGGTGAGGCCGCCGACGGCGGTGACGTCCGGGGGCAGCGCCGCGAGCGCGGCCTCAGCCACGAGGAGCATCCCGTCGGGGCGGCACGTCGTCTGCTTGGCATCGATGAACCAGTCGCTCTCGCGGCCCGACTTCAACACGAACGAGCCCCGACGAACCGCATGGGTGAGCAGGTGATCGATCAAGGCGGCGTGCGACATCGGGCTCCTCGGCGCATGGGCGGGTCGGGGAGGGAACCTACCGCCGAAGCCAGCGCTCGATCGGAGCCGGGTCAGGCCTCGACGGGATGAGCGGCGGCCGGTGACGGGTCCGCCTCGTCCGACACCGCCCGGGTGCGCTCGCGCACGGCCAGCACCACGAGGCCGGCCACCGCGACGGCGAGCGCGGTGACCACCACGACGTTGCCCGCCCCGAGGAGCTTGAGCGCCGAAGCGGCCAGCACGACGACGAGGACAGGCCGAATCAGGCGGTCCGGCGCCTTCGCGGACAGGCGGGCGCCGACGTACACAGCCGGCAGGGCGCCGACGAGAAGCGAGGTGGTCAGGCCGAGCCGGAAGTCGCCGAACAGGACGTGGCCCAACGAGGCCGCCCCCACCAGCGGGATGGCCTGCACGAGGTCGGTCCCGACGAGCTGCGAGGCCCGAAGCGACGGGTACAGCAGGAGGAGCAACACGATCATCAGCGAGCCCGAACCCACCGACGTCATCCCCACCACCAGCCCGCCCACCAGGCCGATGGCCAGCGTCGGCAGCGGCCGGATGGCGACGTCGGCCACCGAGGCCACGATGGCCGAGCTCCGGCGGGCGGCCACCACGGACTTGGCCACGATCGTCGACGCGGCGACGAGCAGCGCCACCCCGAGCAGACGCTTGATCGTGTCCTGCAGCCCACTGCCTTCGCCGAGGGATTGGAGGATGAGCACGCCCGCAAACGCGCTCGGCACCGATCCGAGGGCCAACCACTTGACCATCCGCAGATCGACGGTGCCGTGCTTCAGGTGCACCGCGGCACCGACCGGCTTCATCACGAACGAGGCAACCAGATCGCTCGACACCGCGGTCAGCGGGTCGACGTGGAAGACCAGCACGAGGATCGGGGTCATGAGGGCGCCACCGCCCATGCCGGTGAGGCCGACGGTGAACCCGACCAAGAGGCCGGCGAGCGCGAGGGATGGGTCGAAGTGCATGATCGGTTTCCAGCGGGCCGGACGCACGTCGGGCCGGGGCGAAGGCGAAAGCCTATCCATTCGATGGAGATGACCGGAGTAGTGGTCGAACGGCGTCGTTCGGGCCCGGACCCACCCGCACGGGGCCGGATCGGCCCGGCGTGCGCGGCGAAGCCGGGGGCGACTTCCTCTGCCCCCGGGCGCGGGTGGAACACTGTCCGCCATGACGCGCGTGGTGGCCGTGGCGAACCAGAAGGGTGGGGTGGCCAAGACCACCTCAGTCCACGCCCTCGGCGTGGCCATGGCCGAGCAGGGCCGACGCGTCCTCATGGTCGACCTCGATCCGCAGGCATCGCTCACCTGGGCGTGCGGGATCGACCCCGACGCGCTCGAGGTGTCGATCCACGATGTGCTCCTCAAGCGGGCGAAGGTCGCCGACGCACTGATCGAGCTGCGTCCACCGGCGCCCGAGGTCGAGGGCAAGCCGGGTGTCCTGCACCTCCTGCCGTCGACCATCGACCTGGCCGGCGCCGAGCTCCACCTGCTGACCAAGACCGGCCGCGAGTACGTCTTGCGCAAAGCGCTCTCGAAGCTGGCCGATCGCTACGACAAGGTGCTGATCGACTGCCCGCCGTCGCTCGGCATCCTCACCATCAACGGGCTCACCGCGGCCGACGAGGTGGTCATCCCGCTGCAGTGCGAGTCCTTGAGCCAGCGCGGGGTGGGCCAGCTCCTCGAGACGATCGAGGACGTGCGCGACTACACCAACGAGGACCTCAGCGTCCGCGGCGTCATCGCGACGCTCTTCGACGGCCGCACCAAGCTGGCCCACCAGGTGGTCGAGCAGGTCCGCAAGGAGTACGGCGTGAAGGTCCTGGAGCCCTTCGTGCCCAAGTCGGTGAAGGTTGCGGAGGCCCCGGCCAAGGGCCGCTCGATCATCACCCACGCCCCGTCATCTCGCTCGGCCATCGCCTACCGCGAGCTCGC
>JAOBWM010000056.1 GCA_025463365.1 Acidimicrobiales bacterium
ACCCGCGATCGACGACACGACGGGCCGGGCCCGCTGGACCCGCCCGACACGGCCGGCCTGAGCGACCCGGCCGGCCGGCGGCCTCGCCGCTGTCGGCCGTCGACCTGCTCGCCTTCGTCGGCGTGAACCTGGCGCTCATCGCCGGCATGTGGGTCCGACACGGCAACACCGAGCAGCTCACGTCGACGGCCGGCTGGCTCACCGCCGGCGGCCAGCTCGCCGGCCTGTACGGGGCCTTCGCCATCCTCGGGCAGCTCGTCCTCATCAGCCGGGTGCCGTGGCTCGAGCGCCGCTACGGCATGGACACGCTGAACCACTGGCACCGCTGGACCGGCTTCGCGGCGGTGTGGATGCTCGTCGGCCACGTCGTGTTGATCACGTTCGGGTACGCCTTCGGCAACCAGGTCAGCGTGGCCCACCAGATCAACGAGTTCGTCTTCCACTACCCGGATCTGCTCATGGCCATCGTGGGCTTCGTCGCCATCATCGGCGTCGCGGCCACGTCGATCCGGGCCGCGCGCCGGAGCCTGCGCTACGAGACGTGGTGGTTCGTCCACCTCTACGCGTACCTCGGCATCGCGCTCGCCTTCTCGCACCAGATCGCCAACGGTGCGGACTTCATCGATGATCCGCTCGCACGCGCCTACTGGGTCCTGCTGTACCTCGGTGCGGCCGCCCTCGTCCTCGGCTGGCGGTGGATCGAGCCGGCCTACCGGGCCGTGCGCCACCAGCTTCGGGTGGTCGACGTGGTGCCGGAGGCTCGTGGCGTGGTGACGATCGTGCTGTCGGGGCGGGCCCTCGACGCGCTCGCCGCAGCCGGTGGCCAGTTCTTCCTCCTCCGCTTCCTGCGCGCCGACCGCTGGTACAAGGCCCACCCCTTCTCGCTCTCGGCGGCACCCGACGGCCGCACGCTCCGCTTCACGGTGAAGGCCCTCGGTGACGACTCGGCCTCGCTCCAGGCCATCCCGATCGGCACCCGCGTGATGGCCGAAGGCCCCTACGGCGCGTTCACCGCCGCCAAGGCAAGCCGACGGAAGGTCGCCCTCATCGGCGGCGGCATCGGCATCACGCCGGTGCGCGCCATCTTCGAGGACATCGATCGCGGCCCCGGGGACGTCACCCTCCTGTACCGGGCCCGCAACCGCGACGAAGCGGTCTTCCACGACGACCTCGTCGCCATCGGCGCCCGACGCGGCTTCGACCTGAAGATCTCCTACAGCCGCCCGCACGGCCGCTCCGTTGGGACCGATCCCTTCCACCCGGCCCACCTGGTGGCGGCCATGCCCGACATCGCCGACCGCGACGTCTTCGTGTGCGGCCCGCCGAGCCTCCTGAGCGCGGTCGCGAGCGGGTTGCGCAAGGCCGGCGTGCCCCACGACCAGATCCACCTCGAACGATTCGACTACTAGGACCGCTGACGATGCGACGACGCGCCCTTCCCGCCCTCGGCATGACCGTTGCGGGCCTCATCATGTTGCTGCGCTTCCAGACCAGCCCTTCCGGCGGTGCGACGGTGGGAGCGTTGCCGGGCCCGGCCGGGTCGGGGACCGCGCCAGGGACGACCGCACCGGGGACGACGCCACCGGGGACGACGCCAGGGAGCACCCCGGGCGGCGGGGCTGGCCCCAGCGGCAGTGGCGGAGCGCCGACCACCACCCCGAACCCCGGTACATCACCGGCGAGCGGTCCGACCGACGGCACCTACGACGGCGCCGAGATCCAGACGCGCTACGGCCCGGTCAAGGTCCAGATCACGATCTCGGGTGGACAGCTGACCGACGTGCAGGAGCTGGAGGTCCCCAGCGACCGCCAACGGTCGGTGGAGATCAACAGCCAGGCCGGCCCGATCCTCCGCAGCGAAGCGCTCACTGCTCAGAGTGCTTCGCTCGACCAGGTGTCCGGGGCAACCATCACGTGGGGCGCCTACGAGCAGTCGCTCCAGGCCGCCCTCGACGCGGCCAACAAGTGACCGAGCTCGTCGACGTGACCGAACCGACGTGACCGACGTGTCCACCGGGGCCAGGACGCTGCACACGCACGTGCAACACGTCATGGGCACCGCGTTCGGCATCACCGTCGACGACACCGTCGGGCCCGAAGGTGTCGACGACGCGTTCGCCTGGTTGCACCACGTCGACGCGACGTTCTCCACCTACCGATCGGACAGCGAGATCTCCCGGATCGACCGCGGCGAACTCGACCTCGATGCCGCCTCGCCCGACGTTCGCCAGGTGCTGCTGCGATGTGCCGAACTGGAGGAGCTCACCGACGGCTGGTTCACCGCGCATCGCCAGACCGACGGCGAGCAGCACCTCGATCCGTCCGGGCTCGTGAAGGGCTGGAGCATCGACGTCGCCGCGCTGATCCTCCGCATGGCCGGCACCACCACGTTCTCGATCAACGGTGGCGGCGACATCGTGTGTGCCGGCCACCCAGAGCCAAACGAGGGTCGGGGGTGGCGCACCGGCATCCGCCACCCGTTCCTGGAGGAGGCCGTCGCCGCGGTGCTGGTGCTCGCCGAGGGGGCGGTCGCCACCTCGGGGACCTACGAGCGCGGGTCCCACATCTGGGGCGCCGCGGGCACTGACCTGCCGCGGGCGGCCGGTGCACCCGGCCTGGCCGGCGTCACCGTGGTCGGGCCCGAACTCGGGACGGCCGACGCCCTGGCCACCGCCGTGTTCGCCGAGGGCTCGGGGCACCCGGCGTGGTTCGACCGCTTCCCCGGCTACGACCTGCTGCTCGTGACGGCCGACCAACGCCTGGCCTGGACGCCCGGCCTCGACGACCTCCTCGTCCGCACCGCCTGATCCGTCGCACGCCTGATCCGAGCGCGACCGGCCCGTCTGCCGCCGAGGTCATCGGGCGGAGCGCAGATCAGCGAGCGCCTCAGCGATCACGCGTTGGATGTGGAGGCCGCGGTGCACGTCGAGCGGGTGGGCGGTGCCCCGGGCCGTGGCCACGAACTCGTCCACCACCGTCGCGAACGTGTCGGGACCGGTCGCCGAGCCGGCGTCGACCTCGATCACGCCGGCCTCGGTGTAGACCTCGGCGCCGGCCCGGCCGGGCTGCAGCGCGCAGCGAGCGGTCATCGAAACCCCGCTGACCAGGCCGGAGTCATGTTCCAGAAGGAGCCCGATCCAGCCGTCCTGCTGGCCGTGGGCGCGCACCCCGACGACGGCACCGAGGGCGGCGTCGAGGGTGTCGATCACGTGCGGGCCGAGGTCGAACAGCGGCCCCTGCTCCGCCCGCCACGGCGTGGCGAAGGGCCCACCGAGCGCCGCGCCCGAGATGAACTGACCCCGACCACCGATCGGGTCCACGAGGCCGACGTCAGCCAGGAACGACCGCACCGCCTCGGTGTAGCGCCAGCTGAAGACCACCTGCGAGCCCACGCCGGCGGCATCGATCGCGTCCGCGAGGCGCGTTGCGCCGTCGAGGTCGAGTGCGATCGGCTTCTCCAGCAGCACGGTCTTCCCGGCCTGGGCGGCGAGGACCGCCAGCTCGGTCTGGACGTCGGGCGGCACCGCGAACGTCACTGCGTCGCACGCGTCGAAGAGCTCCTCGACCGAGGCGAACGCCGCCGTCCCGTGGCGCGACGCGAGCTTCTCGGCCGCGCCGGGCCGCCGGGCCCACACCCCGGCCACCGTGGTGGCGGGGTGGTTGGCGAACATCGGCGCGTGGACCATCGTCGCCCACGGCCCGGCGCCCACCACGCCGACCCGCAGCGGCTCGACGGTCGGGGTCGCATCGGTCGCATCGGTCGCATCGGTCGTCTCGGTCGTCTCGGTCGCATCATCCATGCCCCCATCCTCCCCGACGTCGCCCTCGGCCATCCCGACCGCGCCGTAGCGTCCTCGTCGGAACGAGCCATCAGCGATCAGCCCGTCGGCCGCGAGGAGACGTCCTATGGTCGAACGCATGCAGGACTCGGTGACCGTCCACATCAAGGCCCCGCCCGATGAGGTGTGGACGCTCGTCAGCGACATCACCCGCATCGGCAGCTACAGCCCCGAGACGTTCGACGCCGAGTGGCTCGACGGCGGCACGGGGCCCGAGGTCGGCGCCAGGTTCCGCGGACATGTGAAGCGCAATGGGAAAGGCCCGACGTACTGGTCGCCCTGCGTCGTGACCTCGTGCGTGCCCGGCAGGGAGTTCGGGTTCGGGGTCGGCCCGCCCGGCAAGGCCCTGAACAACTGGCGCTACGTGCTCGAGCCGGCCGGCGACGGCACCGACGTGACCGAGTCGTTCCGCCTGGCCGACACCCTCCCGCTCAAGATCTACTGGACGCTGCTCGGATGGGCCCGCGGCCGGACGAACCGCAACGGCATGCGCACCACGCTCGAACGCATGAAGGCCGAGCTCGAGCGCCCGAGCGACGAGCGAGACCGCGGGGAAGAATCCGTCACCTGACGTGGTGATCGGCGGCACGGGCGGGTTCACTGCGGCGATGACCGGACACCAAGAACTGCTCACCGCCCTCCAAGCCTCGTCGGCCCACCTTCGGGACCTGGTCGACGACCTGGGAGCGGGCCAGCTCACGGCCTCGGCGTACCCCACCGAGTGGACCGTGGCCGACGTCTTGTCGCACCTCGGCTCGGGGGCCACGATCCTGCACCGCCGCCTCGACGACGTCCTGGCCGGCCTCGACACGCCCGAGGACTTCAACCAGTCGGTCTGGGACACCTGGAACGCCATGGAGCCGGTCGAACAGGCCTCAGGGGTCATCGCCGCCGACCAGGCGCTCGTCGAACGACTCGACTCGCTGCACCCCGACGAGGCCGCCCGCTTCCGCTTCTCGATCGGTCCCATGGAGCTGGACCTGGCGGGGTTCATCGGTCTCCGGCTCAGCGAGCACACCGTCCACACCTGGGACGTCGAGGTCGCGCTCGATCCGGCCGCGACACTCCTTCCCCAGGCCGTGGCGCCGGTCCTCGATCGGCTCGGCGCGATCATCGGCTTCACCACCAAGCCCGCCGGCGCGGTGCGCGACATCTCGCTGCGAACCACGAGCCCCGATCGCTCGCTCATCCTCTCGCTCACGGGAGACTCGGCATCGCTCCAGCCCGGCTCCGACGGCGCGCCCGCCGACGTGGAGCTCCCCGCCGAAGCCTTCATCCGCCTCGTCTACGGCCGCCTCGACGCCGACCACACCCCGCCCGCCGGCGGCCCCGTCGACCTCGACGATCTTCGCCCCTTCTTCCCCGGGTTCTGACCCGCACCGTTCCGTTTCCGGGGAGTGCCGGTCGGCCTGACCGCCCCGACCGGCGAGCGATCACGAGCCGTGAAGCGCTTCTTGCTCGAAGGCGGATCATCTCTCGCGCCGAATTCGAGCAAGAACGGAGGTGACTCGATCCTTGGTCACGCGGTGCTCACGGTTTGCTCACATCCGGCGAGGAGACTCGGGCGCATGGCTGGTCGAGCGAAGGGCATCTCACGCATCGGGGTCCTCGTGGCGACCGGCGCGCTCGGCCTGGCGACCTGCGCGAGCGGATCGGGCGGCACCACCGAGCCGGCACCCACCACCGCCGGCGACCGGGCGTCATCGTCGACGACGACGAGCACGGCGGCTGATGCGACCACGACCAACCGAGCAGGGACGGCCACGACCGACACGACCACGGCCGAGCCGGGGAACCGCACCGGGAGCGGGACCGGGACCGTGCTGGGCCTGCCCGGTGGCGACCTCGTCGTGCGACGAGCGGTCACGCCTCGATCGACGCCGGTCGACGGGAGCATGCGTACGCCTGATGGGCGGGAACGGACCTACCGCCTGTACGTCCCGAGCTCGCTGGCCGCCGCACCATCGGGCGGACCCGTCCCGCTGCTCGTCGCACTCCACGGCGGGACCGGCTGGGGTGCCCAGTTCGAGCGCAACTCGGGGTTCGACGGCTTGGCCGAGGCCAACGGGTTCCTGGTCGTGTACCCCGATGGGATCGGCGTGGGCGAGCACAACACCGTTCGCACCTGGAACGGCGGTGACTGCTGCGGCCCCGCCGTGAAGCAGAACGTCGACGACGTGGCGTTCGTCCGCCTGCTCATCGAGCACCTGCGCGGCCAGTACCCGATCGACCCGGACCGCACGTTCGCCGCCGGCCACTCCAACGGCGGCATCCTCGCCTACCGGCTGGCCTGCGAACTGTCCGACCAGATCGTGGGCATCGGCGTGCAGTCGACCGCCCTCGAGATCGACCCGTGCCATCCCTCGCACCCGGTGTCGGTCCTGCACATCCACGGATCGGGCGACGCCAACATCCCGATCACCGGCGGGAAGGGGCCCAAGGCGGTGAGCGGTGTGGCCTTCAACCGGCCGTTCGATGCCGCCGTCACCCTGGCCCGAGCAGACGGCTGCCCGGCGGCGCCCGTTCGCTCCGTGGCGGCCGCCAACCGGGACCTCACCATCAGCGCGTGGTCACCCTGCGAGGACGCGACGCAGGTGGCCTTCGTCGAGGTGAAGGGTGCGTCGCACGCGTGGATGGGCCACGCGACCGGCGGATCCGGTTCCACCGGCCCGGCCTATGCCCAGCTCGACTCGAGCCTGGCGATCTGGAACTTCCTCAGCCAGCACCCACGCCGCTGAGGTCAGCCGCGGCGCTCAGCCGCGGCGCTTGGCGCCGGCCACCAGCACGCGCTGGTAGAGGCCGGCCGGCAGCCGGGAGACGAGGTCGATCGCCTTGGCGTCCGCGCCGACCAACACCCGCCGCCGGTTCTGCTCGACCGCGGCGAGGATGACCCGTGCCGCCTTCTCGGGGCTGGTGCGCGCCACCCTGTCGAACTCGCGCCGGGCCTGGTCGGCCCCGCCGGTGACGCTGGCGTCGAGGCGCGCGTTGTTGACGATGTTGGTCTTGATCCCACCCGGGTGGACGGTGGTGGACGACACGCCGCACGGCTCGACCTCGAGCTCCATGCGCAGCGCGTCGGTGAAGCCGCGCACGGCGAACTTGGCCGCGTTGTAGGCCGACTGCGACGGGATGCTGATCAGCCCGAACACGCTCGACAGGTTCACGACGTGGCCCTCCCCCGAGGCCTTGAGGTGCGGGAGGAACGCCTTGGTCCCATGCACGACGCCCCAGAAGTTGATGCCGATCAGCCACTCGAGGTCCTCGTAGGACATCCGCTCGACCGTGGCTCCCACACCCTCGCCGGCGTTGTTGACGATCACGTTCACCTTGCCGTGCGACGCGACGACCTCCCCGGCCCACGCGAACACCTGGGCACGATCGGCGACGTCGACGTGTTGGGACGTCACCTTCACCCCAGAGCCCTCACAGCGCGCGACGGTGTCGGCCAGGCCGACCGTGTCGATGTCGCTCAGCGCCAGGTGTGCCCCGCGCCCGGCGAGGTCGACGGCGAGGGCTCGGCCGATCCCCGATCCGGCCCCGGTGATGGCGACGACGCGCCCGTCGAATCCCTTCATGGCGTTCGTTCCTCCGGTTCAGGCGGCCGACGTGGCGAGCTTGTCGTTCAAGGTCCCGTGCTCGCCGAACAGGCGCTCGCGCCAGGTCTCGACCAGCTCGCTGGTGTCCCGGTCGTCGGGGTGGAAGTCCGGCCGGTTGTAGTCCTTCAGCTGCTCCCACAGCTCCCGGCTCATGATCGGTGACCTCCGGAACTGGCGCCAGCTCGCTCGGAGGCGGCCGCGCTGGTAGGTGGCCTTGTCCCCCAGCAAGGAGATGACGACCTGCAGGGCCATCCCGAACACGAAGCCGAACCGGAGCATGTTCATGGTGAACACCCGCAAGCGCTCGCCGCCGCCGACCGCCTTGTAGACATCGAACGCCACCGCCTTGTGCTCGGACTCCTCGAGGGCGTGCCACAGGAACAGGTTGCGTACCTCGTCGTCGCCGAACAGCCGTTGGGCTTCGTCGTCGCTCAAGATCATCTCGGCAAGCGTGGCGGTGAAGTGTTCGAGCGCGGCGGTGGCCGCCAGGCTGGACGAGGCTGGCAGGAGCCGCTCCCGCGTGGCGAGGGCGACGCGGGTCACGCGCTCGAACTGCTTCGTGGGGTACCCGAGCTCCTGCAGGCGGTCGTTGAGGGCCCGGTGCTCGCGGCCGTGGGTGGCCTCCTGCCCGATGAAGCCGGCGACCTGCCGCTTCAGTTCCGGGTCGGTGAGCTGGCCGCGGTAGTGGCGCACCGAGCGCACGAAGAAGTCCTCACCGTCGGGGAACACCGAGGAGAGCGAGGCCGCCAGGTGGCTCAGGATCAAGTCGCCGTCGGCCGCGAAGTGCTTCGGCAGGTGTTGCAGCGACTCCTCGAAGCTGATCCGCCGCGTCGGCACCGTGCGGTCGGGATTGCTCGTCTGACCCATAGGTCACCAAGCGTAGGAGAGCGCGACACGTGACGTGCCATGGGAGCGGCCGGGGCACCGCGCGCAACTCGGGTGGGTCAGAAGTCCTTGCGGCCGGCGAGGCTCGCGCCTCGTTCGGGACGGGTGAGCTCGTAGATGGCGGTGCGTTGGGGGCCAGGCATGTCGACCTCGACGCCTTCACCGTGCGGGAAGCCGAACTCGGGGCCGCTGGTGACGCCTCGACCATCCAGCTCGGCCACGGCGTCGCCCAGGCTCGGAACCCGGAAGATCAGGATCGGTCGGTCGCCATCCAGGTGCTGGGCGAGCAACACGGCCGGCGCACCCGGTGCCAGCGCCACCTGGGCGACCCTCGTGCCGAACGCCTCGATCGCGAAGACCAGCTCGCCGCCGAGCCCCTCCGTGTAGTGCGCGATGTCCGCCTCGATGTCAGGGCTCGGGCAGTACAGGAAGTCGAGCTGCTCGAACATCAGGGTGCCGCGACCGGGCCGCGCGCTCAGGCCGTCGGCGCCGGCTGGCGGGGTGCGTTGCCGGCGAGCCCGGCGAGCCGCGCGGCCACGCGCGTTTGCCCGATGTAGGCCGCGGTGGCGTCCCATGCAGCCTGGGCCGCGGCGCCGGAGCGATCGGTGGCCATGGCGTTCATCCCCATCGCGGCCCGCGTGTCGCCATCAGGCTCGATGCGCACGACCTCGATGCCGGCTCGGCGCAGCTGGCGGACCTCCTGGTCGAGGCGCCGGTGCAGTGCCCAGCGGATCCCGGCGTCAGGGCCGCGGGTCCGACCGTGCGCTGCCGACATGGAGGACGACACGATGACGAGGTCGAGCGGCTCGTGGCGCAAAACGTCGGCGTTGGTGGGCGAGTGCACGCCACCGTCGAGGTACTCGACGCCCCCGATCTCGATCGGGGCGAAGTACCCAGGGATGGCGCACGACGCAGCGACGGCCCGGCCGAGGGATGCCGCGGGCGCACCGGGCCGACCGAACGTCACGCGAGCCCCGTCGTCGCGCCGGGCGGCGCACAGCCACAGCCCGGCGGGCCAGTGGACCCCGAGGTAGGGCGCGAGGGCGTCGGCGGGACCGGTGATGTCGACGAAGCCGGGCGGCATCAACGTGGCGGCCGCGGCGCCGGGCCGGAACGCCCACGGGCGACGCGCGGTCCGTGCCAGCAGCCCGAGCGATGGCAGCCGCCAGCCTCGCAGCGCATGGCGCGGATCGAACGGCGGCAGGTGCGGGCCTTCCCGGTTGAACGCGGCAAGGAAGGACCCCTCGTCGGACAGTGGTTCGCCCTTGGCCGACGCCGCGAGGTCGTGAGCAGGCACGCCCAGGCGGAGGGCGGCCCCGGTGAGCGAGCCGGCTGACGAGCCGACGATCAGGTCAGCCGTCCGCGGGTCCCAACCGAGCTCGGCTTCGAGCGCCGCCAGGACGCCAGCGTGGTACGCCTGGCCGACGATCCCTCCGGCTCCCAACACCAACCCGACGCGAGTCATGCGATCTGGTCTATCCGCTTTCGCACCCGACAGCGCTCATCCCCTCCCCCTCGAAACCGTGGGCGGACAGCCGCGAACGGAGGCGGTTCGCACAGGAACCTGGTCCCAGGGCTGGTCGCTGGGCCCGAAGGGCAACGCGCTCAGCGGCCGGGACCCTGCTTCAGGGCGGTCCGCTTCGGCGACGGCTTCTTCGCACTCGTCGCGGTCTTCTTGGCCGCCGTCTTCTTCACCGCCGTCTTCTTCACCGCCGTCTTCCTGGCCGCGGTCTTCTTCACCGCCGTCTTCTTCGCCGCCGTCTTCTTCGCCGCCGTCTTCTTCGCCCCAGCCTGCTTTGCCGGAGCGCCGTCGAGCGCGTCGGCCGCCGCGACGAGTTCGGCGAGCGACTCGGCGAGGCCGTCACTGATCACCCACACGTCGTCCACCACATCCGGGCAGGTCATGATGCCGAAGTCGAGGCTGTCCTCGAGGCTCATCACCGTGATGTTGAGCGCGGCACCGTCGAAGATCGGGCCCAGCGGGTAGTTCGCGTCCAACTTGGCCCCGGCCGAGTAGAGCGGGAACGGCGGGCCCGGCACGTTGGAGATCGTGAGGTTGAACACGGGCCGGTGGCGGTCGGCCAGCCCCATCCGCGCGTACAGCCGCATGGCCCGCCCGAAGACCGCCGGTGCCGCGAACTCGGCCCAGTCGGTGAGCGTGTCGGCACCGATCGCCCGGTGCTGCTCCTTGGCGCCCTTCATCCCCTCGTGGATGGCCGCGAGCCGCTCGACGGGATCATCGACGTCGGTCGCGAGCGACGTGAACATCGACGACACCTGGTTGCCCATGTCCTTGCGCTGGTCCTCGGCCCGCACGGACACCGGGACCATGGCCAGCAGCGACCCGTCGACCACCTCGCCCTTGGCTTCGAAGTAGCGGCGCAACGCCCCGGCGCACAGGGCGAGGACCACGTCGTTGACGGTCGCGCCGAAGGCGTTCTTGACCCGCTTCACCTCGCTCAGCGACGTGCTGCTGACCGCGATCGACCGGGCCGGGGTGATGGCGCCGTTGATCGACGTCGACGGCGCCGTGAACGGCATCGGCGCCAGGCCCGAACCCGGCCGCTTGGTCAGTGAGCGCACCTCGAGCGCGGCCTTCCCGGTGCGGCGCAAGGCTCGCAGCACCCGCCGCGGCTGCCGCGCGAGCGATTGCGTGGCGTAGGCCAGCATCTCGACCTGGGACGGGACCTTGTCGGGCGTCCACGGCTCAGCGGGCGGTGGGTGCTCGGCCACCTCGGGGGTGAGGTCGAACAGCGCGACGGTGATCTCCGACCCCGATGCACCGTCGATGGCCGCGTGGTGGACCTTCGTCAGCGTGGCGAACCGGCCGCCTTCGAGACCTTCGATGAACCACATCTCCCACAGCGGGCGCCTGCGGTCCAGCTGGATGGCGTTGAGCTCGGCCGCCAGCTCGGTCAGCTCTGCGATGCCGCCGGGCGCGGGGACGGCCACCTGCCGGATGTGGTGGTCGATGTCGAAGCCCGGGTCCTCGATCCACAACGGGAAGTGGAGCTGGAAGGGGACGTCGACCAGGCGCTGGCGGAACGGTGGCGCCAGGTGCAGGCGGCCGCGGACCATCTCGCGCACGTTGTCGATGCCGAAGGTTCGACCAGCCGCGACCAGGTCAGAAGGGTCATAGATCGCCAGTCCCGACACGTGCATGGCCGACGTCGAGGTCTCCATCCAGAGGAAGCCGGCGTCCAATCCCGTGAGTCGCTTCATGCCGCCGACCCTATGCCCGACGTCACATGACGCGTCGGGCGGCGATCCGTTCCGTCAGCCCTTCGCGATGCGACGCCAGACGCGGCGCGGCTGCAGAGCGGCACCCCTCGCCGGGCTCGAGCGCATGGCGAGCGCGACAGGGTCGGCGCCACCTGCGGCGGCCGCCTCGGTCGCCTCGGCGGCGTCGGCCCGGTTCGCCGCCCGCAACGATGCGGCCGACACCAGGAGGATGACCACGCCCTCGATGACGTACGCATCACCCAACGAGTGCTGCCACCCGACGAGCGGGAGCCGCCGGATGTTCCGAGGAGCGATGCGCCAGAACGGCCCGATGTAGAAGGGCAGGGCGCACACCACGGCCAGCGCTGCCTCCAACCAGTTCCGCCGTTGGTACACGCGCCACACCAGCGCGACGGCCGGTACCGCCCACCAGACCCAGTGGTGGCTCCACGAGATCGGGGACACGAGCAGGCCGGTCAGGGCCACGAGCGCGAGGCCGTACGGCTCGCCGAGCCACACCTGCACCCCACGCGCCGTCCAGAGCCCGAGCACGAGCGCGACGAGCGCAGCGGCCAGCCAGTAGGGGTGGGCGGTGGCGTAGCTCCCGGTGAGCCGGGTGAGCGCGCCGTCGAGGGACTGGTTCCCCACGAAGCCGGGATGGCCGACCCGCTGCGCCTGGAAGGCGAGCTGGGTGAAGTAGCGCCAGGTCGGGCCGGGCATGGCGACCAAACCGACGAGCACCGTCCCCGCCGCCGAGGCGGCCGCGGTGATCGCCGGCCGGATCTGGCGCCGCGTCACGAGGTACAGGACGAACACCAGCGGCGTGAGCTTGATCCCGGCGGCGATCCCGATCAGCACGCCGGCTGCACGCGTGGAACGCAGGGCCAGGAGATCGACGACGACCAGCCCCATCAGCACCAGGTTGATCTGCCCGAAGCCGAGCGTCTGGAGGATGGGCTCCGACCAGTACAGGCAGGCCGTGCAGAGCAGGCTCCCTCGGATGATCTGGAGCGGGGTGGTCGTCGGAGCGGCGACCTCCCGGGTGACCAGGAAGACGACGGCGAACAGCGACACGATCGACACGAAGGTCTGGATCGGCGCGGCCAGGCCGAGCGGCAACCCCGACAGCGGGGCGAAGGCGACGGCGGAGAACGGTGTGTACGTGTAGGGCAGTCCGGTGTGCCCGAGGGTCAGGGTGTACGGGTCATGGCCGTGCAGGAAGGCCGACGCGCCCATCCGGTACACCTGCAGGTCGACGAAGTGCTTGCTCGTCGTGACGGCGTGCAGGGTCGTGAGCACCGCGGCCAGGACGGCGCCCGCGACGGCCAGGCGGCGGACGTCGGATCGGGTCCACGCCTCGGCGGCGACGGCCTCGTCTGACCGCGTGGCGAGCGTGGTCACGACGTGGCTCCCCGGTGCCCGGCCTCGCCGCTCCGGGCTGCAGGGACCAGCCGCAGGCGGCGCCCCGACCCCGCGGGATGGTCGACCGCTCGGTGGCCGGGCGCAGGCGCGTTCGGCGCCCCCGGTGCGTCGGCCTCGACGAGGGAGAGTCGCGGTTGGTCGGGCGAGGTCACGAAATGCTTCCGGCAGGATGTCGGGTCGACCCGGACCGTACGCACCGAAGGGTCAACGGCCCGGGCGCGATGGTTCAACGTCGGGTCAAAACGGGGCGCATCGTCCACGGGGCGTCAGCTGGAAGCGGCCAGGCGATCCTGGGTGACCGCGTCCATCTCGAGGTACTCCTCGCCGGTGTCGGCCCAGTCTTCGAACTGGGTCACGCCGAGCACGTCGAACTTCTTGCGCAGCCAGCCGTCGTTGGCATCGAGCAGGCCGAGCTTCTTGCAGTTGGGGACGATCTTGGAGAACAAGAGCTGCTGGAACGGGTCCTTGTTCTTCACCTCGGCGGGGAGGTCGAACAGCTTCACCGCCTCCTTCACGTCGACGCCCATGCGGTCCCACACCTCCTGCTGGAGGAAGCGGTCACGCATGCGCACGGCGGCCTCGAACGCGAACTCCTGGCGCTCGAGCATCTCGGCGTCGGTGAGCTCCTCGTAGAACTCCTTCAGCGACAGCACGCCGAAGGCGACGTGGCGCGCCTCGTCGCTCATCACGTAGCGGAGCAGCTGCTTGAGCAGCGGATCAGGGGTGGTCTGCATGGCCAGGCCGAACGCGGCCAGTGCCAGGCCCTCCACCATGATCTGCATGCCCAGGTAGGTCATGTCCCACCGGGAGTCGTTGATGATGTCGTCGAGCAGCATCTTCAGGTGGGTGTTGATCGGGTAGTGCCCGCTGAGCTTGGTGTCGAGGTACTTGGCGAACACCTCCACGTGGCGGGCCTCGTCCATCACCTGGGTGGCGGCGTAGTACTTGGCGTCGATCCACGG
>JAOBWM010000080.1 GCA_025463365.1 Acidimicrobiales bacterium
AGTCCATCGCCAACCTGTCCGTGCTGGAGCTCTCCGAGCTCCTCAAGGCGTTCGAGGAGAAGTTCGGCGTGACCGCCGCTGCTCCCGCCGCCGTGGCCGTGGCCGGTGGCGGCGCCGCCCCCGCCGAAGCCGTCGAAGAGCAGGACGAGTTCGACGTGATCCTCACCGCTGCCGGTGAGAAGAAGATCAACGTCATCAAGGAGGTGCGTGCCCTCACCAGCCTCGGTCTCAAGGAGGCCAAGGAACTGGTGGACAACGCCCCCAAGCCCGTGCTCGAGAAGGCGTCGAAGGAAGACGCCAACAAGGCCAAGGACGCCCTCGAGGCGGCCGGCGCCTCCGTCGAGCTCAAGTAGCACCCTCCACGGGGGCTCCGCCCCCGTGGACCCCCGGACCCCCGCCTCGCGTGGGGGCTCGGGCACATGCAGCAACCGACCGCCGCCGTACCCGCGAGGACGGCGGCGGTCGCGCGTCCCGGGTCGGGTCAGTCGGGCGGAGGCGGCGGGTCGGGGAGGGCCTCGGCCACCCGGTGGCCCGAGCGCACGGCGCTCTCCATGTAGCCGGCGAGGGTCTCGGTGTGCTCGCCGACGAAGCGGATGCGGCCGGTGCCCTCGCGCAGGACCGGCCACCCCTCCACCATCTGTCCGGGTCTCCAGACGCCGTAGCCGCCACGGGTGAAGGCCTCGCTCGCCCAGGCGGTCGTGCTTTGGTGCGGATCGTCGTGGAGCGATCGGCCTTCGGGGTACACCCGGTCGAACTGGGCGCGCACCGAGGAGATGCGGCCCTGGTCGCTCTGGCGGGCGGCCGTCACGGCGGCGTCGCCCGGACCGGCGAGACCCTATGGGTCCTGCTCCTCCCTCGACCGAGGTCCGGACCGGCACGACCGGTCCGGGCCTCAGGCTTTGGCGAGGGCGAAGCTGGCGTCGACGCCGTCGACCTTGGCGGCGATCGGCTCGGTGCTGTCGACGTAGACCACGCTCGTGGCCAGCACGCTGTCGGCCAGGTGGCGTTCGTGGGCCTCGACCATCGTCCGCTGTTCGGGCGGGAGCCCGAGGGTGAGCTCGATGCGATCGGTGACGTCGAGTCCGGCGTCGCGGCGGGCCTGTTGCACGAGGCGCACCAGGTCTCTGGCGACGCCTTCGGCGTGGAGCTCGGGGGTGACCGTGGTGTCCAGGGCGACCACCAGGCCGGTGTCGATCGTGCGGCCCTCGGGGTCGACGTAGCGCACCGGCGCGGCGGCCAGGTCGTCACCGGTCTGCAGGACGAGCTCGTACTCGCCATCCTGCAGGACGTGCCCACCGACGATGACCGAACCGTCGTCGGCCCGGCTCCAGTCGCCGGCCCTGGCCGCCTTGATGACGTCTTGCACCTGCTTGCCGAGCCGCGGCCCGAGGGCCCGGGGGTTGGGCCGGACCACCTCGGTGCCGTAGGCGGTGCGATCGGTCGACACGGGCACAGCCTTCACGTTGAGCTCGTTGGCGACCAGGCCCACGAACGGGGCCAGGGCTTCGGCTCGTTCGCCGGCGATGGCGAGCGATTGCAGCGGCAACCGGCTGCGGAGCTTGTGCTCCTCGCGGAGCCCGAGGGCGGTCGAGCACACGGCGCGGACCTCGTCCATGGCCAGGACCAGCTCCGGGTCGCTCGGCAAGGTGGAGGCGTCGGGCCAGTCGGTCAGGTGCACGGAGCGCTCGTCGGTGAGGACCGTGTGGATCTCCTCGGCGAGCATCGGCAGCAGGGGAGCGACCACCTGCGCCAGGGTGACGAGCACGGTGTAGAGCGTGTCGAAGGCATCCGCCTTGTCGGCGGCGGTGCCCTCGGCCGAGGCATCCACCGAGCCGGGGGCCCAGAAGCGCTCACGGCTCGAGCGGATGTACCAGTTGTTGAGGGCATCGAGGTAGGCCGTGATCTGGTTGCACGCCCCGGCCAGGTCGTAGGCATCCATGGCCTCGGTGACGGCCTCCACCAACGTGCGCGTCTTGGCCAGGAGGTAGCGGTCGAGCACGCCGGTGGCATCGGTGCGGAACGTGGCGCGGTAGCCATCGGCGTTGGCGTACAGCGTGAAGAAGTGGAAGGCGTTCCAGATCGGGTTGAGCACCAGGCGGACCTGGTCCTTGATGCCTGAGCCGTCGGGCGCGATCTTGAGGTCGCCGCCCCGCAGGATCGGTGAGGCCATCAGGTACCAGCGCAGGGCGTCGGACCCGATCGTCTCCATGACCTCTTCGGGATCCGGGTAGTTGCGCAGCTTCTTGGAGAGCTTGCGTCCCTCGCCGTCGAGCACCACGCCGTGGCAGTTGACGTTGCTGAACGCAGGCCGGTCGAACAAGGCCACCGACAAGACGTGCAGCGTGTAGAACCAGCCGCGCGTCTGAGCGATGTACTCGACGATGTAGTCGGCGGGCGCGTGGGTGTCGAACCAGTCCTTGTTCTCGAACGGGTAGTGGACCTGCGCGTAGGGCATCGACCCGGAGTCGAACCAGCAGTCGAGGACCTCGGGGACGCGCCGCATCGTGCTCTGCCCGCTGGGGTCGTCCGGGTTGGGTCGGGTGAGGTCGTCGACCACGGGGCGGTGCAGATCCGTGGGCCGTACGCCGAAGTCCCGTTCGATCTCGTCGAGCGAGCCGTAGACGTCGGTGCGGGGGTGCGCGGGGTCGTCGCTCTGCCAGATCGGGATCGGCGATCCCCAGAACCGGTTGCGGCTGATGGACCAGTCGTGGGCCCCGGCCAGCCACTTGCCGAACGAGCCGTCCTTCACGTGTTCGGGGATCCAGTTGATCGACTGGTTGTGGGCGAGGAGCTTGTCGGTGAGGTCACTCACGCGCACGTACCACGACGACATGGCTCGGTAGATGATCGGCGTGTCCGTGCGCCAGCAGTGCGGATAGTTGTGGTCGTAGGTCTCGTGGCGCAGCACCCGGCCTTCGGCCTTGAGGTGGCGGATGATGTCCGGGTTGGCGTCGAAGACGTTGACGCCGGCCCACTCCGGCACGTCGTCGGTGAACTGGCCCTTCTCGTCGACTGGGACCACCAGCGGGATCCCCGCGGCATCGCATGCGCGCTGGTCGTCCTCGCCGAAGCCAGGCGCGAGGTGGACGACGCCGGTGCCCTCGGTGGTGTCGACGAAGTCGCCGGCCAGCACCCGGAAGCTCGCCGGGTTGTCGGCGAAGAAGGGGAACATCGGCTCGTAGGTGCGGCCGACGAGGTCCGATCCCCTGAGCACGGCCACCGTCTCGCCGCCGCCGAGCTCGGCGGCGTAGCGCTCCAGCGACGCGGCCCCGATCACGTAGTTGGTGCCGTCGACGGCGACGACCGCGTAGTCGAGGTCGGGGCCCACGGCGAGGGCGAGGTTCGAGGGGAGCGTCCACGGCGTGGTGGTCCAGGCGAGGATGCGCAGCGGGCCCGGGTCGCCGTCGGCGGGCGTGAGGTCGAAGCCCACCGTGAGGGCTGGGTCCTGGCGGGGGCGGGTGGCGTCGTCGAGGCGGATCTCGAAGTTCGACAGGGGGGTCTCGGCCCCCCAGCTGTACGGAAGCACCCGGTAGGCCTCGTAGATGAGGCCCTTGTCCCAGAGCTGCTTGAACGCCCAGATCACGCTCTCCATGTAGGAGAGGTCCATCGTCTTGTAGTCGTGCTGGAAGTCGACCCACCGAGCCTGGCGGTTGACGTAGCGCTCCCACTCGGCGGTGTAGCGAAGGACCGACGTGCGGCAGTAGTCGTTGAACTTGTCGATGCCGTACTCGTTGATCGCCTTGTGGCCGGCGATCCCAAGCTCCTTCTCCGCCTCCATCTCTGCGGGCAGGCCGTGGGTGTCCCATCCGAAGCGTCGGGCCACTCGGTGGCCGCGCATGGTCTGGTAGCGCGGCACGACGTCCTTCACGTAGCCGGTGAGGAGGTGGCCGTAGTGCGGGAGGCCGTTGGCGAACGGAGGGCCGTCGTAGAACACGTACTCGTCGTCGGCCGGCCGCTGCTCCACCGAGGCCTCGAAGGTGCGGTCGGCGGCCCAGCGCTCGAGGATCTGCCGCTCGATCGCCGGATAGTCCGCGCGGCTGGAGACCTTCGGGTACGGCTGGTCGGCGTCGCTCACGGTCGACGAGCCTACCGACCACCTCCGATGGCCCAGCCAGCCGTTCTCGGCGCTGGACGCGCCCGGAGCGCGCCCCGCGTCGGTGGTGCGATCATCGACGGGTGCGCCACGTGCGATTCGACGTTGCCACCCTCGCGGTGGAGCAGGTCCCAGTTCCGATCAAGGCCGCCTACCTGCTGGTGGCCGAGCAGGAGGGCCTGGCGCAGCTCCAGTGGGAGTGCCTCGCCTACGCCTTCGACCCCGCGACCATCGCCCGTGGCCGTTACCGCGTCGACCTGACCACCCTCGACGGACGCGTGCTGCACGGCCCCGCCGTGCTCGTGCGGTCCCACGAAGGCGCTCACGTGCTGCGGGGGGACGGGCCGCTCGAGGGCGTCGAGCCCGAAGACCTCACCTGATCGGTGGCCCTGCCTCCCATCAGCTGCCGGTGTCGGCCTGGCCGTCGGGCTTCTGGTCGATGACGTGGAAGTCCTGGTCGAGGTGCACATCCACCGACGTCGCGTCGGCTCGTCGCACCTCGACCTCGTAGGCGCCCTCCTCGTCTCCCTTCTCGGTCTGGGTGACCTTTCCGCCGCCGGTGGTCTGGAGCGCGACGCGGCTCGCCCGCTCGTACTCGCGGCCCGTGATCGGGTGCTCGGGGTCGTGGCCTCCGCCGGCCGACGCGACCGTGGCGGCACCGATGCCGAGGGCGACGGCTCCCGCTCCGATGGCTCCGGCGATGGTCGCCTTGCGTGTGTTCATGACTGCTGCTCCTCGTGATGGGCGATGGGGCAAGGATGCGTGCTCCTGCCTGAACCGGTGCTGACTGCGCTCGTCGCCCTCACCCGGGCTGGCCACCGGTGTGGGACGCCAGCTCGATCCGGCCGGTCCCGCCGGCCACCGTCTCCTCGACCACCAGCCCGATGCCACGTGCGTAGGACTTGTGCTCCACCACGTCGGGCTCGAGGGGCGTCCAGTCCTCAGTCCGCACGACCCGTCCGAACGAGGTGGCCCCGGCATGGTCGGTGCCATCGGTGCTGAGGATCTGGAACATGTCCTCGGCCTGACCTTGCTCGAACTCCTGGCGGTAGACCGCGCCGCGGCGGGGGAGCACGGGCATCACGATCCCCGGAAGTGCGCCCCGCACGCCGGCCTTCCAGGAGCCATGCGTCGAGGAGACCTTGCCGTGCTCGTACTCCTTCACCGCCTCGCCGAAGTACCAGACGTTTCCCTTGCGGTCCTGCGCGAACCAGTCGACGGTGTCCTCGGCGAGCTCGCCCTCGATGTGGACCGTGTCGCGCACGGCGGTCACGGTCACGCCCATCAGCAGGTCGTGGTCGGGGAGCACCGCCACGACGATCCGTTGCGCCTTTCCGTCCTCCTTGCCCTCGTAGACCCAGCGCTCGCCACGCACGAACGGGAGGTACGGGTTGTCCACCGTGGCCACGAAGTCCGTCGGGTGGATCGTGGGGTGGTAGTTGCCGCCATCACCCGGATCGATGACGGCCGACGTGCGGTTGGTGGTCGAGGTCGCAGGTGGGCGATGGCTGGTCGCGGGGCCGTTGCTGCTCCCGCAGGACGCCAGTGCGAGGGCGGCGACGGACACGAACGTCGCGGCCATGGTGACCGACGGTCGGTGCCGGCGGTGGATGTCTGGCTCGGGCATGGGGATGCTCCTTCCGAAGCCGCCACCACGGCGTGGCGGTCGCCCTGAGCGTGGACCGACGCCGCTGACCGGGTGCTGAATGGCCCGGTCGGCTTGCGGGCGCGGTTCAGCGCCCGTTCAGCGCAGGTCGGCTAGCCATGGGTCGTCGCCGGTGCCGGAGGTCTCGGTCGTGAAGGTGCTCCTGGTCGAGGACGACCCCGACATCGCCTCAGCGGTGCGGCGCGGCCTCGAGGCCGAGGGCTACACGGTCGAGGTCGCATCGGACGGGCCTCAGGGCATCTGGTTGGCCACCGAGACCACGTTCGACCTGATCGTGCTCGACATCTTGCTGCCCGGCCGCAACGGGTTCCAGGTCTGCGCGGACCTGCGCGGCCAGGGGCTGACCACCCCGATCCTCATGCTGACCGCCAAGGACGGCGAGCTCGACGAGGCCGAGGCGTTGGACACCGGGGCCGACGACTTCCTCTCGAAGCCGTTCTCGTTCACCGTGCTGCTCGCTCGCATCCGCGCACTCCTGCGGCGCGGCGCGAACGGCGCCCTCGCGCCGGTGCAGGTCGGTGATCTCCGGCTCGACTCGGCCGCCCGTCGTGCCTGGCGAGCGGAGATCCCGGTCGGTCTCACCGCTCGCGAGTTCGACGTGCTCGAATTCCTCGTGCGCCGCCACGGCCAGGTCCAGTCGAAGCAGGCGATCCTCGCCGGGGTCTGGGATCTCGCGTTCGACGGTGACCCGAACATCGTCGAGGTCTACGTCCTTCGGCTCCGCCGCAAGCTCGATGCGGACGCCGGTCAGGTGTTGATCCACACGGTCCGGGGCGCGGGCTACATGGTCGAGGTCGCACCCCCGGATGCGGCCGAACCGTGATGGCCGAGCGCCGCCATCGCGTCGGGTCGGTGCGGTTCCGCTCGACCGTCGCCGCCACGGTGGCCGTTGGGGCCGTGCTGCTCGTGGCATCGGTCGGGCTCGTCGCTGCGCAGTCTCGCCAGCTCCGGGTGAACCTCGACCGGTCGCTCCAGCAGCGTGCCGACGATCTCGAGGCCGAGCTGCGGTCGTCCGGGCCGCCGCGCCAGCCGGCGGCGCGGCGGGGTGGCGATCCGGGCGTGGCCCAGATCATCGACGGGCGCGGGCAGGTCGTGTCGGCCAGCGCGGGGATGGTCGGCCAACCGGCGATCGCTCGGCCGCCGCCGGGACACCAGCGAGAGGCCTTCCGGTCGGTGGACCGCCTTCCCGTCGACGACGACCACTTCCGGATCCTCAGCCGGCGCGTGACAGCGAGGGGGGCCGGCTGGGTGATCCACGTCGCGGCCAGCGCCGACCCCATCGAGGAGGACCGAGTCGCCCTCCGCAACTCACTGCTCCTCGGCGTGCCGGTCGTGCTCGCGGCCGTCGCCGCCATCACGTGGTTCCTGGTCGGTCGCACGTTGCGGCCGATCGAGTCGATCCGCGCCGAGGTGGCATCGATCGCTGGGCGCGATCGTGGCCGCCGGGTGCCTCAGCCTGAGGGCGACGACGAGGTCGCGCGGCTGGCGGCGACCATGAACGAGATGCTCGAGCGCACCGATGTCGCCGCCGAGCACCAGCAGCGCTTCGTGGCCGACGCCTCTCACGAGCTGCGCAGCCCGCTCACGCGCATGCGCACCGAACTGGAGGTCGACCTTGCGCATCCGGAACTGGCTCAGCCGATCGAGACCCACCGCCGGGTGTTGGCCGGCATCGACCGCATGGAGCGCCTGGCCGACGACCTGCTCGCGCTGGCCAGGGGGGAAGGCGGGCTGCTTCGCCGGCGCGAGGTGCTCGACCTCGATGACGTCGTCCTCGACGAGGTCGCCCGGATCCGTCCGAGCACCACGGTCACGCTCGACGCGTCCCAGGTGTCAGCGGCACAGGTGGCCGGCGATCGAGTTGCGTTGGCCCGCGTGATCTCCAACCTCGTGGACAACGCCGTGCGACACGCCGTGACGTCGGTGCGTGTCACGCTCCAGGAGCGGGGCGAGGTCGTGCACCTGGCCGTCGCCGACGACGGCCCGGGGATACGGGCGGCCGATCGCGAACGGATCTTCGACCGGTTCGTCCGGCTCGACGACGGACGATCGCCGAACGGGGGGAACGGCCTCGGCCTCGCCATCGTCCGCGAGCTGGTGGTCGCCCACGGCGGGATCGTCTCTGTCGGCGAGCGCGCCGAGCGCGGCGCGGTGCTCGTCGTCACCCTCCCGGCTGCGCGCGATGCGGCGGTGGCCGAGGCCGTCAGGGTCGACCGCGCCCCAGGACGTAGCAGGCGATCCCGGCGGCCACGCCGACGTTGAGCGAGTCGACGCCGCCGTGCAAAGGGATGCGGATGCGCCGGCCGATCCGGTCCATGGTCTCGTCGGTGAGGCCGGGTCCCTCAGCCCCGAGGACCAGCGCGGCCTTGTCGGAAGGGTCCAGCACGAGGTCGTCGATCGACTCGGCGGTTGGGTCCGGGGTGAGGGCCAGCAACGAGAACCCATGATCGGCGAGCACGTCGAGTCCCCGAGGAAACCGTTCGGTCCGGGCCCACGGGAGCGCGAACACCTCACCCATGGCAACCCGCGAGGCCCGGCGATAGAGCGGGTCACAGCACGACGGGTCGAGCAGGAGGCCGTCGATGCCCAGGGCCACTGCGCTCCTCGCGATCACGCCGAGGTTGGTGGGGTTGTTGACGTTCTCCAGCACCACCACGCGGGTGGCGCCGGCAAGGACCTCGGCCGCCGTTGGTTCGATCCGCCGGTCCATGGATGCCATCACGCCACGGTGGACGCCCATGCCCGTGATGCGCAGCACCACCTCCGGCCCGGCGGCGTACACCGCCACGTCGGGGCCGATGCCGGTGGGGAGGGGAGCGCTGCGGGTCGCGTCGACCAGGGCGGACCGCATCCGGTAGCCGGCCCGCAGCGCCCGCTCGACCACGATGTCGCCTTCGACGATGAAGATGCCCTCGAGGTCGCCGCCGGGTGCCTCGCGCCGCCGCCGGAGCTCGTGGTCCCGCAACCCGAGGAACTCCTCGATCCGCGGATCGGCGGGGTCGTCGACGGGGATCCAGGCCATCGGAGGAGTCTGGACGACGAGCACGGGCTGAACCTGCCACGTCAGGGCCGTGTACGCCGGCCGAACGGGTGAGATCGGGGCCAGGAAATCCTTGACCCCGCGCGGGGTTCGGTTTACCGTCACCCCCAACCTGAGCAAGGAACACCACGAACCGGCGGGTCGTGGTTGGCATCGCGCGGCTGGGCCCTCTAGCATCGTCCGTTGCCGTGGTGCAGCGTGCTGGCTCTCAGAAATGGTTGATCGAAGCGACGCGCCCTGCCACGAGTACCGCCGCGTGATCAACTGCATCTGCTGAGGAGCCTGCGTTGTCCTCTCGTTCCACCATCCGGGACCGTTATTCGTTCGCGAACCTTGACGACGTCCTTCCCCTGCCGGACCTCATCGCCATCCAGCGTGAGTCGTTCGACTGGTTCCTCGATCAGGGATTGGCGGACACGTTCCGCGACATCTCGCCGATCAAGGACTTCACCGAGACGCTCCAACTCGAGCTCGAGTTCGACCCGAACGACGAAGACCTCCGTCCCACCCCCAAGTTCTCCGTCGAGGAGTGCAAGGAACGGGACATGACGTACTCGGCCCCCATCTTCGTGCGGGCTCGATTCATCAACGCCAACACGGGTGAGATCAAGGAGCAGACGGTCTTCATGGGGGACTTCCCCAAGATGACCACGAAGGGCACCTTCGTCATCAACGGCACCGAGCGCGTGGTCGTGAGCCAGCTCGTGCGCTCGCCCGGCGTGATCTTCCAGCCCGGTGAGCGGTTCCGCCTGCGAAACCTGACCAAGCACCAGCTCGTCACCGGCACGATCCACCCCTACCGCGGCGAGTGGATCGAGTTCGACGTCGAGCAGAAGCCCGGCAAGGACGTCACGGCCGGCACCCGCGTCGCCCGCAAGCGTCGCCTCGGCATCTTCGTGCTCCTCCGTGCCCTCGGGTACGACGAGACCAACGCCCCCGGCTTCCTCGAGGCCTTCGTCCGCCACTTCGACTTCCTCGAAGGCCAGTGGGAGAAGGAGCGAGACATCGCCACCACCCAGGACGAAGCCCTGGTGGAGATCTACAAGCGGGCCCGTCCCGGCGAGCCCCCGTCGGTGGAGTCGGCCAAGGCCTACTTCCGCAACGCCTTCTTCGAGTCCCGTCGCTACGACCTCAGCCGGGTCGGCCGCTACAAGCTCGACCGCAAGCTGGGTGCCGAGATCGAGAAGATCGCCGAGCTGTTCCCGATGCTTGAGGGCCGTGGCAAGGCATCCGAGGCGGTGACCGGCGGCCTGATGGCCGACGGCGTCACCCCGCTGCTCGACCGCCCCGAGACCGGCCAGCCGGTGCTCAGCCGCTGCGAGGTCCTCGCAGCGTGCACCTACCTCCTGCACCTCGTGCAGGCCACGCCGGGCTACCGCCTGGACGACCAGGACCACTTCGCCAACCGCCGCATCCGCTCGGTCGGCGAGCTGATCCAGAACCAGGTCCGCATCGGCCTGTCCCGCATGGAGCGGGTGGTCCGCGAGCGCATGACCACCCAAGACGTCGAGGCCATCACGCCCCAGACCCTGATCAACATCCGCCCCGTGGTGGCGGCGATCAAGGAGTTCTTCGGCACCTCGCAGCTCTCGCAGTTCATGGACCAGGTGAACCCCCTGTCGGGCCTCACCCACCGTCGCCGCCTGTCGGCCCTCGGCCCGGGTGGCCTGAGCCGTGAGCGCGCCGGCTTCGAGGTTCGAGACGTGCACTTCAGCCACTACGGCCGCATGTGCCCGATCGAGACGCCGGAAGGCCCGAACATCGGCCTCATCGGTGCGCTGTCCACGTTCGCTCGGGTGAACGAGTTCGGCTTCATCGAGTCGCCGTATCGGGTGGTCAACAACGGCAAGGTCTCCAACGAGATCCTCTACCTCGCGGCCGACACTGAAGAGGAGTACGTGCTCGCCCAGGCGAACACGCCGATCGCGCCCGACGGCACCTTCGCCCAGGAGCGCGTGCTGGTGCGCCGCTCCCCGCAGGCGGCATCCCTCGAAGACCTCCGCCTCCAGCTCGAGCGGGACATCTTCTTCGGTGCCACCACCGACATCCAGTACGTGCCCGGCATCGAGGTCCAGCTCATGGACGTCTCGCCGCGCCAGATCGTCTCGGTGGCCACCGCGCTGATCCCGTTCCTCGAGCACGACGACGCCAACCGCGCCCTCATGGGCGCCAACATGCAGCGCCAGGCTGTGCCGCTGGTGCGGGCCGAGGCCCCCTACATCGGTACCGGCATCGAGGCCCGTGCGGCCCGTGACGCCGCCGACATGATCATCGCCACCGATGACGGCGTGATCACCGAGGTCGACGGCACGATCATCAAGGTGGCCTACAAGACGCAGGGCAACGTCACCTACAAGCTGAACAAGTTCGAGCGCTCGAACCAGGACACGTGCATCAACCAGCGCCCGATCGTGAGCGCCGGCGAGAAGATCAACGCCGGGGACATCCTCGCCAACGGCCCCTCCACCGACAACGGTGAGCTGGCCCTGGGCAAGAACCTGCTCGTGGCCTTCATGCCATGGGAGGGCTACAACTTCGAGGACGCCATCATCCTCAGCCAGCGCCTGGTGAAGGACGACGTGCTCACGTCGATCCACATCAAGGAGCACGAGATCGATGCCCGCGACACCAAGCTCGGTCCCGAAGAGATCACCCGGGACATCCCGAACCTGAGCGAGGACATCCTCGCCGACCTCGACGAGCGCGGGATCATCCGCATCGGCGCCGAGGTCGAGGCCGGCGACGTGCTCGTCGGCAAGGTCACCCCCAAGGGCGAGACCGAGCTCACCCCCGAGGAGCGCCTCCTGCGCGCCATCTTCGGCGAGAAGGCCCGCGAGGTCCGTGACACGTCCCTCAAGGTCCCGCACGGCGAGACCGGCAAGGTCATCGACGTCCGGGTGCAGACCCGCGACGACGGCCACGAGCTGCCCCCCGGCGTCAACCAGCTGGTGAAGGTCTACGTCGGCCAGCGCCGCAAGATCAGCGTGGGCGACAAGCTCGCCGGTCGCCACGGCAACAAGGGCGTCATCAGCCGGATCCTGCCCATCGAGGACATGCCGTTCCTCGCTGATGGCAGCCCGGTCGACATCATCTTGAACCCCCTCGGTGTCCCGTCCCGCATGAACGTGGGCCAGGTCATGGAGGCCCACCTGGGCTACGCCGCCCGCTGGGGCTGGGATCACGAGAAGTCCGGCAAGGTCGGCGACGAAGCGATCCGCAACGAGACCAAGACCCGTCCGGCCACGGCCCCGGCCAAGCTCATCGCCACCCCGGTGTTCGACGGTGCCTTCTGGGACGAGGAGACCGCGGCCAAGAAGCACCCCACCATCCAGCAGATCCTCACGAACCTCACGCCCGAGTCCCCGTACGAGGAGTACGGCGACGGCGGCCGGCTCATCCAGGCCGACGGCAAGACCATGCTCTACAACGGTCGCACCGGCGAGCCGTACGACAACCCGATCACCGTCGGGTACATGTACATCCTGAAGCTGGCCCACCTCGTGGACGACAAGATCCACGCCCGGTCCACCGGCCCCTACTCGATGATCACCCAGCAGCCGCTGGGCGGGAAGGCGCAGTTCGGCGGCCAGCGCTTCGGTGAGATGGAGGTGTGGGCCCTCGAGGCCTACGGCGCTGCCTACTGCCTGCAGGAACTGCTCACCATCAAGTCCGACGACGTGCTCGGTCGCGTGAAGGTCTACGAGGCCATCGTCAAGGGCGAGAACATCCCCGAGCCCGGCATCCCCGAGTCCTTCAAGGTGCTCATCAAGGAGATGCAGGCCCTGTGCCTCAACGTCGAGGTCCTGGCCGTCGACGGCAATGAGATCGAGATGCGGGAGCTCGACGAAGACGTCTTCCGCACCGCTGAGGAGCTCGGCATCGACCTCTCCCGGCCCGAACGTGGGTCGGACGAAGAGGACGAGCGTCGCCGGGCCGAGCGCGTCTGATCCGGATCTGATCGAGAAGAGAGAACAAAACACATGCTCGACGTCAACAACTTCGACCAGCTCCGAATCGGCCTTGCCACTGCGGACTCCATCCGCATGTGGTCCAACGGCGAGGTCAAGAAGCCGGAGACCATCAACTACCGCACGCTCAAGCCGGAGAAGGACGGACTCTTCTGCGAGAAGATCTTCGGTCCGACCAAGGACTGGGAGTGCT
>JAOBWM010000083.1 GCA_025463365.1 Acidimicrobiales bacterium
TGGCTGGCCTCGATGCGGCGCCTGAGGTCGAGGAGGCAACGGCTGAGCAGCCTCGAGACGTGCATCTGCGAGATGCCGAGGCGCTCGGCGATCTCGCTCTGCGTCATCTCCTCGTAGTACCGGAGCCGCAGCATCAGCTGGTCCCGGGGTGGGAGGTGGGCGAGCAGATCCTCGACGAACACCCGATTCTCGGCGTCGAACAGGCCGAGGTCGTCGACGCCGAGCATCGCGCCCGGCTGGGTCGAGTCGTCGGACTGGTTGGGGCTCGAGTCGATGGAGTTCGACCGGTACGCCTGCGCCGCCTCCATCGCCTCGAGGACCTCTTCCTCGGAGGTCCGCGCCGCGACCGCCAGCTCGCGCACGGTGGGCGAACGGCCGAGGGCGTGGGTGAGCTCGCCGACGAGCGAGTTGAGGCGGACGTGCAACTCCTGCACCCGGCGCGGCACCCGCACCGCCCAGCCCTTGTCGCGGAAGTGGCGCTTCAGTTCACCGACGATCGTCGGAGTGGCGAAGGTCGAGAACTCGAGGCCACGCTCCGGCTCGAAGCGGTCGACCGCCTTGAGGAGGCCGAGCGCCGCGACCTGCTCGAGGTCGTCGACGGGCACGCCGCGGTGGGCGAACCGCCGCGCCAGGTGGGTCGCGAGGCGGAGGTGCGCGGCTACCAGCTCGTCGCGAACGGCGATGTCGCCGGTGGCGCGGTAGACCTCGAATCTCTCGCGCAGCCGTCGTCGCTCTTCGTCTTGGATGGCCACGTCAGCTCGTGAGTCGCTTGACCACCCGGATGCGGGCGTGGTGGTCGTCGATCGTGGCCTCGTCCACCATGGCCGCCAGGATCTGGCGGGTGAGCTCGGTGATCTCGGCGGCGGGCAGGAGGGGATCGCGGGAGATCTCCACGACGAGGTCTGGTCCCGCGACGCGACATCGGACGGTGAGCCGGCCGGAGCCGACGGCGGGGACGAGGACGCCGAAGACCTCACCGACTGCGATCCGAAGGTCCTCGAGCTCGTCGTAGGTGAAGCCGAGTCGCGAGGCGAGGCCGGTGACCGCGAGCCGTGCAACCCGCGCGTACGAGGCGAGAGCAGGGAGGGTCAGGCGGATCTCGTCGATCTCATCCTCGCTGGGCGGCTCGGTCACGGTGAGGTGGATGGTAGGGCCCGACCTGGTGCGGCGCGGGGGTGGCCGGTCACGTGATCTCGCGGCATCGGGTGGCCACGCGAACCTCTTGGTCGAGCCTCTGGGGGGCGACCTTGGCCGCCCCCACCTCGACGACCTGGAGACCCGACACCGTGGCCTGTCCGGCCGAGACGGGTCGGTCGAGCCGGAGGCGACCGCGGCCCGAACCGGTGAGGTCCGAGGAGACGAGCGTGGCGGTCACGCCGGGGAGCTTCGAGAAGCGGGCAGCCGGGAGCGCCTGGCGGTCGGCCTTCACGCGGGTGGAGGCCCGGTAGCTGATGACGTTGCCCTCGATCGCGGTCACGACGTAGGTGGTGGTCTGGGTGACCTCGACGCCGGCCAGCGCGGTCGTGTCCGTGGTCGTCCAGGAACCGCCCACGCCGACCGCTTCGTCGGGCAGGCCGGGGGTGAGCGCCCCGAGTTGGGCCGGGAGCTCGGCGACCTGGCGGCGGACGTCGGGATCGAGGCCGCGGGGAAGCGCGAAGGACGCGCCGGTGAGGCGGCCCTGCGGCGACAAGTGGCCCGTCCCCCGGATGCCGATGAGGGGCTTCAGCGCGCCGGTGAGCTCGACGACCTCGGTGGGGGTCAGGTCGGTACCGGCGCTGGTGATCGAGGCATCGAGCACCGCGAAGGAGATGGTGGCGCCGTCGGCATCGACCTTCCCGACCCGGTACTCGATCTTCTGGGTGACGGGTGGGGGATCGACCGTCTGGTCGCCGGCCGGTGCCTTCTGGACGATGGCGAGATCGGTGGTGACGGCCACGGTCGACGTCGTTCCCTCCGCCAGCCCGAACCGCAGGGCCCGTTGCGGCGCGGCACCGGCGCGCACGAGGGCGGGGCCGGTGATGACCGGCGTCGTGGTCGTGCTCGTGTTGGCCATCGGCCGGACCGTGTTCTTCGATGTCGTGCGGTCGGTACCGCCGCTCGAGCTGCAGCCCACGCCGGCCACGACCAGCGCACAGAGCGCGGCCAGGGCGGCCACCATGCGGACACGGGGCGCCCCGGTGGGCGGGCGGAGCCGGGGGGACATCGAGCGGACCCTACCGGCGGCGGTCGACGTCGTCGGTCAGCGCGCGCCGTGGTTGACGAGGTAGCGGCGGTAGAGCAGCAGGACGATCACCGCACCGACGACGGAGCCGAAGACTCCCGCCGGCTGGAACGCCCCATCGTCGACCTGCTTGCCGAACAGCACATAGCCGAGGAAGCCACCGACCATCGAGCCGACCAGACCGAGTGCGGTGGTGGGCACGCATCCCCTCGGGCCCGGACCGCTGACCAACACCCGAGCGATCAGGCCGGCCAGGAACCCGACGAACAGGAACGTGATCAGGAAATGCATGACGTGACCTCCGGGCCGCGGTGGCGCGCCCCAAGCCTTCCCGGTCCGGGCCGGGACAGACGAACCGATGCGTGCCGCTGGGAACGATCGTCTAGCTCTGGCGACGGTTGCGGTTCGACCTCGAGCTCCCCACGTCCGTCGGCCTGCTCGTGTGCAGGGCCCGCTCATGGAGGGTCACCCGCGGCGGCGGCTCGGTCCTGATGATCGGAACCCGCGGACCCGCCGGTCGAACCGACGGTGACGTGAGATCGAGCACGGCTGCATCCGTCCGCCGTCCGTGGGTCGGCTCGTCGGGCGCGGGGTCTCGAAGCGAGCTCCGACCCTCGTTCCATGCACGGAGGATGTGGCGGGCGAAGCGTGCCTCCGCGTGGCTCAGGGCGACCGCGCCGAAGATCACGTCCGGAGCCAGGTCCGGTTCATCGCGCACGATCGGCCGCACCATCCCGTCGAGCGCGAGCGAGGCGTGGTGGGCGTCGGCCTGCACGTGGACCTCGTAGAAACGCTCGAGTGCCGGCAGATCACCCTGCCGCCGGGCGGCGGTCAGGTAGCGA
Source organism: Acidimicrobiales bacterium (assembly GCA_025463365.1). GTDB lineage: Bacteria > Actinomycetota > Acidimicrobiia > Acidimicrobiales > Iamiaceae > Aquihabitans. The sequence continues at coordinate 3,064 of JAOBWM010000083.1, forward strand.
GCCATCGGCCCGACCGACGTCATCTCGAACAGGGCGAGGTGCCCGACCAGTGCGCCTCGAAGCCGGCGGTTGAGCCCGAACATGCTCGCCAGGTTGTCGGTGGCAAGGGTGGCCCCAGGGAGCCGATCGACGTAGTGCCCGAACGATCGCTCCAGGCCGAGCTCCCCCATCGCGTCGGCGAACAGCTCGCTGTGCGATTCGCCGACGCGGCCCCCGCCGTACTCGTCGGCTTGGATCTCCACCATCGCCGAGCGGCCGGGGCCGCGCAGCCTCGGGATCCCCCACGTGTGAGCGTCCGCTTCTTTGAGCTGATAGGCGGAGCGGTGGACGGCGAACTCCTGGATCATCTCGCGGGTCCCCTCGGTCTCGAGGGTGTGGGCCAGCGGCGGCCCGGCCCACGTTGCGATGACCCGCAGCGCGACTTCGGGATCGGTCGGTAGCCCGGTCGGCTGGTGCTCGGCTCGCAGCGCGGCCTCGAAGGCTCGCTCGAGCTCGGCGCGAAACGCCACGGTCTCGGGCTCCCACTCCCACTGGTCGCCGATGCCCGCGAACCCTTGGTACGAAAGCTCGTAGCAGCACCACAGGGCGAGGTGGAGGTCGTCGTCGACGAGGGCGTCGACCGCCCGGGACGGAGCAGTGTCCAGGGGAGCGCCATATCTCCATCGGGCGAAGAGCGCCTCGGTCAGCGGACCGCGGGCGCCGGGGAGCTGGGGAGGCATGACCTGGTCCTTTACCGGCGCGCTCCCCCGGCAGACCGATGACGCACCCATCACACCCGTTCGGGCGACGGGGTGCCGTCCGACCGTCCGATCCGCGGTGGGTCGGCCGCGCTCCGCTCGATTGGCGTCCCCCCAGGCCCGGTCATGGCAGAAATCCGTTGTGCCGACGTCGGTTCGGCGCGATGGTCAGCGGAAGGGTTCGGTCTGCATGGGGGAAGTCATGGCGTTCCAACTCATCCTCGAGTTCGCAGGAGTCGGCGTCGACGAGTACCGGGCGGTGAACGAGTCGCTCGGGATCGACGCCGACCGACGTGAGGGCTGGCCCGACGGCATGGTCGCCCACACCGGCGGGACGACGGACGACGGCGGCCTCGTCGTCACCGAGATCTGGGCGACCAAAGAGGCCCAGGGCGCGTTCATGGACAGCCGCCTCGGGCCGGCCCTCGGGGCCAACCAGATGCCGTCGCCCGTACGCCTCACCTGGCTCGACCTCATCGCCGACGTCCGGCTCTGACGGCGCACGTCCGGGGATGCCGGCGCACGTCCGGTTCCGGCAGGGCGGTCACCACGGACGCGGCGCCGATGAGTTCGCGCTCGATCATGCGTCGGACGTGGTGACGCACACGATCCGCCAAGGAGCACACCATGCCTGCACGTGAGACCTCACCGCTCGGAGCCCCCTGCTGGGTCGACCTCTCGACGGCCGATCCGGCGGCGAGCAAGGTGTTCTACAGCGGGTTGTTCGGCTGGGCGGTCGACGACCCGGGCCCCGCCTACGGCGGCTACACCAACTTCACCAAGGACGGCGCGATGATCGCCGGGTGCATGCAGAACAGCCCGGCGATGGGCGCGCCCCCTACCTGGTCCGTGTACCTGGCCACGGCCGAAGCCGAGGCCACGGCCAAGGCGGCCAAGGACCTTGGCGGCGAGGTGATCGTGCCCGCCATGGCCGTGATGGAGCTCGGCACCATGGCGGTGTTCGCGGATCCCGGTGGCGCCGCGATCGGAGTCTGGCAGCCAGGGCTGCACCAAGGCTTCGGACTGATCGCCGAAGCCGGCGCCCCGTCCTGGTTCGAGCTGCACACCCGGGCCTACGACGCCTCTGTGGCCTGGTACCGGGACGTGTTCGGCTGGGACACCAGCGTCGCGAGCGACACCCCGGAGTTCCGCTACACCACCCTCGGAGCCGACGAGGCCGCGGCCGCGGGGGTCATGGATGCGTCCGCCTTCCCCGAGGGTGAGCCCAACCATTGGGCCGTCTACTTCGGATCCGACGACGTCGACGCATCGGTGGCCAAGGTGCTCGAGCTCGGCGGCTCGGTCGTCCATCCCGCCGAGGACACCCCCTATGGCCGCATCGCCTGCGTCACCGACGACCTCGGCGTGGAGTTCCGCCTCCACAAGGCATAGCCGGTCCCACCCGGCGCTCCGAGCGGTCGGTCGAAGGCTCCTCAGCCGGTGAACGTGGGGGAGCCTTCGACGGCCGGGGCAGGGATGGCGTCGGGGCCTGACCCGGTCGGGCCAGTGGGCGATGCGCTCGCGGGAGGCGTCGTGGTCGTCGTGGTCGTCGTGGTCGTCGTGGTCGTTGATCTCGGAGGTGGGTCGGGGAGGCACGCGAAGGCTTCTCGCGGGGTGAGGAACCGGACGCCCGCGGCCCGCAGCGGAGCCAGCTGGTCGACCAGGGCGTCGTAGCTGGCGTTCCAGACCGTGGCCGGGAAGAAGTTCACCAGCGCTCGCTCGGAGGTCGGCATGTCGACGAGCGCCTGGATCTCGGCCGCCAGCTCCACCGGGCCGTCGTCGTAGCTGCGCCGGTGGGCGGTCACGACGGGGATCCCGCCGGGCGTGTGGAACCAGGGCGGGCCGCCCCAGCTGGTGTAGTTCAAGAAGATGCCCTCGGGCGGTGCTCCGGACGCGGCCGCGGCCCGATCCACGGCCACCCATCCCGGGGCGTCGGGCGCGGAGACGATGGCGTCGAGCGACCAATGGGCGGTGACACCGAGCGAACTCCGCAGGCGGTTGCTGTCGAGGAGGAAGGCCGAGGGGTCAGGCATGAGCGAGGGCAGGGAGTACCCCAGGCCCATCAGGTCGACGAGCTGATCGTCGGTCGTGGCCGTCTCCGCGTAGTGGTCCCACACCGCCGGCATCAGCACGGAGGTGACGGGGCTGATGCCCCACCCGACGGGAAGCTCGCCCCGATGCGTGCTGCTCCAACGATCGGCCCTCGGGTAGTACGCCTCGGGGATCACGAGGTTGTCGCCGTCGCTCATCGCGATCACGACGTTCACGGTGCTGGCCGTGCAGGGCGCGACGGGCGCAGCGCTCGGTGCCGCGGCTCGGACGCGTTCGGACCCACCGACCGCGATGTGGAAGGACAGGTTGTCCGTGGTGTCGGTCGGCACGAGGAAGCGCCCGGTGCGGGCCAGGCGGACGACCGCCTCGGTCTCCTCCGAACCGGTGTCGGACACGTAGCCGTACACCGGGTGGCCCGATGGGAACGTCTCGATGAGCTTGTAGACGCGGTCGAAGTCCGGCAGCGGCGGCCGGGTGAAGACCGTCAGCATCCCCTGCTGGACGAAGAAGTCTCGGGGCTGGTTGGCGTCGGGCTTCTCGATCGCCACGCCCGGGTAGGCCAGCTTCTTGCGGTAGGCCGCCGCGATCGCCTCGTAGGCCGTGATGGCGTCGGGCCATCGGCCCCGGTGGTCGGCGAGCTGCGGGACGCCCAGTGCGGTGAGCGCCCCGACGGTGTCGGGCGTGGCCACGACGCCGCCCTCGGCGCCGGCCACCGTCGTCGCGGTGTTGATGGTCCAGGGCTCGGCAGCCGAGGCGAGGACGTAGCCCCCGAGCTCGCCGGCGAACGTGGCGAGCGCCTGGTCGAGTCCGACGGTGGCGGTGACGTCGATGAGGCCGCGGGCTTCGTACGAGTCGAGCCAGTACTGGTCCTCGGCGGCGGCGCGGGCGCCCACCAGGTAGATGCGGGCCTGGGAGCGATTCACGATGCCCTGGAGCGTGGCGGCGAGCAGCCGGCGGTCGTTCGATTCGTTGCTCACGTCGACGACCGTGACCGGGCCGAGCGTCGGCCGGTGGGCGAGGTAGCGATCGGCGATGGCATCGGGCACGGTCGCCTCCGTCATCCGCGCACGCGCGCCGCTGAGGACATCGTGCGCGATGGCGGGGCGCGATGGCGGTCCGATGCCGGTCAGCCCGGCGGCGGCGAGCAGGAGCGCGGCCGCCGTTCGGCCCGGTCCCCGTTCCCGGCGACGCGGGCGCGTGGCCCGTGCCGTGGACACCACCGTGCGCCTGCCGGCTGCTCGGCCCATCGCTCCCCGTCCCTCCCGCTGGAGACCGGACCGTAGCCCTGCGAGGCATCGGATGAGGCCTCCAGGCCGGCGGCCGAGGAAGGCCGTCTCGTCGACGTCGGTCCGGCGTGGCCCGGCCGATGAGTTCCACGGATCGCCGTCGTCCATTGGGCGTGGGCGTTTGCGCCAGGAGCCCACGGAAGAGGAGCGTTCCCCGATGGCCACGTTCGTGTTGATCCCCGGAGCCGGCTCCGACTCCTGGTACTGGAGCCGGGTGGCACCCCTGCTGCGGGCGCGTGGCCACGACGTGGTGACCCCGGACCTCCCCTGTGACGACGACACCGCAGGACTCGCCGAGTACGCCGATGCCGTCGTCGACGCGATCGAGGACCGCGAGGACGTGGTCGTGGTGGCCCAGTCGATGGGCGCCTTCACCGCCCCGTTGATCTGCGACCGCGTCTCGGTGCGGCTCTTCGTCCTCCTGGCGGCGATGGCGCCGCTCCCGGGGGAGTCGCCGGGTGACTGGTGGTCGAACACCGGGCAGGCGCAAGCCCAGCGTGCCCAAGCCGAGCGAGAGGGCCGAGATCCCACCGACACCGGCGAGGACACGATCTTCCTGCACGACGTCCCGCCGGCGGTCGCGGCGGAAGGCGAAGCCCACCTCAAGGTGCAGTCCGGCACACCCTTCGAGAAGCCGTGGCCATTGGCCGCCTGGCCGGACATCCCGACCCGGTTCCTGCTGTGCCGCCACGACCGACTGTTCCCGGCCGAGCTCCAGCGCCGCATCGTGCCGGAGCGGCTCGGCATCGTGCCCGACGAGATGGACGGCGGCCACCTTCCGGCCCTCGCGCATCCGGTCGAATTGGCCGCCCGCCTCGACGCCTACGTGACGGGGTGATCGGCCGCGACGCGGAGGGACTCCATGCGGGTGTCGCGTCCGAGGGCGGTCGGTCGTGCTCCTCGACCGCGATCAGTCGTGCAGTTCGAGCACGTCGATCGTCGGCGGGTCGTTGAACCGGACCTGGGGTGCTTGGAGTCGCTCCATGCCGATGCCCGACGACACGTAGATCCGGTTGCCGGCGATCTCGTGGAGCCCGCCGCGGGCGACGTCGCGGGGCACGCTGGTCATGGTCATGAGCGGCCCGTAGCCCGGGAGCACCACCTGACCGCCGTGGGTGTGGCCGGCGACGGTGAGGTCGACTCGCGATGACGGCTCCAGGCCGAAGACCGTGTCGGGTCGATGGCTGAGCAAGATGCGGAAGGTCCCGTCCTCCGGGCCCGCGACGAGGTCGCGCCGGACCTGTGACGCTGCTGCGCTGTCGTAGCCCAGCCGTGTCCCACCGATGCGGAGCCGACGATCGCGCACGCGCACCGTGACGACCTCGTCGTCGAGGATCCGGGCGTCGGTGTTCTTGGCGAAGGCGAGGTCCGACCGGTTCGCGACATCGACGTCCCCGCGGACCACGAACACGCCACCTGGCGCCCGGAGCCGGCGCAGCAGCGCCTGCAGCTTCGGGAGCCACCTGGCGAAGGTTCCAGGGTCCGACTGGAACAGATCACCAGGAACCAAGATCACGTCGGGACGGGTGGCGAGCAGGCGGTCGACCGCCCGCCGCTCGAACCCGGTCACCCGATCCATCTGGATGTCGGCGAACACCGCGATCCGGATCGGATCGTTTCCCTGCCGGGAGCGGTCAACCGGCACCGAGACGCTCGTGACCCGCAACCGGTACGGCTCGATGTGGGTCGCGTAGAAGCCGAGCAAGCCCGGCACGACCAAGACGGCGCCAACGACGACGACCGAGCGGGGGCGGGGTCGGTGCAGGCTCCGCGCGATCACCGCGAGCCCGAGCATCGGTACGGCGAGGGTCGCCCCGAGGTACGCGAGGTGGACGGTGCCGAACATCTCCACGCCGGCTCCTCGGACCGGGACGAACACGACGGCGCCGGCCACCGCCAGCGCGCCGAGGCTGCGGATGACGGCACTCCCGCCCAGCCGATCCCTCGACAGCGCGAGGAGCACGACCACGCTGATGACCCCGGCGAGCATCGCGGCGATCGTGATGCCCAGGGTGCTGGTCATCTCCACGTCCGTCGGAGCGGCAACGGTCCACAGCAAGCGAGCAGTTCGAACAGCACCTTGTGCACGTGAGCTCCCGTCGAGGTCGGCACGGTGGGGGAGCAGCCTGGCAGGTGAGGCCGCCCCTGGTGAGGTCACGCGGCCAGGTCGGTCCAGGTCCCGCCATCCCACGCCGCGGGCCGATGGTCATCTGCCTCTTGACCTGACTGACCGAATTCGTAGAATCAGTCAGTGATGGGAACCACGCAGATCGCCGTGCTCGATGCGGCGGCGCGCTGCTTCGGGCGCGTCGGCTTCAAGAAGACGTCGATGGACGACGTAGCCGCCGCCGCCGGTGTCGCCAAGGGCACGGTGTACCTCTACTGCGAGAACAAGCAGGACCTGTTCGCGCAGGCGGTGGAGAACGAGCTGCACGCGTGGGTCGACTCGATGTCGACGTTGATCGACCCGAAGCGCCCTGCCGACGAGATCCTCACCGAGATGGCCAGGCGTGACGTGGCGTTCGTCGAAGATCGCCCGCTCGTGGCCGACCTGCTCGTCGGTGCGCTCGACGGGTTGCTGCCCGGCTCACGGCACCGGTTCGTCGAGCTGCGTCGCAAGGGCGTCGGGCACGTCGTGGCCGTGCTCGAGCTGGGCATCCGCCAGGGGGTGTTCGCGGCCGACCTCGACGTGCCCGCAACGGCCCGGGTGCTGCAGGAGATGCAGCTCGTCGGTGCCTTGCTCGCGCGCCGCACGCAGCTTTCCACCGCCCAGGTCAGGCGCCACCAGCGGGCGACCTGGCAACTGGCCCTGAACGGCATCCGCGGACGTTGATCCGCCTGACACGAAGGAGCACGCCCATGAACGACCGGGAAGATCGAGACACCACGGCGACGGTGGACAGCATCGGGCGGGCGTTCATGCGAAGGCTCCTCGCCGTGCCCGAGGGACGGCGGTTCATGTTGAGCATCACGGTGGACGCCGAGGAGGGGGACGAGTCGGGCGTGTTCGATCAGCTGGCCGAGTGCGTCGATGACCCGGTCCTGCGACGCGTCGTCATGACCCACCGCGATGACGAGGTACGGCACGCATCGCTCTTTCGAGGGTGTCTGGACCGCAACGGATGGGAGAAGGTCGAGGTTCCCGATGAGATGCGGGTGATCCGCGAGGTCGCCGACGGGGCCGAGCCGCAGGAGCGGACGATCACCACCCCTGAGGACATCGTGACGGCCTATGCGCTGCTGCTGGTGATCGAGGAGCGAGGTGTGCAGCGCTTCGGCCAGATCGCCGATGCGTTCCGGCCACACGACCCGGAGACCGCGGACACGTACCTCCAGGTCGCGCGGGACGAGCGTGGCCACGTCCGCTACTGCACCCGCATCGGCCGCCACTACGCCGCGGACGAAGCGGCGTGGGATGCCGCGGTGGCACGGGCCCGCGCCCGAGAAGGCGACGCGTTCGGCCGCGTGGGCGTGGCCACCCTCAGCTACGCCCACGACCGAGGCTGGGTCGACACGGGCGCCCTCCTCGCCGAGTTCTCCCTCCCCTCCGCCTGACGGGCGACCACGCACCGGGCTCGACCGCCCGGTCGATCGCGGCAACCCACGGATCGCCGAACGCGACGGCCCCATCACCCGAGGCTGCCGCTCCTGCGCCGTCGCCTCTCGGCCCACTTCGCAGCCGCGATCCCCGCCGCGACCTGACCGCTGGTCCCGGCCCACCACGGTCGTCTCCTGGACGCGCCGGCCGGCCTGCCGGTGGCCGGAGGTGGTGTGGCATCCTGCGGTCGGTGACGACCCCCGAGCTCCCGGCGAGCGGCCGACCGCCGCGCGGCGCGGCGTTCGCCCCGTTCCGGCACCGCAACTTCACCCTCATCTGGTCGGCGGCGCTGATCTCCAACGTGGGGACTTGGATGGAGACCGTTGCCGTCGGGGACCTCATCGCCCACCGCACCGGTCGGGCGGCGTGGACGGCGCTCGTGGCCGCCGCGGGGTTCTTGCCGATGGGCCTGTTGGGGCCGATCGGTGGGGCCGTCGCGGACCGGCTCGACCGGCGGCGCCTGGTCGTCACCATGACGGCCCTGCAGATGCTGTGCGCGGGTGCCCTCACCCTCCTGTCGTTGTCGGGGAAGGCGTCGCCCGGCGCGGTGACCGCCGTCGTCTTCCTCGCCGGCTGCGTGGCGGGCCTCGGCTTTCCCGCCTACAGCGCGATGCTGCCCGACCTCGTGCCGCCCGCCGACCTCCTCGCCGCGGTATCGCTCAGCCAGGCGCAATGGAACCTGGGCCGGGTCGTCGGACCGGCGCTCGCAGGGTTGGCGATCGCGTTCGGCTCGTACACGACCGCCTTCGCGGTGAACACCGTGTCGTTCGCGGCGATGCTGGTCGCCCTGCAAGCCCTTCGCTTGCGGCCGCATCCTCCGTCGACCGACGACGCGTCGTTGTGGACTCGGATCCGGGTCGGTGCCAAGGCTGCGTGGGACGAGCCCGGGGTGCGTTCCGCGATCCTCATGATCTCCGTGGTGGCGCTCACTGCGTCGCCGTTCATCGCCCTCATCCCGGCGATGGCGCGGGTGCGGTTCGACGGTGACTCGAGCCTCACCTCCAGGTTCGTGACCGCGCAGGGCATCGGGGCGGTCGCCGGCGCCCTGCTCCTACCGGTCATCGCCGGACGGCTCGGCCGCTTCCGGGCGTTGATGCTCAGCTTCGTGCTGCTCCCCGCCGCGCTGGTGCTGTACGGCGTGTCACCGACACCGGCCCTTGCGACTGCCGCACTCGTCGCGGTCGGCGCCACCTACATGTTCGTGTTCTCCGGCATCGGCACCGTGGTCCAGTTGCGTGCGCCGGCCGAGCTTCGGGCCCGGGTCCTGAGCTTCTACTTCCTCGCCCTCGGCGTCTTGTACCCCGTGGGCGCCGGGCTGCAAGGACCGATCGCGGACCATGTCGGGCTCGGCGAGGTCACCGCGCTGTCCGGCGTCGCGCTCCTGTCGGCGGTGATCCTGCTCCGCCTCTTGCGGCCCATCCGGATCGCGGCCCTCGGCGACCCGACCCCCTCGGTGGCCGCCGACGCGGCGGTGGCCTGAGGTCGGTTCAGGAGCCGCGCATGCGCTTGCTGAGCGCGTTGAGGCGGTCCTTCTCCTGCGCGCTGAGCGAGTCGATGCCGGTGGCGCTGATCTTGTCGAGCAACACGTCGAGCTCGGCCTGCTCCAGTGGTGTCGGTCCGCCGGGTTGCCCCCACGGCCCCGACACAACGGAGCCGGCGCCCGACGGCCCCTTGCGTCGACGGGATCGCTTGGAGCGGTTCGGGCGCGCCGACCCGATCTCGCCATACGGGGATGGGGCGGGTCCAGCCAGGCGCTTCGCCCTCGGGATGAACGTGAGCTGGTCGAGCATGCCGCGCTGGCGGACCCCGATGCAGCCCACGGCGACGACCAGGAGCACGAGGATCAGCTGGGCCCAGGCTCGATCGCCGACATCGCGGAGCACCTCGATGAACAGGAAGGCCGCGGCGATGACCCACGCGGGGATGCCGAAGAAGAACTTGGCGTTGGGGTGCTCGATCCCGTAGATCGTCAGCAGCGCGAGCGAAAAGAACGAGACGGAGAACGAGTAGGTCGACCAGCGGCCGTTGCCGGTCTCGTTGGCCACGTTGAGGAGGGTCACGAGCACCGTCGGGACCACCGCCATGGCGGCCAGGAGGACGGCCATCGGCTTGCGGCCCAGCTCGTCTTCGATCAGGTGGCCGAGGAACCAGAAGACGACCAGCCCGACGATGGCCCACAGGCTGTCGGGCGGGTTGGTCAGCGGCCAGGTGACGAGCCGCCAGAGATCGCCGTGGCGCACGAGTTCGGAGACGAACGCGCCCTTGAACGCGGTGGCGGGATCGAGGGCGTACAGGAGCATCGATGCCACGCCGAGGCCGACGACGAATGCCGTCGTGGTGACGTCGACGCTTCCGATCCGGAACCACCCGTCCCGTTGGCGAGGCTCGGGAAGGGAGAACGAGTACCGGCCGGACATCTCGGCGAGGTTAGCGGTGCCCGAATCGCCCCTCGTCTCGACGCGACTCAGCCCACCCGAACTGGGCCCCACCCGAACTCGTCCCCGATCCCGATCCGGTGGCGGACCGGCATTCCGGGTCACCGGTCGAGGGGTGTCCTCGGTGGGGGGAAGCCCAAGTCGAACGCCAGCATGAACCACACCCGCTTCCCGCCCTGTCGAACGCTTTCGACGCCCCATTCAGCGGACAAGGCATCGACGATGCGAAGGCCGCGCCCGGATCGATCGAGGCCGGTCCCTTCATCGCACAGCCTCGGCAACTGGTCGGCCTCATCGGTCACGGTGACGGTCACCGACGTCGGGTCGAGCCTCAGGGTGATCATCGCGTTCGACGAACGGGTGTGCTGGATCACGTTGGTCACCAGTTCCGAGGCCAT
>JAOBWM010000119.1 GCA_025463365.1 Acidimicrobiales bacterium
CATCACCGACATGCCAAGATCCGGGCCGTGGCGGTGGAGCGTGACGAGCGGACGGGGCGCATCGTGGGCGGGCGAGTTGGGCCCCGACCGGCGGCCGCACCGCGGCCGTCCTCGCCGGACCGGGCCGCGACGTCACCGCTCGCTGCCGAGGACGGTCCGGACCGTGTCGCTGCCGTCCAGCTGCGGCGCGCCTGGATCCCTGCCCTCGTCCTGGGGCTGGCGGGCTTCGCGATCGTTGCCGGGGTGATCGCCAGTGCCGGCCTCGCCGACGGCTGGTGGTTCGGCCTGCTCCTCGCAACGTTGGCCTGGTACTGGGCCGGGCAGATCGGATGTCGAGTCTGGTCCCTTGGCCACGGCAGCGGCCGCTGGGTGTTCCTGGTCGATCACCGCACGGTCGACGGCACCGCTCGGCACCAGTACCTCAGCGGCGTGAGCTTGGCTGGGCGGTGGGTCCACGTCGTCGATGCCGTCGACGAGGAGGACCTGGGCTGGGTCGAGGTCGGCCGACGAGGAGCGCGACGGCTGCGCGACGAGCCGGTGGTGGCCATGTTCGGCGGCGGCGCAGACGGAATGCGATGGATCGCGTTCGCCGGGCCGTTCGACCCGGTGCGATCGATGGGTGACCGGGTGGTCGAGCTTCCGGCCGACCCTGGCATCTTCGGCGAGCTCGGCGCTCGACGGGCCAAGGCGGTACGTCGTGAGCGGGCGCGAGCCCGCGGCCGTCGCTACCTCTGATGGCGGACGCCCCGAAGCGTCCGGCGGGATTCGGCCAAGCGCGACGTGCGACCATTCCCTCATGACGGAAGGTCGCGACGAGCGCACCGGCAAGGTGGTCCACGTGGATCCGGTGTCGCGGCGCCGGCGGCCGAAGCGGCGGGCGAAGGGTCCCGAGCATCCCCATCACGAGGGTGTCGACCACCGCGATGACCGGGGCCACCATTTCCGTGCCGTGCGCGACGTCGACCTGGCCGGTACCGACCTCCAAGGGACGCCGCCCCGACTCGCGTGGTCCGAACGGCTCACCCTCGCCCCGCTCTGGTGGGTGGTGACGGGCGTCGGGCCGCGCTGGTGGGGCGTCGTCGACGACTACCGGGAGGTGCCGTGGGCCGAGGGCGCCGATCCGCGCCGACGCCCGCCGTTCGGCTCGATCCAGCGCGGGTGGCGCATCGTCGACGAGGACTGGGTCCGCGTCGTGGATGCCCACGACGAGCGCCACGTCGCCTGGTTGCGCCTGGCTGAGGCGGACGCGAATCGCGTGCTGGAGGCGGGCATCGTCGCCGTGCACGGCGGGCCGGCACGCACGATGCGTCGCCACGGCGTCGTCGTCGGGCCGTTCGGCACGCTGCGCCTGTGGATCTTCCCGCGGACCCAGAAGTGGATCCGCGACGACGTCGTGGCGTCGTAGAAGCCGGTCAGTCCCGGTCAGTCCTGGCGGGCGGTGATGGCGTCGGCGACGGCGAGGACGCGGCGGGCGTTGTCGACGTGGAGGTTCTCGATCATGCGGCCGTTGTGGGTGACGACGCCCTTGCCCGCCGCGATCGCGTCGGTGAAGGCGGCGATGAGGGCTCGCGCGTCCTCGACCGCATCCTGGGTGGGGGCCCAGATGCGGTTGGCCGGCTCGAGCTGGCTCGGGTGGATGAGGGTCTTGCCGTCGAAGCCCATCTGGCGGCCTTGGAGGCACTCGGCCTCGAAGCCCTCGACATCCTTGATGTCGTTGTAGACGCCATCGAGGATCACCTTGCCGGTGGCCCGGGCGGCGAGCAGGCAGAGGCCGAGCCCGGTGAGGAGCGGCTGGCGGCCGGGCACGTGCTCGGCGTGGAGCTCCTTGGCCAGGTCGTTGGTGCCCATCACGAGCACGGTGAGGCGCTCGCTCGCGGCGGCGATGGCCTCGGCGTGGAGCATGGCGACCGGCGTCTCGACCATGGCCCAGATCTTCGTCCTGTCGGGGGCGCCACCGGCCTGGAGGGCTCGCTCGATGGCGTGCACGTCGTCGACCGAGTCGACCTTGGGCACGACGATGGCGTCGGGGCCCACCTTGGCCGCGGCCGCGATGTCGTCGGCGTGCCACTGGGTGGTGATGCCGTTGACGCGGATCGCCACCTCCTTCGACCCGTACTCGCCGGACGAGGCGGCCGCGCACACGCGCTCGCGGGCCTCGGCCTTGGCGTCGGGGGCGACCGCGTCCTCGAGGTCGAGGATCAGGGCGTCCGCGTCGAGGCCCTTCGCCTTCTCCAGCGCTCGCTCGTTGGCACCGGGCATGTAGAGGACGGAACGGCGGGGGAGGATCTCGACCTGCTCGGCGGTGGCCACGATCAGGCCTCCGATCCGGCCGCGGCGAACCCGTAGCTGGTGGCCAGCTCGGGGTCACGGTCGGCGAGCTGGTGGGCGAGGTCGACCATCACCCGGCACTGCTTCACCGACGCGTCGTCCTCCATCTTCCCGTTGAGCATCACCGCACCGGTGCCGTCACCCATGGCCTCGATGACCTCGAGGGCGTGGGCCACATCGGCCGGGTCGGGGGAGAACACCCTCTTGGCGATGGCGATCTGCACGGGGTGCAGGCTCCATGCGCCGACGCAACCGAGCAGGAACGCGTTGCGGAACTGGTCCTCGCACGCGACCACGTCCTTGATGTCGCCGAACGGGCCGTAGTACGGGAGGATCCCGTTGGCGGCGCAGGCATCGACCATGCGGGCCACGGTGTAGTGCCAGAGGTCCTGCTGGTAGGTGGTTCGGGGGTGGGTCTCGCCCTCGATGTCCCCATCGATCGGGTCCTGCCGCACGAGGTAGCCGGGGTGGCCACCGCCGACTCGCGTGGTCTTCATCCGTCGGTTGGCGGCCAGGTCGGCCGGGCCGAGCGACAGGCCCTGCATGCGCGGGCTGGCGGCGCAGATCTCCTCGACGTTGGCCACGCCGCGCGCGGTCTCGAGGATGGCGTGGACGAGGATCGGCTCAGTGAGGCCGGCCTTGGCCTCGAGCTGGGCGAGGAGCCGGTCGACGTAGTGGATGTCCTCGGGGCCCTCGACCTTCGGGATCATGATCACGTCGAGCGCGTCGCCGGCTTCGAGCACGGCGGCGGTGAGGTCGTCGAGACCCCACGGCGAGTCGAGCGAGTTGACCCGGGTCCAGAACTGCGTGTCGCCGAAGTCGGTCTTCTTGGCCACCTCGACCAGCCCGGCGCGCGCCGCTTCCTTGTCGGTGGCCGGGACGCCGTCCTCGAGGTTGGCGAGGATCACGTCGACGGTGGGGATGATGTCCGGCAGCTTCCCGACCATCTTCTGGTTCGACGACGGGAAGAAGTGGATCATCCGCGACGGCCGGAACGGGATCTCCCGCACCGGCTCGGGGGCCCCCACGGCGAGGGGGCGGAAGAAGTCCTTCGGGTTGCGCATCGAGTCTCCAGTGACGAGCTGCGGGCGCCTGGATCGGGCGCGGAGGGTCTGCCACAACCCTAGGGAGCAGCACCGGAGCGCCCCCAATGGACGCACCCCCGGGCGCCGACGGCGCGGTCTGCGGGCCTGATGTCGTGCGGGACGGGCTGATCCGATCCGACCCGAACTCGTGCCGTACGACTCGGCGTCGGCGGGGATGGCGCCACATGGTCGGCCATCCTGGCGAGGAGCATCCTGTCTGTTTCAGGACGATGGGTCACCTGGCGAACCCATACGAGCACGCTCCCGAGGGACAATGACAGCCAAGACTCACCAGCGCTTGCCCAGCCATCGGCCCGTAGACGAGCCGCCGAGCCGCGCCCTGGTCGATGATCTGAGCCAGGCGATCGGCGTCCGAGTCGCCACGGGGTGGAGTACGGAGGTCGAGCTCGCCCAAGGAGCGGTGCAGGTGCTCCAAGGGGACGACGGTGGCCGGGCACCGCCCCGCTGAGCGGGCCAGCGCGGCCGCGGCCCCTCGGCGCGTCAGTGAGCGACGGGTGGGTAGCCGCCGAGGTGGTGGAGGACGGTTTCGTAGCGGCCGCCGACGTCGACCCGGGTGATGTCGTCCAGCCTGAGGCTCCGCTGCTTGCTCGACCACGCCGCCTCGCTGGAGAGCTCGAGGACGTCGATCTTCTTCTCGGTGATGCGCTGCGGGCGGCCGATCACGCAGACGGTGTGGTCGACGACCTCGGTGTAGAGCGTGAGGACCGGGAAGCGGGCGGCGGCCGATCGCAGCAGGTCGGCGGTGGATTCGAGGTCCACCTCCAGGGGCGTCGGCTGCTCGCCGTACCAGTCGAGGGCCCGGGCGATGAACGTGTCCGGGCCCTGGCGCTCGATCTCGCGCAGCGTGTCGATCCGTACGACGGACCAGCCGTTCAGGCCCACGTCGTAGACGAGGTTGAGCACGACCCAGTCCTCGTCGACGTCGACCACGAACCCCTCGAGGTGATCGGCCTTCCAGACGTTCCGCCGGGCCAGGACCGGCTCGCTCGCGGCATGCGCAGCAGTGAGCTCACGCCGGTTCCGCTTCCTGCCCATTCGAACATTCTGCCCACCCGGTCCACCAGCCCGGCCCCGGCCCGCCCCCGGCCCGCCCCCGTCCCGCCTCCCGGCCAACTTGACCGGACGGTCAAGTTGGTCGACTAGCCTCGGTCGTCCCAGGAACGCCGGGCTCGCGAGCCCGAACCGGAGGTGTCGCCGTGTACCAGTGGACCGACGAGCAGGAGATGGTGCGCGGCGCAGTCCGGCAGTTCATCGAGAAGGCGATCCGTCCGCGGATCGACGAGTTCGAGCACGGCGTGACGCCGCCCTACGAGGTGCTGCGCAAGCTGTTCCGTGACTTCGGCATGGACGTGGCCGCCCGAGACCGCTTCGCCAAGACGATCGCCTTCGAGAAGGCGGTGGCCGAGGCCGTCGCCAAGGGTGAGGCCCCACCCGAGAAGCCGTCTCGTGACGGCGACGGGGGAGCCTCGTCGCTGACGCTCATCCCGATCATCGAGCTGTGCAAGGTGTGTCCCGGCATGGTGACCGCCATGGGCGTGTCGATGGGCCTCACGTCGGCCGCCATCAACGCCAAGGGCACGATCGCCCAGAAGGAGCGGTGGGTCCCGGACCTGCTGACCATGGACAAGGTGGGCGCCTGGGCCATCACCGAACCCAACTCCGGGTCCGACGCCTTCGGTTCCATGAAGGCCACCGCCCGCAAGGACGGCGACGAGTACGTCCTCAACGGCTCGAAGACCTTCATCACCAACGGCCCCTACGCCGACACGATCGTGTTCATCTGCAAGCTCGACGAGGGCAACGAGCCCAAGGACCGCAAGGTCCTGTCGTTCGTGCTCGACAAGGGCATGCCCGGCCTCGAGCAGAGCAAGCCGCTGCGCAAGATGGGCATGCACTCCTCGCCCACCGGCGAGCTGTTCCTCGACGACGTCCGCGTCGGCATCGACCGGCTCGTCGGCGAGACCGAGGATGTCGCCAAGGGTGGGCGCGAGGGTGCCAAGGCCACGTTCATGCAGGAGCGCTCGGGCGTCGCCGCCATGGCCCTCGGCATCATCGAGGAGTGCCTGTCGATCTCGGTGGAGTACGCCAAGAACCGCGTGCAGTTCGGCCAGCCAATCGGCGACTTCCAGCTCATCCAGGACAAGCTCGCCCGCATGGAGGTCGCCCGCCTCAACGTCGAGAACCTGGTGTTCCGCACCATCGAGATGTCGGCAGCCGGCCACTCCATGACCCTCGCCGAGGCATCGGCGATGAAGCTCTACTCGGCCCGCGCTGCCACCGACGTCGCCCTCGAAGCGGTGCAGGTGTTGGGCGGCAACGGCTACATGAGCGAGTTCCGTGTCGAGCAGCTGGCCCGGGACGCCAAGGTGCTCCAGATCTACGCCGGCACCGACGAGATCCAGATCACCCACATCGCCAAGGACCTCCTCCGCCGCTGAGTGGGGTGCTGAGCCACGAGCCCATCGCGGCTCGTCAGCGCCCGCGGCTCAGACGCCGAGGGAGCGGCCGACGATCTCCTTCATGATCTCGGTGGTGCCGCCGTAGATGGTCGTGATGCGGGCATCGGTGTACGCCCGGGCGATCGGGTACTCGAGCATGTAGCCGTACCCGCCGTGGAGCTGGACGCACGTGTCGACCACCCGCTTCTGCAGCTCGGTGCACCACCACTTGGCCTCGGCCGCCTCCTCGGCGGTGAGCTCGCCGGCGTTCAGCGCGTCGACGCACCGGTCGACGAAGACCCGGGCGAAGTCGATCTCGGTCCGCATCTCGGCCAGCTTGAAGCGACTGTTCTGGAACGAGCCGACGGGCTGGCCGAACGCCTTGCGGTCCTTCGTGTAGTCGAGCGTCCACCCGAACGCAGCTTCGGCCGCCGCCACGCCTGCTGCCGCGATCGACAGCCGCTCCTGCGGCAGGTTGTGCACGAGGTGGACGAAGCCCTGGCCCTCGGTGCCGAGGAGGTTCGCCACCGGCACCTGCACGTCGGTGAAGAACAACTCCGCGGTGTCCTGGCTGTGGAGCCCGACCTTCTCGAGGTTGCGACCCCGCTCGAAGCCCTCCATGCCGCGCTCCAGGACGACGAGGCTCATCCCCTTGTGGCGCTGGCTCGGGTCCGTCTTCACCGCGGTGATGACGAGGTCCGCGTTGATGCCGTTCGTGATGAAGGTCTTCGAACCGTTCACCACGTAGCTGTCGCCGTCGCGGATGGCAGAGGTGCCCATGGAGGCGAGGTCGGAGCCGATGCCGGGCTCGGTCATGGCGATGGCGGTGATGAGCTCGCCCGAGCAGATGCCCGGCAGCCACCGCTGCTTCTGCTCCTCGGTGCACAGGGTCAAGAAGTAGGGGAGGCAGATGTCGTTGTGGAGCGTGATGCCCAAGCCGGCCCCGCCGGTGCCGGATCGCTGGACCTCCTCCCCGATGATCAGGTTGAACGTGAAGTCCTCGGCACCTCCGCCCCCGTGCTCGGTGGGCACGTCCATGCCGAGGAACCCCGATGCTCCCGCGGCGGTGAAGAGCTCCCGGGGCACGATCCCGTCCTTCTCCCATTGGAGGTGGTGGGGGGTGATCTCCTTCTCGACGAACTGCCGGAAGGCCTGGCGGAACAGGTCGTGCTCCTCGTTGAAGATCGTGCGGCGCATCCCGCCATCCTGCCCGTGCCTCATGGCACACGGCGAGCCCTCGCCTCGTCGGAGCAAATTGAATACCATTCATCTTCTGCGATGCGAGGGCATCCCGGGGGAGAGGGCACGAGATGACGGTCGAGATCCACGGCACGGTCGCCGACGGCTTCGAGAAGGTGGCTGACGCGTTCGCGGCCAACTTCCGCGAGCACGGCGAGGTCGGTGCGGCATGCGCGGTGCGCGTCGGAGGGGTGCAGGTGGTCGACCTGTGGGCCGGGACCGCCGATCCCGCCACCGGCCGGCCCTACGCCGCCGACACCCTCCAACTGGTCTTCTCGAGCACGAAGGGCATCCTGGCCATCGCCATCCACCAGCTCGCTGAGCGCGGACTGATCGACCTCGACGCCCCGGTGGCGCAGTACTGGCCCGAGTTCGCGGCCAACGGCAAGCAGGACATCCCGGTGCGGTGGGTCCTCGCCCATCGCTCGGGCGTGGTCGGCATCGACCGCGTCCTCACGGTCGAGGAGTTCTGCGCCTGGAATCCCTTCATCGACGCCCTCGCCGCCGCTGAGCCGCTGTGGGAGCCCGGCACCGCCCACGGCTACCACGCCATCAGCTACGGCCACCTCGTCGGTGAGCTCATCCGCCGGGTGTCAGGGCTGTCGGTCGGCGCCTACGTCCGCGAGCACGTCGCCGGACCCGTCGGCGCCGAGTTCAGCATCGGTGCCACCGAGGAGCAGCTGGCCCGGGTGGCACCGCTGATCGACTTCCCGCCCGGCGCGATCGGGGGTGACGGCGCCGATCCGATGTTCGCGGCGCTCCTCACCCCGGGCACGCCCACGAACCGGGCCTTCATGATCGCCCCGGTGTACATCACGAACTTCAACGAGCCGCAGCTCCTGCGGGCGGAGATCCCGGCGGCCAACGGCTGCACGTCGGCCCGGTCGCTCGCCGCGATCTACGGCGCGACGGTCGCCGAGGTGGACGGGACCCGCCTCCTCGGCGCCGCCCAGGTCGACGACGCCCGCGCCGTGCGCTCCGAGGGCGACGACCTGGTCCTGATCGGCTCGCCGAACCGCATCGGCTCGGGCGTGTTCTTGTCCGATCCCATCTCGCAGATGCTCGGGGAGGGCTCCTATGGCCACTCCGGCCTCGGCGGCTCGCTCGGCTGCGCCCTGCCCGAGCGCGAGATCGGCTTCGGCTACGTGATGAACCAGTGCTCGGCCCACGTGAAGGGCGACCCCCGCCCCAAGGCCCTCCT
>JAOBWM010000129.1 GCA_025463365.1 Acidimicrobiales bacterium
CGGCGGCCGCGAGCCGCGGCGCCCTGCGGGTCGTGGCCGGCTCGGTCGGTGGCCTCCGGCTCGATGCCCCGCCTGGCTCGGCGACGCGTCCGACGGCCGACCGGGTGCGCCAGGCCACGTTCAACGCGCTCGAGAGCCTCGGCGTGGTCGAGGGCGCCCGGGTGCTCGATGCGTTCGCCGGGAGCGGCGCCCTGGGGATCGAGGCGCTGTCGCGGGGAGCGGATCGCGCCACCTTCGTCGACAGCGTCGCCGCGGCGCGAGCCGTCGTGGAGGCCAACCTCCGGACCACGGGGCTGGCCGGACAGGCCCGTGTCGTGCCCGGTGACGGGTTCCGTGAACTGGCCGCAGCCGGTCCGTGGGACCTGGTGCTCCTGGATCCGCCCTACGACTACGACCGCTGGCCGGCCCTGCTCGACGCGGTCGCCCCCAGCCTCGCCCCCGGCGGCGTCGCGGTGATCGAATCCGACCACGAGGTGGCGTTGCCGGCGTCCCTGGAAGGCATCCGAGTCCGCCGGTACGGCAGTACGGTGGTGGCGTTCGCGTCCCCCGCCGGAGCTACCTCGTGACCCGCGTGCTGTACCCGGGGTCGTTCGATCCCATCCACAACGGCCACCTCGAGTTGATCGAGGTCGCCTCCAGCCTGTTCGACGACGTCGTGGTGGCCTCGATCGGCAACCCCCAGAAGACCACCGGCTTGTTCAGCCTGGCCGAGCGGGGCGAGATGATCGCGGAATCGGTCGCCCACCTGGCCAACGTCCGGGCCACGACCTACTCCAGCCTGGTCGTCGACCTCGCCCGTGAGGTCGAGGCCGACTTCATCGTCAAGGGGCTTCGCGCCGTGTCGGACTTCGAGTCCGAGCTCCAGCAGAGCCAGATGAACTTCGCCATCTCGGGGGTGCACACCATGTTCATCCCGTCGGCCACCGAGCACTCCTTCGTGGCCTCCAAGTGGATCCGTGAGATCGCCCGGTTCGGTGGCAACGTGAGCTCGATGGTCCCCGCCCCCGTGGCGACCCGCCTCAAGGAGGCGTTCTCCTGATGAGCGCCGGTCCGCGGATGGCGCCGTCCTTCCACGCATCGCCCCGGACGGGGCAGAAGGTTTCGCACCCATGAGCTACGACGACGACTACCCCCCGTACGACACCGAGGCCGAAGGCGGCGAGGTCGACCCGGACCCGGCCGAGCCGCGCCCGCGGGCGCGGCTGCTGGGTCGGGCCCAGCCGGTGGACGCCGAGGAGCTGCTGCGCCGCGTGGCGGAGCTGGTCGGCGCGGCCCGGCCGATGCCGTTGTCGGCCTCGGCGATGATCAACAAGGAGGAGGTGCTCGACCTGCTGGAGGAGGCGATCGAGCGCCTGCCCGACGAGCTGCGCGAGGCCCGCTGGCTTCGCAAGGAGCGTGACGAGTACCTGGCCAAGATGCGGGCCGACGGCGACGAGATCACCGATGCCGCCCGCGCCCGCGCCGAGCGGATGGTGCAGCGTGCCGAGGTCGTCAAGGCGGCCGAGCACCGTGCTCGTCGGATCGTCGAAGGAGCCGAGGCCGAGGCCCGCCGCCTCCGCCTCGAGTGCGAGGACTTCTGCGACCAGAAGCTCGCCAGCTTCGAGATCGTGCTGGAACGCACCCTGAAGCTCGTCGCCTCGGGTCGCGAGAAGCTGCAGGCCACCAACCTTGCCCGCCCCGAGCCCGAAGCCGAGCCCGACCCGGTCGACGAGGCGCTCTTCGACCAGGACCGCTCGTGAGCGCCGGGGCCGACGCGCCCCAGCCGCCGCATCCGCCGCACCTGATCGTCTCGGTCACCGAGATCCGCCGGCGCCTCGGCAGCCGGCTCGAGGTGCACAGCGCGATCGAGGCCGCCGGCCTGGCCCTGGCCGACGTCGGGGTCGGCGTCCCCGACGGGTCCGAGGTGCGTCTGGACGGGGAGGTCGAATCCATCCACGACGGCGTCGTGCTCACCGCGGAGGCCACGGTGCCGTGGGTGGGCGAGTGCCGGCGCTGCCTCCGGCCCATCGATGGCATCGCCACGCTCGACCTGCGCGAGGTCTTCGAGACCAAGCCGGTCGACGGAGAGACCTGGCCGCTCGACCACGACCACATCGACATCGGCCCGCTGCTGCACGACACCGCCCTGCTCGCCCTGCCGCTCGCGCCGCTGTGCGCCGAGGACTGCGCCGGCCCGGCCCCGGGTGCCCTTCCCGTCGTGGTCGAGGGAGACCCCGCACCCGACACCGACGCTCCCGACGGCGAAGCGCCGCGGGACCCTCGTTGGGCCGCCCTCGACGACCTCGACCTGTAGCGATCGCCGCCCGCCGACCCTGGCTCACTTCGACCGGGACGGGTATCGGTCGCTACGATCTCCCGCTCGCGTCCGGCGCACCGTGGCGCCCCCGAACCTCACACAGGACCGACGACGATGGCTGTCCCCAAGAAGAAGACCTCCAAGTCCAAGAGCCGGAGCCGGCGTGCTTCGGCCTGGCGCCTCGACGCCCCCTCGCGGAGCCTCTGCCCCCGTTGTGGCTCGGCCAAGCTGCCCCACGTCGTGTGCGGCAACTGCGGCTGGTACCACGGCCGCCAGGCCATCGAGGTCGACTGACGGTTGCGGCTCCGGCCCAGGTCATGACCGCCATCGACACCTCCCGCCTTCCCGTCGCCGTCGACGCGATGGGTGGTGACAAGGCCCCCGCCGAGATCGTGGCGGGCGCGATCCGCGCCCGCGACGAGCTTGGCGTTCCGGTCGTGCTCGTCGGCCGCCCCGAGGAGCTGGGCGACACGCACGGGCTCGAGGTGATCCCCGCGTCCGAGGTGATCGCCATGGACGCCGATCCCGGCAAGAGCGTCCGCACCATGAAGGACTCGTCGCTCGTCCGGGCGGCGGAGGCGGTGCGCGACGGCAAGGCCTGCGCCATGGTCTCCGCCGGCAACACCGGAGCCACCATGGCCTCGGCGCTCCTGCGGATGAAGCGGGTGCCCGGTGCCGCCCGCCCGGCCATCGCCACCCCCATCCCGTGCCCGGGCGCCGACATCCCGACGGTGCTGCTGGATGCGGGCGCCAACGCCGAGTGCTCGGCCGAGTGGCTCGTCCAGTTCGCCCAGATGGGCGCGGTGTACGCCCGCCATCGCTACGGCATCGCGGCTCCGAAGGTCGGCCTGTTGTCGATCGGGGAGGAGCCCACCAAGGGCAACTCGCTCGTCAAGGAGACCCACGCCCTGCTGGCCGAGGGCTCCTGGATCGGGAGCACCGGCGCCGAGTTCGTCGGCAACGTCGAGGGCCGCGACATCATGTCGCCCGACCTCGACGTCGTCGTCACCGACGGCTTCACCGGCAACGTCGTGCTCAAGACGCTCGAGGGCGGGATGCGGGCGCTCGTGAGGGCGATCCTCGCCTCGTTCGGCACCAACGCCGAGACCAAGGCCGCTGGTGACGTGCTGCTGCCCGCCCTGCTGCCGCTCTACGGCCAGCTCGACCCCGACAACACCGGCGGGGCCATGCTCCTCGGCCTCAACGGCGTCTGCATCATCAGCCACGGTTCGTCGTCGGCCACCGCGGTGGTCAACGCGGTGAAGGTGGCCACCGAGATGGTCGACGCCGACCTCGTCGGCGCGGTGGCCCGCACCATCCGCCCCGAACCCGCCGAGTAGCGCCCGACCGCAGTCGCGCCCGCGCCGTGCGCCGTCAGCCGGTGCCAGCGGGGGTGGCGGTGGGGATGGCGGTGGCCGTGGCGGTGGCGGTGGCGTCGAGCCAGCCGAGCAGGGACGGCGGCAGGGGAGCGCCGAGCTCGCGGCGCGCCTCGGTCTGCTCGCGGAGCCGGGCCGTGAGCGTGGCCTCGCCGTCGACCCAGGCGGGTGCATCGGCGGGGTCGGGCTCGTCGGTGCCGAACAGCGAGGGCAACGGGCCGGCCAGGCGCCGCAGGGCGACGCGGGTGCGGGTGAGCTCCGTGCTCAGGGCGGCCACCGAAGCGTCGAGGCCGAGCAGCAGGTCGGCGGCGCGGAGCCACCCGTAGTCGAAGGAGATGGCGATCAAGGCGGGATCGACCGTCATGGCGTCGTGCACGTCCATCTCGGGGACGACGAGGCGCACGGTCGGCCCCCAGCCGCCGGGAGGCGACAGCTCCTTGCGCAGCGTCTCGTTGGTGGCGATCTCGGCGGTGACGCGGCGGAGGATGTCGAGGATGGATCGCTCGGCGAAGCTGCCGGCGCGGTCGATGGCAGGCGAGCTGGCCGAGATGGCGATGGCCCGGTCCACATCGAGGTGGTGCACGAGCAACTCGAGCGGGAGGATCTCGCGGGCGCCGCCGTCGACGTAGTGCTCGTCTCCCAGGCGTACCGGCGGGAACGCCACGGGGATCGATGCCGAGGCGAGGATGCCATCGGCCAGCGGTACCGGCGCCAGGCCGGTCGGCTGGTCGTCGCGGTCGTGGATCTCGCCGGTCTCGGTGATGTAGCGGAGCTCGCCGGACTCCAGCGAGACCGTGCCGATGCGCAACACGATGCCTGACGCGGCCACCCGTTCGACGTCGAGCTCGGCCTTGATGAGGTCGCTCACGGGGCGCAGCGAGAGCAAGGACTGGGCGTCGAGGGCGGCCTTGATCGCGTCGAAGGTCCCGTCGGTCTCCTCGGGCCGGCGGACCAGGCTTCCCACGACGCGCACCGCGATCCGCATCGCGTTGGCGGCGTTGCTCGTCCCGGTGATCTGGCCGCGGATGGCCGAGGCCCATTGGGCCGAGGCGATGATGCGCTCGAGCCAGGGCTCGGGCTCCCACATGTCGGGGTTGATGCGCATCGACCGCCAGAGGCGCTCCACCTCGTCGATGATCGGCTCCCCGTTGGGTCCGGGGCCGTGGGCGAGCTTGGCGGCGTTGAGGGCGCCCGCCGAGTTGCCGGTGAGCACCGCGGGCTGGATGCGCCCGTGGTCGTAGAGGAAGCGCAGGGCGCCGGCCTCGAAGCTCCCCAGCGAGCCGCCGCCGCTGATCGCCAGCCCGACCCGCTTGCCGTCGAGGTCCGCTCGGAGGGCGGCCACCCCGTCGGAGGCCTCCGGTCCCCAGGTCGCCTCCAGCTCCTCCGCCGTGGGTCGGGGATCGGGCACGTCGAGGGCGGGGCCCGAGAGGAGCGAGACGGCGTCGGCGATGGCCGCGTCGGTGGGGCTCATCTCGACCACCCCGGTGGGATCGGCCGCCTCGGGGACCTGATCAGCGGGGTCGTCGGGCCCGTCCGGACGGGCGACAGGGGGTTCGGGTGGGTTGGCTTCGGTCATCGGGTGCTCCGGGGCGTGCAGGACACGGGCCGGACCATCATGGTGCCGGGGGGTCAGCGCACGCGATGGCCACTGTCCGTGGGCCCGCCAGCAGGGATCCTTCACGAGCGCACAAAGTTTCAAAACGGCTACAGTGCCCAGGCCCATTCGCCGACCAGGAGTGCATCGTGCCCGCCGAGACCCACGTGGAACAGGGACCCATGAGCCGTCAGGACGTCTTCGACCTCGTCCGTGACCGGCTCGCGGACATCTTGGAGACCGACCCCGGCGGCATCAACGAGGGCGACTCGTTCGCCGACGACCTCGGCGCCGACTCGCTCGCGCTGATCGAGCTGGTCGAGGAGCTCGAGGAGGAGCTCGGCGAGCGCTCCGTCGGGTTCCGCATCGAAGACGAAGACCTCGAAGACCTCAAGACCGTCCGCGACGCGGTGGACTACGTCTTCGCCAAGCTGGCCGGGAGCTAGGGCTCGAGTGACCCTCTTCCCCGGGCCCGGGCCCGTCGACGCGCCCATGCCGGCGCCGGTCCGGTCCGAGGGCGACGGGTTCTTCCCCATCCCCCCGGTCGCGTTCAGCGCGTTCCGGGAGCGCCTGGGGTACGAGTTCGTCGACATCGCCCTGCTCGGCCAGGCGCTCACGCATCGATCGTGGTGCGCCGAACATGCCGGCTTCGCGTCGAACGAACGCCTGGAGTTCCTGGGTGACGCGGTGCTCGGCCTGGTGGTCACCGACGAGATCTACGAACGGCTCCCGGAATCCGGCGAGGGCCAGCTCTCGCGGGTCCGCGCCGCGGTCGTGTGCGCCCCGGCCCTCGCGGAGATGGCGGTCGAGCTCCGCCTCGGCGAGGTGCTGCTGCTCGGCAAGGGCGAGGCGGCGTCGGGTGGCCGGGCCCGGCCGTCGATCCTCGCCGATGCCATGGAGGCCGTGATCGGTGCCGTCCACCTCGACGGCGGGCTGGAGGCGGCGGCCGAACTGGTCGGTCGCCTGGTCGAGCCCCGCCTCGCCAACGCCGGCACCCCAGATCACAAGAGCCGGCTCCACGAGCTCGTCGCCCGTGACCCCCAGGGTCAGGTCATCTACGAGATCACCGAGGACGGGCCGGAGCACGACAAGACCTTCCGGGCCGTGGTGGTCCTCGACGGGGAACCGTCGGGAATCGGCGTCGGCCGGTCGAAGAAGCAAGCCGAACAGGCAGCCGCACGCGAGGCGTGGCGGCAGCTTGAACGTGGACGCGGGGATCTCCCCGCACGAGAGGAAAATAGCGATGGCTGAGCAGCCCGAGATCGAAACCCTGCGACGGGACCTCGACCGAGACATCGGCGGCAAGCGGATCAAGGCGGTGGAGGTTCCGGGGTCCGGCGCCATCCCGCGCCACACCAACAAGAAGCAGTTCGTCGGCCTCCTCGAAGGGGCCAAGGTCACCAACGTCGTGCGCCGCGACCTGTTGCTGGTGATGAAGCTCGACACGGGGGATGCCCTCATCGCCGACATCCACGCCGGCGGCCAGCTCCGGCGCCAGGCCGCCAAGGAGGTGGCCGACAAGGGGACCAAGGTGGTCATCACCTTCACCCAGGGCGGCCAGCTGCGGGCCATCGACGAAACGGGTGCGCTCGAGCTGTTCGTCGTGCCCTTCGACCAGCTCAAGACGGCCATCCCCGCCCTCGCCGAGCTCGGCGTCGACATCCTCGACGAGCCGATCTCGTGGACCGTCTTCGGCGAGCGGATGCTGCGCCACCGGGACATGAAGCTGCGCAACCTGCTGCTCAACCGGACGGTGATCGCCGGCATCGGTCCCGTCTACGCCGACGAGATCCTGCACCAGTCGGGCCTCCGGCCCGACCGCGAGGTCTCGTCGCTGTCGACCCAGGAGATCCGCCGCTTCTACCGCGCCGTCGTGGAGACGCTGCACGAGGCAGCCAAGCACCGCGGCGTCACCACCTCCGACGGGCAGTACACGGACGCCACCGGCAAGCCGGGCGGCTGGACGAACGAGCTCCAGGTGTTCGAGCGCGACGGCAAGGCCTGCCTGCGCTGCCGGGGGGTCGTCTCCAAGATCCGCATGGGCAACAAGCCCGTGTACCTGTGCGAGGCCTGCCAGGTCTAGGACCGGCCCCAGTCCCGGCCCTCGTCTGCACGGCCTCGCGCAACTGCGGCTGACCGGCTGACCGGCTGACCGGCTGACCGGCTGCGGCTGCGGCTGCGGCTGACCCCAACATGCCCGTGGTGTGTGCGCTGCGGCGCGCTCGACGCGCTGGAACGCACACACCTCACCCGGCGGTCCCGGCTCCCCGTGCGGCTGCCCGTGGTGTGTGCGCTGTGGCGCGCCCGACGCGCCGGAAACGCACACACCCTCACGCGACTGGCCGTCGTGTGTGCGCTTTGGCGCGCTCGACGCGCTGGAACGCACACACCCCAATGTGACTTGCCCCACGGTGTGGGGCGGGCGAGATTTCCCGGGGATGGTCGTCCTGTCTCGAAATTCTTGCCATTTCGGTCACGCTCCGAGCCGGTCGATGCGATAATGTGACGCACCGTGGGAACCAATGGCAGGCAGACACCGGGCGAAACCGGCTCGGAACCCGGTGGGGCGACCGAACCGATCACCCTCACCGACCCCGATGGAGCAGTCACGCGCGTCGCGCCGTGGTCGTCGTGGACCCGGGAGCAGGTGCGGGCGCCGGGTGGCGAGCCGGCCCTCGTGACCCGGCTCGACCAGGGCCAGCTGTGGTTCGCCGCCGGTCGCCGGCGCAGCCCGTGGCACCACGAGGTCCACGTCGGACCGGCGGTCGTCTCGACGCCTCGCGGCCGGTTCCACGCCACCGCCGAGCCTGACGGCGGCGCGACCATCGTCTGCCTCGCCGGCCGGACCCGCGTGGTCGCCGGCCTCCGCGAACCGGTGTTGCTCGGTCCCGATCAGAGTGCGGCCGTCTCCGCCGACGGCCGGACCCTCGTGGTCACCGACGGCCCGGCCACGGCTAACGGTCTGGGTGGGTCCACCGCTGACCCGGACATCGATCTCCGTGACCCGGTCGAGGGCCCGGGTCACCGCCCCGCCCTCACCCCGGGCGACGGCTCCCCGATCCAGGTCGCGCCGGCCGCCCCGGCATCCAAGCCGGTGGTTCGCAAGCCGCGCCCGAGTCCGCGCCCGGTCGCGTCGGACGACGACGTGGCCAGCCGGCGGAGCCGGTGGGGGTGGCTGCCCGAGGTCGCTGCGGTCGCCGCGCTGGTGGCCCTCCTGATCGCCGCCGTCGTGGTCTTCGGCAAGCCCAAGGACGAGCCGTCGTCGCTGGCATCGCCCAGCCCCACGACCACGCCCATCACCCGGCCGCTGACGTCGACCACCTTGGCCCCGACCACCACCTCGCCGCCGACCACCACTGCACCCGCCACCACCGCACCCCCCACCACCGCGACGACGCCGTCGGTCCCCACCACCGGAGTGGCCCGGCCGCCGGCGGTCGCGTCGGGCGCCACCGCGATCGGTGAGCTCAGCTCGTGCAAACGGGCCCCCGGTGGTGTCGTCGCCACCGTGCACGTCACCCAGCGGACCGGCCCGGCGGCCCGGTTCCAGGTCACCGTCGGTCTGATCGATGCCCACGACCAGGTGTTCGCCCAAGGGCGAGCGACCTCGGCGCAGGTCGCACCGAAGGGCCAGGCCGACGTCGCCGTCAAGGTCGCGCTCGCCGGCACAGCCCGCGGATCGTGCGAGCTCCTCGGGGTCACCCCGGTCTGACGCGGATCGCCTCGGCCGGCTGCTTCGTCGGGACGTCTGAGCGAGGGGCGAACCGGGCCCGATCAGTCGTCGGCGGTCAGCAGTGGCTGTCGTTGACCCGCAGGTCGGGCATGACGGTCTTGCAGAAGCGGGCGCCCAGGGTGTTGGCGCCCATCATCCGGGCGCCGGTCAGGTTCGTGCGGCGGAGGTTGGCCGTGCCCAGCTCAGCACCGACGAGGTTGGCCCGCTCGAGGTCCGCTCCGGCCAGGTTGGCGCCGGTGAGATCGGCTCCGCTGAGATCGGCGCCGGCCAGGCGTGCTTCGGCGAGGTGCGCACCGGCGAGCTGGGCCCCGATGAGCGACGCGCCGCGGAGGTCGATCGAGTACAGGTTGGCGCCGTTCAGCCGCGCGTGTTCGAGGCTTGCGCCCACGCAGCTGGCGAAGGGCTCCAACCGGTGCCCCTTGATGACCTTGGCTTCCGCCACCCCTACCTCCGTACGGCGCGTTGCCTGCAAGGTACCAACTGGGGGCGCCGCGGTGGGGCACGGTGTCGCGTGTCGTCTGGGGTCGGTCCGGCGCCGGAACTACCCTGTCCCGTCGGCCGTCGCCTGGGAGTAGCTGGTGTTCCTGAAGTCGTTGACCATCAAGGGGTTCAAGTCCTTCGCCGACTCCACCACCCTGGTCATGGAACCGGGCGTCACCGTGGTGGTGGGGCCCAACGGCAGCGGCAAGTCCAACGTGGTCGATGCCATCGGCTGGGTCCTCGGTGCCCAGGCCCCGAGCGCGGTCCGCTCCCAGAAGATGGACGACGTGATCTTTGCCGGGACGCAGAAGCGCCAGGCGCTCGGCCGGGCCGAGGTGTCGCTCACGATCGACAACAGCGCCGGCATGCTCCCGATCGAGTTCACCGAGGTGACGATCACCCGGATCCTGTTCCGCACCGGTGACAGCGAGTACTCGATCAACGGCGTCCCGTGCCGGCTGCTCGACATCCAAGAGCTGCTGTCGGACTCGGGCGTCGGGCGCCAGCAGCACGTGATCATCAGCCAGGGCCAGATCGACGCGGTGCTCAACGCCCGGGCCGAGGATCGCCGGCTGATCATCGAAGAAGCCGCCGGCGTCTTGAAGTTCCGGCGCCGCAAGGAGAAGGCCGAGCGCCGCCTCAACGCGACCGAGGCCAACCTCACCCGCCTGCTCGACCTGCTCCGTGAGGTCCGTCGCCAGCTGCGCCCGCTCGAGAAGCAGGCCGATGCCGCTCGCCGCCATGGCGATGTCGTGTCCGAGCTGACCGCGCTGCGGATCCACGTCGCGGGCCAGGACATCGCCCGGCTCCGCCAACGGCTCGAGCAGGGTCAGCGGACCCGCACCGAACTCGAGGTGGGCGAGCGCGAGCTGCGCACCACCTTGCGCACGCTCGATGCGGACGTGGTGGCCACTGAGGCCCGCCTTTCCGCGATGGGCGGCGACGACCTCGGTGACGCCCTGGTCCGCTTCGAGTCCTTGCGGGAGCGGTGCCGCGGTCTGGTGGCCGTGCTGGCCGAGCGCCAGCGCGGCATCGAGCGTGATCGGGGTGCGTCGGTGGACCAGGCCGTCATCGCATCCCTGGAGGCCGACGGCGCCCGGGTGGCCGCCGAGCTGGTCGAGGTCGAGGCGGCGATGGCCGAACTGGGCCCGGCGGCGTTGGAGCTGTCGCGCGCCGAGGACGATCTCGTCCTCGCCCGCGAGGCCTTCGAGCAGGAGTGGGCCGAGGGCGTCGCTACGCCGAGCGGCGCGGCCGCCGAGGTGCGGGGCGAGCTCGCCGCGGTTCGAGCGTCGGTCGAGCGGAGCCAGTCCGAGGTCGCCCGCGGCGTGGCTCGGCTCACCGGTCTGGAGGAGAAGGTGGGCCGGCTCACCGCCGATGCCGAGCGCCTGGCGACCGATCGGACCGCGGCTGCCGAAGCCGCACCCGTGCTTGCCTCCCAGCGCGATGCATCGGCTGCCGAGTTGGCGGCCGCGGCCGAGATCGCCACCGCGGCCGATGAAGCCCGCCGTTCGGCCGAGGCCGCCGCCCAGACCTGGTCTGCTCGGGCGGAGGCGCTGGCCTCCGCACTCGACGATGCCCGGGCCCGTGCCGGCGCCGAACGCCTCGCCGAGGTGAGCGGTGTCCTCGGCACGTTGCTCGACGTGGTCGAGGTCGATGCCGGCTGGGAGCCCGCGTTCGAGGCCGCCGCCGGAGAGGCCATCGCTGCGGTGGTGGTCGACTCGGTCGACAGCGGCCGGCGGGCCCTCGAGGAACTGCGCCGGGGCGAGACCGCCGGCGCCGTGCTCGCCCTCGGTGCCGCGCAGCCGGTGTCGCCGGAGGTGGCCGGAGGCGACCCGTTGCGGGCGCATGTCCGGGGCACGCGCCCGGGAGTCGATGCGCTGCTCGACGTGTTGGTCGGCGCCAGCGTGGTCGTGGCCGACTGGGCCGCCGCGGTCGATGTCGCCCTGGCCCATCCGCAGGCCGTCGTCGTCACGACCGACGGCGACCGCTTCGGCCCCACCGGCTGGCGGGTCGGGGCTACGGGTTCGGGTGCCACCGGTGCGGCGCTGGCCGAGGCGGAGTCCCAAGCCGTGGAGTCGGCCGCCGCCGCCGCCACCGCTCGCGCCGCCGCCGAGCAGGCCCACACCGAGCTCGAGGCAGTCCGCGCTCGGGTGGCTGACCTCGGCCGTGAGGTGGACCGCAACGAGGCTCGCCTCCGTTCGGCCACCGATGCGCTGGCCCGCCTCGAACGGGACCATGCCGACGGTGCGACCGAGGTCGACGGGCTGCGCGCCCACGTCGCCGAGCTCGAGGACCGGGCCCGGCGCGACGTCGATCGGGTCACCGAGCTCGATGCCCGCCTGCCGGCCCTCGAGGCCGAGGAGGCGCACCTCGCCGAGCGGGGTCGGGCCATGGCCGAGGCCCGGGCCCGTCTCGAGGAGCGGGCCAAGGCCGTCGCCGCCATGCGCGCCGAGCACGGCATGAGCTCGGCAGGCCTCGACGAGCGCCGCCAGCTCCTCCAGCGCCGGACCGCTGAGATCGAAGAGCGGTTGTCGCGCCATGCCGGTGAGCGGCGAGAGGCCGAGACCCGTCGGGTCGCCCTCGACCTTCGCTCCACCGCCACCACCCGGCTCTCCGCGTTCGTCGCCGACCGGCTCGCCGTGGTGGAGGACGAGTTGACCGGCCTGCGCGACCGTCGCCGGGCCCAGTCCGAGGCCACCCGCGCCGTGACCGCCCGCCTCGACGGCCTGCGCAAGGAGCGCTCGGCCGCCGAGCGCACGCTCACCGAGGTCCGCGAGAAGGCCCAACGCGCCGAACTGGCCGATGCCGAGGTGCGGGTCCGCCTCGAAGGTGCCGTAGAGGCGGTGCGTCGCGACCTCGACTGCGAGCCCGATGTCGCCATGGTCGCTCCGCTGCCCGAGCTGGCCGAGGGCGTCACGGCTCCCGGCCGGGTCCGCGAGCTCGAACGGGACCTGCGGATCATGGGCCCGATCAACCCGCTGGCCCTCGAGGAGTTCCAGGCCTTGCAGGAGCGCCACGAGTTCCTCCAGGCCCAGCTGGACGACGTGAAGAGCAGCCGCCGCGATCTCTCCAAGGTCATCAAGGCGATCGACGCCGAGATCGTCAGCGTGTTCGCCGCCGCCTTCGCCGACGTCTCGCAGAACTTCCAGGACCTCTTCGAGACGCTGTTCCCCGGGGGCAAGGGCCGACTCAAGCTCACCGATCCCGAGGACCTCCTCGGCACGGGCATCGAGGTCGAGGCCCGTCCCTCGGGCAAGAACGTCCGCAAGCTCTCGTTGCTGTCGGGCGGCGAGCGCTCACTCACCGCGCTGGCGTACCTCTTCGCCGTGTTCCGGGCCCGCCCCAGCCCCTTCTACGTGATGGACGAAGTCGAGGCGGCCCTCGACGACATCAACCTCCACCGCTTCCTCGACCTCGTCCACGAGTTCCGTCAGGACGCCCAGCTCATCATCGTGAGCCACCAGAAGCGCACCATGGAGTGTGCCGACACCCTCTACGGGGTGACCATGAAGCCCGGCGGCTCGAGCCGGGTCGTCTCCGAGCGGGTCACCTCCGTCGTCTGACCTCGGGGGAGGCGGATCAGGGGCGCTGGGTAGGCTCCGCCGGGCATGGAGCTCGTGATCCTGGTCGTGGCGGTGCTGGTGGTCATCGGGACGGTGGTGGGCCTGGTGGCCGGCCGCCGGGGCCCCGATCGGGGGGCGCTCCTGGAGCCGCCGCCGGTCCCGCGCATCTCCTCGACGCCGCCCGCCCCTCCGCTCTCGAACGACGACAACGAGCTCGACGAGCCCTCCTCGGCCGTCGGCACCCTGCTGCCACCGGGTGAGGCGCCGCCGGAGGAGCACGTCGGTGCCGGCCTGGAGGTCCCCGAGCCCGACAGCGAGACGGTCGCCGAGATCGAGGAGGCCCTCGCCACTGCGGTCGAGGTCGAGCAGCGTGAGGCCGTCAAGCCCCGCTTCCGTGACCGGCTCAGCCGGGCCCGGGGCGCCCTCGCCGGCCACCTCGGCAACATCCTGTCCCGCGGCGGCATCGACGCCGAGACGTGGGACGAGCTGGAAGAGGCGTTGATCCGTGCCGACGTCGGCGTCG
>JAOBWM010000132.1 GCA_025463365.1 Acidimicrobiales bacterium
GTCCGGGTAGCCTCGCCGCCGATGACCGAGCGCGACCAGGTACTCCGATTCCTCGAGCAGGCCAAGGCCCGCGTCGAGGGTGACGGCGAGCCCGTCGTGCCCGCCACCGAGGCGGTGCGCTACGCCCGCGACCGGCTCGAAGAGGCCGTCGAGCACGCCCACGCCGGCGCCGATGTGCCACCCGGGGCCCGGCTTCGCCCGGTGAAGCAGGCGATGCTCGCGGGCTTCCGCCCCATCACCTCCCACCAGCGCCCCTTCAACCTCCAGCTCCTGGCGGCGGTCGACGGGATCACGGCGGCCATGGACCAGGTGGCGCACCTCGCCGAGGCGAGCGACCAGCGGTCCACCCGCATCCAGGCCTCGCTCGCGACCACCGACCTCACCGTCGACGACCTCGTCGACGGGCTGCGGCGCCTGACCGACACGGTCACCGATTCCCTCGCCGAGCTCCGCGGCGGCATCGCCCACCTCAGCGCCACCCATGAGCGCGAGCTCGCCGAAGCGCGCACCGAGATGGCCTCGATGCGCGCCAAGCAGAACCTCATCTTCCGCACCGCGCGCGAGGCGCTCGCCGCCCAGGGGATCGAGGTCGACCAGCTGACCGAGCTGTCCCGCGAGCTCACGACGGGCTACGAGGAGCTCTACGAGGACCTCGAGGACACGTTCCGGGGCACCCGTGACGCGGTCAAGGCCAAGCTCGGGCCGTACGTCGACGACGTGCGATCGGTGCCCGGCAAGGGCCCGGTGGTCGACGTCGGGTGCGGCCGCGGCGAGTGGCTCGAGCTGCTGCGCGACGCGGAGGTCGACGCCTACGGCGTCGACATCAACAAGGTCGTGGTCGAGCGCTGCGTGGAGCGCGGCCTCGACGTGCGCGCCGGTGACGCGCTCGTCCACCTGCGGGAGGTCCCCGAGGGCTCGGTACGGGCCATCACGAGCTTCCACGTCGTGGAGCACCTCAGCCTGGACACGCTCGTGGGCCTCATCGATGCGGCGTTCGTCGCCCTCCAGCCCGGCGGCGTGCTCGTGTTCGAGACGCCCAACCCCACCAACGTGCTCGTGGGTGCGGCGTCGTTCTACCTGGACCCCACCCACCTCAAGCCGTTGCACCCCCAGTTCCTCGAGTTCCTGCTCCTCGCCCGCGGCTTCGACCAGGTCGACGGACGGTTCCTGAACCCCGGTGACGGTCCCGACCTCACCGCCACCGACCTCTCGGCCACCGCCGACCCGGCCCGCAACCAGCAGATCGCCGACCGCATCAACTGGGCGCTCAACGGGCCGCTCGACTACGGCGTGGTCGCCCGCAAGGCGTCACCCGCCTCCGCCGACGCCGTCCACGACTGACCACGCGGTGCCCCGGACCCTCCGCCTGGCGGTCCTCAAGCCCGAGTTCGGCGTGCGCGGCGGGCTCGAATCCGTGGTCGACCGGATCGAAGGGCTGCTGCGCGCCGACGGCCACGACGTGACCCACCTCGCCGTCGACATGGTGCCGCCGCGGCGTGAGGTGGTGGACCTCCAGATCCCGCAGGAGGTGTGGGACGCGGCACCGGAGTACTTCCCCTACCTGCGCGGGCGCGACGCCTTCGACCAGCTCGACACCCGGCGCTTCGATGCCATCGTGAGCACGCAGGCACCGTCGTTCTCGCACCGCCACCCCCGCCACCTCTCGGTCTTCTACCACCACCATCGCGTGTACTACGACCTCGAGGAGACGTACCTGGCGGCCGGGTTCGCCCCCGACCCCGAGGTCCATCGAGCGGCGGGGAAGCTCATCCGCGAGCTCGACCAGCCCCGCCTCGAGCAGGTCGGGTGGTTCCTCGCCGGCTCTGCGGCCGTGGCGGACCGCCTGGCCCGGTTCAACGGGCGGACCGACACGAGCGTGTTCCATGCCGGCCACGTCATCGGCGACGGGGACCCGGGTCCGACCGGGCCACCGGGCGGGGGATCGGTCCTGAGCGTCGGGCGCCACGAGTTCCCGAAGCGCACCGAGCTGGTTGTCGCCGCCGCCCACCTGCTCCCCCACCAGCCGTTCGCGCTGGTGGGCACCGGCGGCCGCGAGTCCTGGGCGCGTTCCCTCGACCACCGGCTCGCGACCACGGGCACCGATCCCGCCGCGCTCACCGACGCCGAGACCTGGTGCAACACCGGGCGCGACGCGACGGAGGTCCCCGCCGGGTTCGCCACCAACGTGTCGTTCGACGGGCGCGTCTCCGACGAGCAGCTGGCCCGCCGCTACCACGAGGCACCGTGCGTGGTGGCTCCCGCCTTCCAGGAGGACTACGGGCTCACCGCGATCGAGGCCATGGCCCAGGGCCGACCGGTCGTGGTGTGCCATGACGGCGGCGGGCTGACCGAGCTCGTCGAGCACGGTCGGACGGGCCTGGTGGTCGACCCCACGCCGGCCGCCATCGCCACCGCGATCGAGAAGCTCACCACCGACCCCGACCTGGCTGCCGAGCTCGGCGCCAACGGCCGCCGGCGCGCCGCCGAGCTGTCCTGGGAAGCGGCCGCTGTCGAGCTGCGCGCCGGCCTGGACCGGGTGCTCGCGTGAAGATCGCCGTGGTCGCCCCTTCCCCGGTGCCGTTCACGCGCGGCGGCGCCGAGCGCGCGCTGTGGGGCATCCAGGCGGCCATCAACGACCTCACGCACCACGAGGCCGAGATGATCAAGATCCCAGTCGACGAGTCCACGCTCCCGGGCCTGATCTCGAGCTACGAGCTGTTCGCCAACCTGGACCTCACGCACTTCGACCGGATCATCACCACCAAGTACCCGTCGTGGATGGTCGAGCACCCCCACAAGACGATCCTGATGATGCACGTGCTGCGCGGCGTCTACGACACCTACTGGGCCCACGGGCAACCGCTCGATGCCGAACCCCAGACCGACGAGGTGTTCGCCATGCGCCACCTCATCACCAACCGCACCGACCGGGGTGCCCTGCCCGAGTTCTTCGAGCGGTTCGCCGACACGCTCGCCTCGATCGGGCCCGATCACCCCGATCTCGTCTTCCCCGGGCCCTTCTCCCGCCTCGCCATCCGCTGGCTCGACGGCATCGGCATGGCTCCCCGCGAGGTGCGCCGCTACCTGTCGCAGTCGCACACCGTGGCCCGGCGCGAGGGCTACTTCCCCCGCAACGTCCGACCGACGATCGTCAACCTCCCGGGGCACCTCCCGCCGGCGCCGCGCAACGCGGACGCCGGGCGCTACCTGTTCACCGCGTCCCGCCTGGACGGGCCCAAGCGGCTGGACATGCTCGTCGACGCCATGGCCTACGTGCCCGGTGACGTGGAGCTGCGCATCGCCGGCACCGGCGCCCTCGGCGAGGAGCTCCGGCGCCGGGCCGCGCCCGATCCCCGCATCCGCTTCCTCGGCTTCACCCGCAACGACCTGCTCCCCGAGCTCTACGCCAACGCCCTCGCGGTGCCGTTCATCCCGGCCGACGAGGACCTCGGCCTCGTCACCCTCGAAGCGTTCTCCCAGGGCACGGCCGTGGTGACCTGCCGGGACTCGGGTGGCCCGACGGAATTCATCGAGGACGACGTGACCGGCCTGGTGGCCGACCCACACCCCGCGTCGATCGGTGCCGCGCTGGCCCGCCTGGTGGCCGACCCCGCTTTCGCCGCCCGGCTCGGCGCCGCCGGAAGGCGCCGGGGGGAGCAGATCACCTGGGACCACGTGGTCGACGAGATCCTCTCGGATGCCCCCGCGAGCGAGGAGCTCGGCATGGTGGCCGGCGCGAGCTCCGCCCTCCCCCGCCCGACCGACCCGAGCCGGACACGCGTGGTCGTCCTGGCCACCTTCGCCATCGACGAGCCGCGCCACGGCGGCCAGCTGCGGTGCCGCAACCTCTACGGCTCGCTCACCGACATCGCCGACATCGAGGTCCTCTCGCTCGTCGACCACGGGGAGGCCCACCGCCGCGAGCACCTCGCCCCCGGCCTGGACCAGATCGTCGTGCCGCGCTCGCCCGAGCACGCCGAGACCGCGGCCGAGCTCACCGAGCTGGCGGGCACGCCGGTCACCGACATCGTGGCGGGCAGCCACATCGCCGAGACCCCCGCCTACCTGCACGAGCTCGCCCAGGCCGTTGACCGGGCGGACGTGGTCATCCTGGCCGAGCCGTACCTCCTGCCGGCCCTCGCACTGGTCGGCTGCTCGGTCCCGGTCGTCTACGACGCCTACAACGTCGAGTCCGACCTCAAGGCCTCCGTGTACGCCGACACCGAGGTGGGGCGAGCGCTGTTGGCCGACGCCACCGCGGTGGAGCGCGAGGCCGTGCAGACCGCCACGCGCGTGACCACGTGCTCGGCCGCCGACGCCGACGTGCTGTCGGGCCGCTACGGCCGCGACCGCGGCGACTTCACGGTCATCCCGAACGGGACCTCGGTGCCCAGCGCGATCGCGACATCCGACGAGCGCCGCGCGCTCGGCGAGCGCTGGCGCGAGCGGTACTGGCGGATCGGGGCGAGCGGCCGCATGCCCTCGCACCTCGCCGTCTTCTTCGGTTCCTGGCACCCACCGAACATCGCCGCCGCAGAGCTGCTCGTGGAGATCGCGCCGGAGCTGCCCGACACCTTCATCCTGTCGGTCGGCCACCACGGCCACGCCTTCGACCACCGGACGTTGCCCCCGAACATCGTCTTCCCCGGCATCGTCAACGACACCACCCGCCGCCGGCTGCTCGACGCGGCCGATCTCGCCTTGAACCCGATGGGCTCGGGGTCGGGCACCAACCTCAAGCTCGTGGAGTACCTCGCGGCCGGCATCCCCATCGTGTCGACGCCGTTCGGGGCCCGCGGCCTCGATGTCGTCGACGGCGAGCACCTCGTGCTCGCCCCACCCGAGCGCTTCGCCGAGGCGGTGGCCTCGGTGCTCGCCGATCCCGCGGCCGCGGCCCTCCGGGCGGAGGCCGGGCGATCCCTGGCGGTCGAACGGTACGGCTGGCCGGCCCTCGGACGACGCCTCGCAACGGTGCTCGCCGACATCGTCCCCGCGAAGGCTCGGCAGTAACCTCTACGGACCGTGGCTCCCGTCGTCGACCCCCCTTCTCCTCTCGCGCACCACGACGTGCTCGTGCCCGACCGGGTGGCGTTGTCCCCCGCCACCGAGGTGTCCAAGCGCCCGAACCCGTTCCAGCGGATCCACCACCTGTGGCAGTACCGAGAGCTGGTCGGCAACCTCACGCGCAAGCAGCTGAAGGTGAAGTACAAGAACTCCGTCCTCGGGTTCCTGTGGTCCCTCCTCAACCCGCTGATGTACCTGGTGGTCTTCTCCCTCGTCTTCGGGATCATCTCGAAGGTGTCGGTGCCCTACTACGGGATCTTCTTCCTGTCGGGCCTGCTCGCCTGGAACCTCTTCAGCACCGGGCTGGGTGAGGGCACGTCGGCGATCGTCGCCAACGCCCAGCTCGTCACGAAGGTGTGGTTCCCCCGCGAGTCGCTCGTGATCGCGTCGATCCTCGCCGGACTCGTCCACTTCTTCCTCCAGAGCATCGTGCTCATCGCTGCCCTGGTCGTCTTCCAGCGGGCTCCCGACTACAAGTACGCCCCGATCTTCATCCTGGCGCTGCTGGTCCTGCTGTTGCTCTGCACCGCACTCGCCATCGCGCTGAGCGCCATCAACGTGTACCTCCGTGACACCCAGCACCTCCTGGAGGTCATCCTCCTGGCCTGGTTCTGGGGCTCCGCCATCGCCTACAGCTACGGCCAGGTCGCCAGGGAGCTCATCGCCAAGTGGGGCCCCCGTGGCGAGTGGGTGGCTGCGGTGAACCCGATCCTCACGGTCGTGATCACGTTCCAGCGGACGCTGTACAACCCCAACTACGGCGACGAGAACGAGAAGCTCGTGCTGCCCGCCCATCCGTACAGCTGGTACATCACGTTCCTCGCCATCGACGCGGCCGTCGGCCTCGTGCTGCTGTACGGGGCCCTCGCCCTGTTCAGCCGGCTCGAGGACAACTTCGCCGAGGAGATCTGATGGCCACCAACGCCATCGAGGTCTCCGAGGTCACCAAGACCTTCAAGATCTACCAGGAGAAGTCGCAGTCGCTGAAGGAGCGACTGATCAAGGCGGGCCGCAACCCCCACACCGTCTTCAAGGCGCTCGACGACGTCTCGTTCGAGGTCGCCCAGGGCGAGACCTTCGCCCTGCTCGGCCACAACGGCTCGGGCAAGAGCACGCTCCTCAAGTGCATCGCCGGCACCCTGCGGCCCACGTCCGGACGGATCACCACCCGCGGTCGCCTGGCCGCCCTGTTGGAGCTCGGCGCCGGGTTCCACGCCGACCTCACCGGCCGCGAGAACATCTACCTCAATGGCTCGATCCTCGGGTTCTCCCGACCGCAGGTGGACCGGATCTTCGACGACATCGTCGACTTCGCCGAGCTCGAGGACAAGATCGACCAGCAGGTGAAGCACTATTCGTCGGGCATGTACGCCCGGCTCGGCTTCTCCGTGGCCATCAACGTCGAGCCGGAGATCCTCCTGGTCGACGAGGTCCTGGCCGTCGGCGACGAAGCGTTCCAGCGCAAGTGCATCGACCGAGTCCGCACCCTGCAGTCCGAGGGGCGCACGATCCTGCTCGTGTCCCACGCCGCCGAGCTGGTCCGCCAGATCGCCGACAAGGCAGCGGTCTTCGACCACGGTCACCTCATCGACGTGACCACGCCCGGCGAGGCCATCCGCCTGCTGCGCGAGTCCCTCGCCCGCGGGGGCGGCATCGGCATCATCTCCGAGGAGGAGCACGCGGCGATCGTCTCCGGTGAGGCGCAGCACGCTGCCCCGCAGTACTCGGGCCCGCCGTCGGGCACCGTCCCGGCCATCAAGCTCGACAAGCCGCTCGTCATCACCAAGCTCCAGGCCGAGTACCCCGATCCCGACGCCCGGTTCCTGCTCCCCAACCAGCCGATGCGCCTGCGCATCGACTACGTGGCGAGCGAGGAGATCACCGACATCTGCTTCGCCTTCGAGATCGACGACCTCCGGGGCAACGTCGTGTTCGGCACCGACACCCAGACCCTCGAGCAGCCCATCGCCAAGGTCGACGGCGTCGGCGCGGTGTGCTTCGACCTCCCCCGCGTCCCCCTGCTCGACGGCGCCTTCACCATCGCCGTCACCGCGACCACCCGCAACGGTGGCGAGGTCTACGACCGCCGCGACCACATCGAGCGGTTCGAGGTCATGCAGCCCGGCCGCCAGCGCGGCACCGTGGCCCTCGAGCCGACGGTCGTGCACTTCTACACCTGACGCGCTCGACGATCAGCCGGCGAGTGCACGGCGGTAGAGGTCGACGATGCCGTCGACCGTGTCCTCCCAGCGGTACGCGGCCACCCGCTCGGCGCCGCGAGCGAGCAGGGTGGCGCGCAGCTCGTCGTCCGTGAGCACCTGATCGATCGCCGCGGCGAGGGCAGCCCCATCGCCGGGGGCGACGAGGGGCGCCGCATCGCCCAGCACCTCGGGGAGGGCACCGACGGCGGTCGCCACGACCGGTGTGCCGACGGCCAGCGCCTCGAGCGGCACGAGGCCGAACCCCTCGTAGCGGCTCGGGTAGGCCACGACGGACGCGGCCCGCATCAGCGCGAGTCGCTGCTGGTCGTCGACCCAACCGAGGCGAACGATGCGGCGCCGATGGGCGGCGGCATCGACGGCGGCGGTGAGGGCCTCGGCACCCCAACCGTCGGGGCCGGCGATCACGAGCCGAAGGTCGGCGTCGTCGGCGGCGAGGGCGTCGAAGGCGCGCACGAGCGAGGGCAGGTCCTTGCGAGGCTCGACCGTCCCGACGGCGAGGACGAACCGACCCCCGCCGGCAAGGCGACGGCCCGCGGCCTCGTCGGAGCCCGGCCGGGCGGGCGCCGGCGGGCGCACCCCGTTCGCGATGGCGACGACCCGATCAGCAGCCGCGGGGAAGGCGGTTCGCACCTCATCGGCCACCGAACCGCTCACCGTGTGCACCCATGCCCCCCGCCCCAGCGCCCGTGCGAGCAGCGGGGGCCACTGCAGCACGTCCGCCGTGCACAGCTCGGGGAAGTGCAGCGCCGTGAGGTCGTGGACGGTGACGACCTCCGCCACACCGCGGCCGCCCGGTGGCACCACGAAGTTGGGGCCGTGCACCACGTCGATGGTGCGACCGACCAGCGATCGAGCGGTGGGGCGGTCGACGCGGAGCCAGGCCCGGCGCGCGACCCGGGCCGGGAACGGTCGGCCGGCCGTCCGCACACCCGGGGGGACCACGTCGGCCAGGCGTCGCCGACCGCGCAGGCTGATGGCGAACGCGGCCAGATCGACGTCGTCGCGCCTGGCCAGCCCATCCAGCAGCTCGCCGGTGAACACCCCGACGCCCGTGGGCGGGTCGAGGAGGGAGGTGACGTCCAAGCTGACATGCATGGGGGTTTTCTCGTAGCGTTTCGGCGCGGGCGATCGCACAGCCACCTCGATTGAAGTTCCGGCCGAACGTGCCGATGGCTCCATCGTGGCATTCCCGTCCCCTGGAGCCCCGCCCGTGCCCCGTCCCCCCGCCCCGCACACCGTTCGTCGACGCCGTCGTCGCCGCGTCCTCGCCGCGATCCCGGCCACACTGGCGGCGTGGTTGGTCCTCACCAGCCTCCCGATCTCGCCCGCATCGGCCAAGCCCGGGACGATGCACTCCGAGATCGTCACCCTCACCGGCGCCGAGGGCCGCTCGACGATGGCCGCCGGGTCGTCGTCCGCCAAGGCGCGGCGCGGGGCGCCCGCCGAGGCCGGCCCCGGTTGGTCGGCCGCACTCGACGTGGCCGACGGCACCCAGGCCATCGCCGCGTCGTGGACGGGAGACCGAACCGGCGAGGTGGCCGTGCGCGGCCACGACGCCACCGGCTGGACCGAGTGGAACCCACTCGCCGCCGACCCGACCGATGGTCCCGACGTCCCGACCCGAGACAGCGGTGGCCTCGCCTGGTTCGGCATCGACGGCATCGACCGGGTCGAGCTGAAGGTCGATCACGGCAAGCTCCACGACCTCCAGCTGCAGACCATGCGCTACGAGCGCCCCGCCGCACCATCGTCGATCGGGACCACCACGGCGGGTGCTGCCACCGGGGCCATCGCCGCCAGCACCGCGTCCCAACCCGCCATCCTCCCCCGGAGCCTGTACACGTCCAAGGGGTGGGCCTCGTCGAACTCGGGCTGCTCGAACGGACCCATCTCGGCCTCGGGCGGCATCAAGCTGGCCATCGTCCACCACACCGTGAACTCCAACACCTACGCCGCCGACGACGTGCCCGCGATGCTCGCCGCGATCTACGCCTACCACACCGGTACGAACGGCTGGTGCGACATCGCGTACAACTTCATCGTCGATCGCTTCGGCAGGATCTGGGAAGGCCGCAGCGGCGGTGTCACCAAGCCGATCGTCGGCGGCCACGCGGCGGGCTTCAACACCGGGACCGTCGGCGTGTCCTTCCTCGGCCAGTACGAGCCCTCGGCCACGCCCACCGCGATCCAGCCGTCCTCCGCGGCGCTCTCCGCGGCCGGCCGCCTGATCGGCTGGAAGCTCGGCCTCTACGGCATCGATCCCACCGGCACGGTGAAGTTCACGAGCGGCGGCTCCAACCGCTGGCCGGCGGGCACCGTGGTCACCCTGAACCGGGTCTCGGGCCATCGCGACGTGGGCTACACCGCCTGCCCGGGCCAGAACCTCTACGACAAGCTGTCGACGATCCGCTCGGTCGCCAAGTCGTCCCAGACCAGCCCCACGACCACGACGACCACCACCCAGCCCCCGGCGACGGGCGCGTACGCCCCCTTCCGCACGGCACCGAGCCTCGTCACCCAGCAGTACCGCGACATCCTCCGTCGCTCACCCAGCTCGTCTGACCTCGACTTCTGGGACTCGCGGGTGGGCAACACGTGGAGCCCCGCCCAGTTCATCGCCCACCTGGTCGCCTCACCCGAGGCCGACGACAAGGTCGGGTCGGTGATCCGCCTGTACCGCGCCTACTTCTTGCGCAACCCCGATCACAGCGGCCTCAGCTACTGGCTCCGCCGCCGCGACGACGGCCACACCATCTCGTGGATCTCGAACTCGTTCGCCACGTCGTCGGAGTTCCAGAACCGCTACGGCTCGCTGTCGAACGCGGACTTCGTCCGACGGGTGTATCGCAACGTCCTGGGCCGGGACCCCGATGCGTCCGGCCTGTCCTACTGGACCAACAAGCTGAAGGCCGGCACGACCCGCGGTCAGGTCATGGCCAACTTCTCCCAGTCGTCGGAGTACATCGCCCAGGCTGCCGACGGCACGCACGTCATCAGCGTCTACGAGGACATGCTCCAGCGGGCCGTCGCCCACGACGAGTACACCCTCTTCGTGGCCGGCCTGGCGAACTCGTCCACCTCGCTCACCTCCATCGCCGGCTACGTCTACGACAGCGACGAGTACCGCGC
>JAOBWM010000173.1 GCA_025463365.1 Acidimicrobiales bacterium
CTCGATCTGGGTGGCGTAGGCGTAGAGGTGGCCCTCGGCGTTGGGGTGAAAGGCGCCGTCGGGGTTGTGCTGGTAGAGGCCCGACTCGAAGAGGGTGCGGATCCAGCGGTCCTGGGCGCAGTAGCCGTGCTTGGCGAACTTCTCCTTGATGCCGTCGACCCAGACCCACTGCGAGCCGCCGTTTCCGTTGGCCGTGTCGATCGAGCTCTTGACCCGGGTGTTGAGGCCGTCTTGGACGTAGGTGTCGGCCCAGGCCATCTCGTCCTTGGTGAGCCCGTCGACGTTCGTGGTGTCGCCGGGGACCTTGCCGGCCGCCTGCTCCTTGGCGGTGAGACCGGTGCAGTACTGGCCGCTGTCGTCCTTGGTGACGTCCATGTACTGGGTGACGAACACCTTGCCGGCGAGCTTGGCGTCACCAGGCTGCTGCTTGGCCATCTTGTCTAGGCGGGCGTCGAGCAGCGGGTAGTTGGCCTCGATGTTCGGCGCCTTCTCGTCGAAGAGCTCCTTGGCGTTCTTCTGGCCGGGGATGTGGTTCTCGTAGCACTTGGGCTGGAGGAGGCAGGCCTTCACGGGGGCGGAGAACTCGGCATCGTTGGCGCCGATGGAGACGGTGAGGGCGTCGACTGGGCGCTCGCCGACGAGGTCCTTCATCTGGTCGAGCTGGGGCTTGAGCACCTTGCCCTTGGAGGGGTCCTGGCCCTCGTAGTCACCGACGAGGCCCTTGGTGATGGACGCACCCGAGCAGGCCAGGTGCACGAAGGTGACCGAGGTGTGCGGGTCGCGGCGCTCCATGCGGAGGGCGGCCTGGGCGGGACCGGCGAGCTCGGAGCGGTGGCACTGCTCGTTCTCCCACTTGGGGATCCACACGGTGCTCGGGTCGAGGGTGTCGGGGTTGCCTTCGCCGGACGCGACCGAGTCACCGATGGAGACGATG
This sequence comes from Acidimicrobiales bacterium, assembly GCA_025463365.1. Lineage (GTDB taxonomy): Bacteria > Actinomycetota > Acidimicrobiia > Acidimicrobiales > Iamiaceae > Aquihabitans. Next base: position 935 of record JAOBWM010000173.1, read on the forward strand.
AGGTTGTCCTTGGGGGCGATGGTCTCGGTGCGGGAGTCGACGGTGACGGGACCGACCTTGATGTCGACCTTGGCGGTGTAGGTGCCGAGCTTGGAGACGTCGGCGTTGATCTTGCAGTTCGTGCCGTCGACCGTCTTCGCCTCAGGACCGGTCAGCGTCAGCACGTACCCGGTGATGACCGAGGACCGCTCGGTCACGGCCGGCGACGCGCAGTTGTCGAACGTCAGCGTGTAGGTGGGCGTCTGGATGAACGCCTTGTCGCCGGCGATGTCCGCGATGCCGTCGTGGTCGTCGACGACACCGTCCTTGTTGGTGTCGAGGCCGTACCGATCCCCGATCGACCACGTGTAGCGGAGGGTCCCGCTCGGCGGTCCCTCGGCGAGAGCGACGGTCGCCAGGCCTCCCAGCACGCCGACGAGAGCGGCGGTGAACAGCGCGAGCTTCTTGGCCCGCGAGAGCTTCTTCGGGGTGGCGGTCGTCTCCATGCCAACACGATCGAACGACGGGCTTGGAACCCCCTTGTGAACCGCTTGGAGCCGACGCGCGTACTCTGACCTGCGGTTTCAGGCTCCGCTTGGATCGGTTGCCGGCGGGGGCGTCGGGGGGAGGACGATGCCCAGCTCGGCGGCGAGCGCCTCACCCTCGGCGCGCAGGTCGCTCGCGGCCTCGAGATCGCCGGGCCCGTCGCGCCGTTCCAGCACGACGGCCCGCTCCACCAGCGAGCGCGCCAGCTCGGGCCGGAACCCGGTGGCGCGCGCCCGCTGGGCCGCCAGCGCGAGCTGCGCCTCGGCACCGTCGAGGTCGCCGGTGACGGCGAGGGCCATCCCCTGGTGCCGGACGTGGTGGCCGACGCTCACGGTGGCCAGCCCGGCCACGCCGAGGAGGTGGGAGATCGGTGCCAGCTCGATCAGGATCGCCTCAGCCAGCGGCGCGTCCCAGGTGCGCCAGGCCACCTCCATCGCCAACCCGGCGACCATCCCGCGCAGCACCGACCGCGATGCGACGGTGAGCCCGTCGTCGCTGATGTAGGTGTGGGCCTCGGCGCGGGCCGCTTCCAGGTCGCCGGCCATCGCCAGCGAGCACGCCAGGCCGATCCGCCACGCCGGCACGAGTGGTTCCTCGTCGGTGAGACGAGCCATCTCGTCGCGCAGGCCGGCCAAGGTGCCCCGCTCGAGGCCGATCATGAACTGCTGGCCGGCCCAGGCCGTCGCCGCGTTGTCCCCATGGGCGGCGGTGCCGATCACGAGGGCGTGGTCGGAACGCTCCTGGGCCCGGTCGAGGTCGCCCTCGAGCAGCGCGAACATCGAATCGAAGAAGGCCACGTAGGTGTCGAGCGCCGGCCGGCCGATCGGGGCGACGAGGCCGCGCAGCACGTCGAGCGCGGCGCGGGACTCGTCGAGACGATCGGCCTCGAGCAGGTCGACCACATGCAGGGCCCGGGCCACGACCTCCAGCTCCGTCCACCCGACCGCCGCTTCGGCCAGGGGCGCGGCCAGGCCGAGCCGCTCGTCGAGGCCCGGCGGCCCGCCCACCGCCACGCGCCGGGCGAACAGGGCGAGGCCGAGGACGTGGCGCTTCTCGGGCACGAGGGCGGCGGCGTCCAGCGCCTGCATCGAGAGGTCCTGCTGGCCGTCGCGGTCGTCACCGCCGTTCAGGGCGATCGACGACCAGGCCAGGATCGCGGCGCGCTCCTCCAACCACTCGACGCGGCGCTCGACGCGCTCGGCATCGGGAACCGCGTCGAGGGCGGCGAGCGCCTCGGCGAGCAGGCCCATGAGACCCTCGTCGAGACCGCTGAACGTGAACCCGACCCCTGCCACGAGCAGCGAGGACTCCTCGGCGGCGCGCGACAACACGTACGGCTCGCCCTCCCGGCGAGCGAGGTCGATCGCCTCCTGCACCTGCGAGCGGGCCGACACGAGATCGCCGAGGAGCCGGTTGGCCCGGGCCGCAAGCAGGAGGGCCTGACCGCGCAGTCCCGCCAACTCGCGGTCGAGGTGGGCGACGGGCGCCAGTGCCGCCACGGCGCGCTGGCCCCAGATCAAGGCCTCCTCGTCGGCGACGACCATGAGGGCCTCGCGCCCGGCCCGGATGGCGGCCGCCGAGGCCCGCGCCGGCGGGCACGCTCGCCCGGCCGCCACGAGGTGCTGGGCCAGGGTGCTCGACCGGTCGACGGCGGCCGGTCGCGCCTCCAGCTCGTCGGCGATGCGCAGGTGCAGCCGCGCCTCGCGGTTGCGGCCGATCCGGGCGACGAGGGCTTGGCGGACCAGGGCGTGCGGGAACGTGACCCATCCCAGCTCCTCGTCCTCGGCGAGCAGGCCCACCTCCACCGCCGCGTCCACCACGTCGAGCACGGCGTCGAGGGGCACGCCGGCCACCGCGGCCAGCAGGTCCAGGTCGACGCGCAGGGCGATCACGGCTCCGGCGGTCAGCACTTGCACGGCCGCAGGATCGAGGGCATCGAGGCGGAGGTCGAGCACCTCTCGCACCGACTCGGGGACCGCGCGCGCGTCCCCTCGAGCCAGGTCGCCACCCGATTCGGCGAGCGATTCGAGGAAGAACGGGTTGCCGCCCGTGCGGGCCCGGACCTCCTCGGCCACGGCATCGGACACGTCCAGGCCGCGTTCGGCCAGCAGCTCGGTGACCTCGCCGGCACCGAACCCGCCCACCTCGACGTGGTCGAGGCGGCGCGAGCGGCGGACGTCGGCGAGGAAGCGGTCGAGCTCCGTCGTGGGCCGGCCCGCCGGCCGGCGCAGGGTCCCCAGCACGAGGAGCCGGCCGCTCGAGTGGTGCAGCAGGTGGTCGAGCATGGCGAGGGTGGACGAGTCGACCCACTGCAGGTCGTCGATCACCAGCAGCACCGGCGCACCGACGGTGACGGCTCGGACGAGGCCGGCCGCCGCCTCGAACAGCTCGTAGCGCTCGGCCCGACCCTCGGCCGGGGCCTCATCCGGGGCCAGGTCGGGCAGGAGCCGCCGCAGGGCTGGCCACGTGCCCGCGGCGGCCGACACCACCGTGGGGCCCAGGGCGCGGAACGCCGTGCGGCAGGCTTCGAGGATCGGCTGGTAGGCGATGAGCTGCTCGGCGCCGCACCGCCCCCACAGCACGTGGCCACCGGCTTCGTCGACGATCCGGGCGAACTGCTGCGCGAGGCGGGTCTTGCCCGCGCCGGGCTCACCCGTGAGCGTCGCAACGCCTGCCTCGCCACCGGGAGCGACGGCCGCCGCCCACGCGCCGGACAGCGCGTCCAACTCGGCCTGGCGCCCGACGAACTCGCTGCGCGCGCGGCGTTCGGCCACCGCGGGCGGCAGCGGCACCTGGATCTCGGCGGCCACCACCCCGGTCGGCCCGGTGGCCGCCACGACGAGGCCGGGATCGTGCTCGGCGACCGCGGAGGCCAACTGCACGAGGTCGGGGCCCGGCTCCAGCCCGAGCTCGTCGCCCAGGTGGCGGCGGGTGCGCTCGTAGGCCCGCAGCGCCTCGGCCTGGCGACCACAGCGGTACAGCGCCAGCACGAGCAGCTCGGTCAACCGCTCCCGGAGGGGGTGGGCCCGGACCGCGGCGTCGAGGTCGCCCACCACCAGGGCATGCGCGCCCCGATCGAGCTGGGCCTGGAAGCGCGCCTCGGTGGCCGCGAGGCGGAGCTCCTCCAGGCGCACGGCGTCGCCGACGGCCCACTCCTCGTCGGCGAAGTCGGCCACGGCCGGGCCGTCCCAGAGGCCGAGGGCCTCGTCGAGCAGCGCCACGGCACCGGCAGGGTCCGACGCACCGTGCGGGCCGGTCGCCTCGGCCACCAGGCGTTCGAAGCGGGTGGCGCGCAACGCCCCGTCGGGAACTCGGAGCCGGTACCCCTCGCCCGATCGCTCGATGTGGGGCGGCGTCGACGGGCCGAGGATCCGCCGGAGGTTGGACACGTAGCTCTGCAGGGTGTTGGTGGCGCTGGCTGGAGGCTCGCCGGCCCACAGCTCGTCGACGAGGCGATCCGCCGACACGGCATCGCCACCGGCGAGGGCGAGCCGGGCGAGCACCGCTTGTTGACGACGGCCGCCGAGGGCGAGCTCGGTCCCCCCGCGCCGGACGCGCAACGGCCCCAACAGGGAGATGTCGAGCCCACTGGTCACCGCCATGCACGCCACCCGGGTTCGCCGTACTCGATCGGCCCGAGCGCGAGGTGCACGCCCAGTTCACGAGCCGTGGTCAGCCCGTCGGACCGCAGCGGGCCGGCTCGCTCGGCATCGCCGGGCCCGTCTCGCTCCTCGAGCACGAGGGCGAGCTCGCATCGGGCGCGAGCACCCCAGCTCGGGATGTTGTCCGCAACGCAGCGCTCGATGGCGATCGCCAGCGCGTCCGCGGCACCGTCGAGGTCCCCGGCCACCGCAAGCGCGAGGCCGAGCTCGCGCGACAGCGGTCCGATGCAGACCGCGCCCATGCCGGTGACGCCCAGCCGGTGGGCATAGGGCGCCAGCAGTCCGGCGAGGACGGCACCCCCCTCGGCGTCACCCGCCACCCACGCGACCTCGGCCAGCTGGGCGACCGTGGTGTACCAGGTGGTGTCGGCGCGGTTGTCGAGCGCGGTGCCGGTGACGAGCGGCCGATAGGCGGCGCGGGCGGCGTCGAGGTCGCCCGTGGCGGTGGCACAGGTCGCGTCGGCGGTCCGCCAGACCGCCATGTGCGGGAAGCCCTCGGCCATCTCGTGGACGAGCGGGGCCAGTTCGGCGAGGGTCCCGCGGTCCCGGCAGAACATCATCTGCTGGGCCTTCCACGCCTGCTCGGCGTTGCCGGCGTGGGACGGCTCGCCCACCGCGAGGGCCCGATTCGACAAGGCCTCGGCCCGGTCGAGGTCGGCGGCCATGAGCGCCAGGTTGGCCTCGGCGAACAGGTGGTATGCCTCGAAGCCGGGCCGACCGAACGGGGCGATGTACCCGCCGAGGTCGTCCACGTCCCGGCGGGCCAGGTCGATCTGGTCGTTCTCGAGATGGTCGACGTAGGTCAGCACCCGCCCGACGACCACGAGATCGGTCCATCCCGCGGCCTCGGCGGCAGCCACCATCGGCTCGCCGAGTTTGAGCCGCTCGTCGAGGCCTTCGGGCCCGGCCAGGGCCAGCCGCCGGGCGAGCAGGGTCAGCGCCGTCGTGCGCGGATCACCTAGCACCGCCCCGGCCTCGGACGCGGCCAGGGCCACGTCGGCCTGGCGGGGCCGGTCGGTCCCGCTGCTCTGGGCGATCGACGACCACGCGAGCAGCTCGGCCCGGAACTGGGCCTCGGGGTGGGCCTCGAGCGCCTCGTCGAACAGCGCGATCAGCTCCTCGTCGACCGATCCGAACGAGAACCCGATGCCGGCGACAGCGAGGGCCCGCTCTTGCGCCACGCGGGCGAGGAGGTGGGCATCGCGCGCGGAGCGAGCGTGGACCAGCACCCGGTCGAGCGAGGCGCGCGCCGCCTCGGCGTCGGCCAGGTTCCGGCTGGCCACCGCGGCCAGGAGGTCGGCCTCGGCGCGCAGGCGGCCCGGTTCGCACCGCTCCACCGCGCGCTCGGCCCAGCGGCGGGCCTCCTCGTCGGCCAGCACGTCCAACGCCTCGGAGGCGGCCGCCAGCGCGGCCCGTGCTGCGCGTTCGGGCGGGGAGAGGCGGCCGGCCGCATGCAGGTGTTGGGCGACGTTGGCGGCCCGGTCGAGCAGCTCGGGCCGGGCGTCCAGGGCATCGGCGACGCGCAGGTGCAGCTGCGCTTCGCGGTTGCGGGTCGTGCGGGCCACGAGCGCCTGGCGGACCAGGGCGTGCGGGAAGGTCACCCAGCCCAGCTCCTCGTCCTCCACGAGCAGGGCTGCTGCGGTGGCCAGGTCGACGATGTCGAGCAGGTCGTCGGGCGCCAGGTCCACCACCTCGCCGAGGACGCCGAGATCCACCCGCAGGCCCATCACGGCGGCGGCGGTGAGGACGCGGTTGGCCTCGGCGTCGAGGCCGGCGAGCCGTTGGTCGAGCAGGTCGCGCACCGACTCGGGCATCGATCGCCCGGATCCGGCGCCATGCTCGGCGAGCGACTCCACGAAGAACGGGTTGCCCCCGGTGCGGGCGTGGAGGGCGAGGGCCAGGTCCTCGCTGACCTCGACACCTTGGCCCTCCAGGATCTCGGCCACGTCGTCGATGCCGATGCCGCCGAGATCGAGCGAGCGGAGGCGTTGGTCGCGACGGAGGTCGGCGTAGAGCGAATCGAGCTCCGTGGTCGACCGCCCGGCCGGGCGGCGCTGCGTCGCGACCACGAGGAGGCGACCGGTGCGCTCCGAGCGCACGAGGTGGTCGAGCAACGAGAGCGTCGAGGCGTCGGCCCACTGGATGTCGTCGACCACGAACATCACCGGGTCGGCGCCGGCCACGTCGCCGACCAGGTCGGCCAGCGCCTCGTACAGCTCGTAGCGCTCGGCACGGGAGGGCGCGGCATCGGATCCTGCGGTGAGGTCGGGCAGCAGGATGCCGAGCGCCGGACGGGGCGCGAGGAGGTACTGGGCCCGCGGCTCGCTGATCGAACGGATCGCGGTGCGGATCGCCTCGACCGCGGGCTGGTAGGCGATGAGGTTCTCGGCTGTGCAACGACCCCACAGCACGTGCCCGCCCTGGTCGTGGACCCACGTGGCGAACTGCTGGGCCAGGCGGGTCTTGCCCATGCCGGGCTCACCGGCGACCGACAGGAGGAGCCGATCCCCGTCTGCCACGGCCTCGTAGGCGCGCCCCATCTCGACGAGCTCGTGGCGCCGGCCGACGAACGTGCTCCGGGTGCGACGTTCGAGCACAGCTGGCGGCAGGTCGAGGGGCAAGCCGGTCGGCGGCGCGACCCCGACGCTGACCGGTTCGTCGACCCGAGCCGTGGGACCGGCGGTGCGGGCGGCGGGACGGGCGGGCGCGAGCGCGGGGTCGTGGTCGAGCACCCGCGCCGCCAGCTGCACGAGGTCCGGACCAGGATCGAGCCCGAGCTCGTCGCCGAGGTACTGGCGGGTGCGCTCGTAGGCCCGCAGCGCCTCGGCCTGGCGGCCGCAGCGGTAGAGGGCCAGCACCAGGAGGGCGGTCAGCCGCTCCCGCAAGGGGTGGGCCTGGGCGGCCGTCTCGACCTCCCCGACCACCGCGGCGTGGCGCCCGAGATCGAGCAGCACCTGGAAGCGCTGCTCGACCGCGGCCATGCGGAGCTCCTCGAGCCGCACCGCGTCACCCTGAGCCCACGCCTCGTCGGCGAACTCGGCCACCGCGTCGCCGTGCCAGAGCGCGAGTCCCTCCTCGAGCCGTGCGAGCCAGCGCCCGAGGTCGTCGTCGTCCTGGGCCGCGAGCTGCTCGAAGCGCGTCGACGACAGCACCACCCCGCCATCGTCCACCGCCAGCCGATAGCCGTCACCCAGCCGCTCGATCGCCGGGCCCGGCGCGGGGCCGAGGATGCGGCGGAGGTTCGAGACGTAGCTCTGCAGGGTGTTGGCCGCGCTCGGTGGCGGCTCGCCGGCCCACAGCTCGTCGACGAGCCGCTCGGCCCCCACGACGCTCCCGGCCGCGAGGGCCAAGCGGGCGAGCACGGCGCGCTGGCGCCGACCGCCGAGCACGAGCTCCTGGTCGCCGCGGGTGGCCCGCAACGGGCCGAGCAGGGAGATGGTGAGGTCCATGGCCGTCGTCGTCGGGGTGGTGGTGGGCAGGGCCACGGGGGGAGGCCCGCGAAGTTACCGGCGAGACGGCTCCGGGGGCGCCTCGGGCATTCCCGGCAGGTCGGCGAGCAGGTCGAGGGAACGGGCCACGTCGGTGCGTCGAGCGAGCGGCCCGTGGGCCGACGCGATCACGAGGGGCCCCAGTGCCGCGACCCGGCCGATCGCGGCGCGCCACCGCATCACGTCGATCTCGGTGGCCCACGGGCTCAGCAGCCGCTGGTAGACGCTGAATCCGTCCTCCCAGACGTCGCGGTCCAGCTCGCAGACCTCGTCGACGGCGTGCGGCACCGGCGTCCCGAAGCAGTCCGATGCCCAGTAGACGCCGGACGTCCTGTCGAACAGGCCCCGCGTGGTGGGCGAGTCGTAGGCCGGCGGGCGCAGCGCCACCAGCTCACGGTCACCCGCCGTGAACGGCTCACCGTCGTTCACCCACCGCATGCGCTCCATCGGGAGCCGGGTGTAGGCGGCGAGGCGCTGGTCCAGGTGCCAGCTGGCGACCAACGTGGCGTCCGGGCAGCGCTCGAGCGCCTCGACGAGGTTGCCGTAGTGGTCGATGTCGTCGTGGCTGAGGAAGATCCAGCGCACGTCACCCGGGTCCACCGCTCCCTCCACCTGCTCCCACCAACCCTCGCGCCCCGTGGCCGCACCCGTGTCGACGAGGATCGGCTCCGAACCCTTGATGACCAGGGAGTTCACCGCGATGCGGACCGCTTCGCCGCCCTCGGGCAACGACCGGATGAGGACCACGTCGGGGTCGATGGCGAGGGCAGGGGCGTCGAACATGGCCCCACTGTCCGCCCGCCCGCATGGAGACCGGTTGGACCTGGCGTGGACCCGGCTCAGCGCTGGCGCCGCCGGCCGCCGCGACCGCTCGTCGGTTGGGCCAGGCCGATCCGGCCCCGGAAGCCACCGGCCCCTTCGACCGTCACGCCGGGGGGCAGGCGCTCGGCCAGGCCCCGGTCCGACGTGATGACCGTGATCTCGGGCCGGTCACCGAAGCGCTCCTCCACGAGGTCGACGATCCGATCGTCGGCGGCGTCGCGGCCGGTCCGGGTGGCGAACGTGACCTCGAGGTTCCCGCCCCCGGCTTCGGCCACGGTCGGCTCCGCCTTCCCGTCGAAGACCAAGGTGACGGCATCGTCCGAGCCGTTGCTCCACCTGGCGACGGCCTGGGCGAGGCGGCGGGCCGCGGCCACGGGATCGTTCCACCAGCCGTCGGCGCCGGCGCCCATCACGTTGTTGCCGTCGACGATCCACCACATGGCGCCATCTTCCTCGCCGCCGGGGGTCAGCGCTTGCCAGGATGGCGAGATCGCCACGACATCGCCCTCCGCCCTCACCCCCGCCCGTGAGCTGTGGCTGCGCATCGAGACGCTGCACGCCGTCACCTACTTCGACCCCTCGGTCACCGCGGCATCCGAAGCCCTCGGCCTGCGCGGCTTCTGGCGCGGCTACTTCGGGTTCCGAGCCGCGCCCCTGGGCCCGGTGGCGGGCGGCGTGGTGGCGGCCACGTTCTTCAACTTCGAGCCGTCGTTCGTGGCGCGGCGGGTACCGGAGATCTGGGCGCTGGCCTCGCCGGCCGACCTGCTCGCAGCCCGCAGCCGCTCCGCCGCCGACGTGCTGCGTCGCCTCGCCCCGGGCATCGAGGCCGTGGCCGATGCGGTCCTCCCCGCGCTCACCGGGGCCGCGGCCCGAGGGATCGTGGCCGGCCGGCCGCTGTTCGCGGCCAACCGCGACGTGGCGGCGGCCGGCGATCCGGTCGCCGCCCTCTGGCAGGCGTGCACCGACCTGCGCGAGCACCGCGGCGACGGGCACGTTGCTGCGCTCACCGCCGCGGGGATCGACGGCTGCGAGGCCCACGTCCTGATCGCGCTGGAGAGCGGCCGCCCACCCGAGGACCTCCAGCGCACGCGCGGGTGGTCGCCCGAGCAGTGGGCCGATGCCACCGACCGCCTCGCGGCGCGCGGCCTCGTCGCCACCGACGGCACCCTGTCCCCAGCCGGACGCACCCTGCGCACCGACGTCGAAGCCACCACCGACCGCCTCGCCGCCGAGCCGTTCGCCACCGCCGCCGACACCGCCGCCGACGGCGAGCTCGCCACGCTCGTCGCCACCCTCGATCCCGCGGCGCGCGCCGTCTCCGCCGCTGGGGTGATCCGCTACCCGAACCCCATCGGCCTTCCTCCATTGGCCGAGGGCGGCTGACCGCGCTCCCCGCCTCCCCGGTACGGTGCCGCGCATGCGTGCCGTGATCCTCACCGACGATCGTCCGAACCTCGCCGTCACCACCCTCGACGACCCGGTCCCAGGCGTCGGCGAGGTGCTGCTGCGGGTCACCGGGTGCGGGATCTGCGGGAGCGACCTCCACGTGGCGTCCCAGATGGCGCCACCCGGGATGGTCCTCGGCCACGAGATCGCCGGGACGATCGAGGAGCTCGGCCCCTCGGTCGACGCCGACCGCTGGAAGCCCGGAACCGTCGTGGCCGCCCGCCCCTTCGCCGGGTGCGGCCACTGCGCCCAATGCGTGCGCGGTCGCGCCGACCACTGCATGGAGTTCGCCCTCGTCGGCATGGCCCGGCCCGGCGGCTTCGCCGAGCTGACCACGGTGCGCGCCGACGAGCTGTTCGCCCTGCCCGCGTCGATCCCCGCCATCGAGCAGGCGCTGGTGGAGCCGCTCGCCATCGCCCGGCGCGCCGTACGCCGGGCCGCACTCGTCCCCACCGACACGGTGGCGATCCTCGGCGCCGGGCCGATCGGCCTGGCCATCGCGGCGTGGGTCCGCCACCTCGGCGTGGAGCGGATCCTGGTGAGCGACCCGGCCCCGATCCGCCGGGACCTCGCGGGCCGCCTCGGCGCCTCCACCATCTTGGATCCGAGCGCGGGACCCATCGAGCCCGGCGTGTTCGAGGCCTTCGGGTGGGACGGGCCCACGGTCGTGTTCGAGTGCACCGGCCGGCCTGGGCTCATCCGCCAGGCGATGGACCTCACCGTGGTGGAGGGCCGGGTCGTCGTGGTGGGGGTGTGCCTGCAGGACGACGTGACGTTCCCGTACACGGGCCTCAACAAGGAGCTCGACGTCCGCTACTCGCTCTACTACGGCCGCGAGGACTACACCGCGACGATCGACGCCCTCGATGCCCATGCGCTGGACGCCGCCGGCATGGTCACCGAGACCGTCGACCTCGAGCAGCTGCCGGAGCGCTTCGCCCGGCTCCGCACCGACACCGACGGCGGCAAGATCGTCCTCCAGCCGTAGCGGTCAGCTTCGGCGCATCGGGCGGAGGTAGCTGCCCACCTGGGTGCGGTGCCACCAGTCGCCGGTGGCTCGGCGCTCGGCGCGGGTGGTGAACCGGTACTCGTAGAGGAGGGCGCGCACGTGCGTCGGCGGGGCGTCCGGGAACGGGTTGTGCTGCAGCAGGCGCAGGGTGTCGGCGTCGTTGCGCAGCAGGCGCTGCACCATGGGCACGAACCACTGCTCGCCGTAGCCCGGCGAGAGGGCGGCGAACCACAGCAGCCAGTCGAGCCGGAGGTGGTACGGCGCGACCTGGCGGGGACGGCGCGCCGGATCACCCGGCTTCCCCTTGAACCCGTACTCGAACCACTCGGTGTCGGGGCCGAGCTGGGTGTCGAGGGTGCCCTCGAGGATGATCTCCCGGCGGACCCGCGTGATGCTGCCGAAGGCGCCGTAGGTGTTGACGAGGTGGAGCGGATCGAAGCTGGCGTTCATCCGCTGGCGCTTCGAGACCAGGTTGCGGACCGGCGCCCAGCTCTTCACCACGATGAGGGCGACCAGCGCCAACACGAGGACCCGCGCCCACGTCGGCGTGGGATCGATCGACGCCGGGATCGACACCGGCACCAGGTGGCGCAGCAGTCCGTCACCGAGCACGGGGATGGCGAGCGCCATGGTCAGCACGTTCAGCCACGAGAAGTTGCCGCTCAGCACGAGCCAGGCCTGGGTGGCGATCACGACGACGGCGGCCCACCCGGCGACCGGTTGCGGGGCGAACAGGAAGAACGGCACGACCAACTGGGCCACGTGGTTCGCGACCACCTCCACCTTGTGCAGCGGCATCGGGAGGTGGTGGAACCACCAGCTGAGCGGGCCCGGCATCGGCTGCGTCTCGTGGTGGTACCGGAGGCAGGTGAGGTCCCGCCAGCACGCGTCGCCGCGGATCTTGATGAGGCCAGCGCCGAACTCGACGCGGAACAGCAGCCAGCGCAGGAGCCACAGCACGAGCACGGGCGGCGCGACATCGGCCGGCCCCAGGAACGCGGCGAGGAAGCCGGTCTCGAGCAGCAGCGTCTCCCACCCGAAGCCGTACCAGGTCTGCCCGACGTTCACGATCGACAGGTACAGCGCCCACGGCACGAGCCAGGCGAGCAGCGCCGCCCACAGCGGCACCACGTCGCCCAGCCCGGCGAGCAGCGCCGCCGACCAGGCGACCCCGACCCAGGCGACGGTGGCGAAGATCCGGTCGGAGTACCGCAGGTGGAACACGCTCGGCGAGCGGCGGAACGGCACGGCCCGCAGGTAGCGCGGGATCGGCAGCATCCCGTGCTCGCCGAGCAGCGCCCGGAACTGCTGTGCCGCGACGAGGAAGGCCACCAGGTAGATCGCCGCGAGTGCTCGCAGGAACACGAGCCGCCCGAACCACGAACCGGCAGCGGTCGGCCACGGCACGGCGACGGAACCAACCACATGCACCCCCAACATCTACCCCGAGCTGGCCCGTCGACCTCGCTCAGCTCGTCGGGCGGCGATGGTCCCCGCCACCGCTGAACCGCACATGTTGGCCACCAGGTCCCGACCGGTGTTGTGGTAGCCGCCGACGTTGGTGTGGGCCATCACGAGGGTGGCGATGAACTCGACGACCTCGTTGAGCGCCCCCACCCCCATGCCGGCGAGCCAGACCGCCACCCAGATCCCGACGCGGTGGGACCCGTCCACCCGCAGCCATCGGCGGGTGGACTCCCACCACACCAGCCCGGCCGAGCCGAAGCCGACGAAGTGGACGACGTTGTCGTAGTGGAGCCCGCCCGGCAGCAGCGCGTTGTAGAGGATCCGGTCGTGGTCCAAGCCGACGGTCCCGCCCGCCAGGTGACCGGCGGCCCAGAACGTCAGGCCGCCGAGCGCCACCGCGCTGAAGCCCTCGTCGGGTTCGAGCGCGGCCACCAGCACCGCGCCGGCGACCACCATCACCGCATAGGGCACGGCGTTGCCCGACCCGGTGGCCAGGCCGTAGGCCCCGAAGCCGACCGTCGCCGCGCCCACCACGAGCACGTGCACCCGGTGGCGCCGGAAGGACCGCCTCAGGCGTCCGCCACGTCCTTCGCCGCGACCCTCGCCGCGTCGCCCGTCGCCCCGCCCATCCCCCACACCGTCAGTCTGCCGAGTCGGCGAAGGCGGGGAGGACACCCCCGAGCCCGAGCTCCGCGGTGGCCTCCATCGCTTCGATCGGTCCGTGCATCGACGTCTCGGGCGCGAGGTCGCGCGGCAGGTAGCGGGCGACGACGGCCGCGGCCACGAGGGCGAGGATCGCCCCGGCGGTGACCGCCAGGTGGATGCCCTCGATGAAGGCATGCTCCGCTCCGGCGGTGAGCACCCGACCGGCCTGGGTCGGGAGGTCGTGAGCGGCCGACAGCGCGTCGGCGAGCGAGGTGCGTGCCGCGACCTGCGTGGCCGGCGAGAGGTCCGCGGTGAGCCGGTCGACGTGGTGCGTGTACTGCGATGCCGCCACGCTCCCCATCAGCGCGATGCCCAGGGCCGCGCCGAGCTCGCGGGTGGCGTCGTTCATGGCCGAGCCGGCACCGGCCCGCCGCGGCGGGACCGCCGACATGATCGCGGCGGTCATCGGCGACATCGCCAGCGCGATCCCCGACACGAGCGGGACGATCGACGCGAGCACGTACCAGTAGGACGTGTGGACGTCGAGACCGCGGAACATGGTGAGGGCGACGGCCACGAGGACCATGCCGGTGGCGACGGTGCGATGGGCGCCGAAGCGGGCACTGAGCTTCGGCGTGAGCGGCGCCACGATGATCATGATCGGCGCCATCGGGAGGAACCGCAGCGCCGCGCTGAGCGGGCTGTACCCGAGGATCAGCTGGAAGTACTGGGTGACGAGGAACATCACGCCGTACATGGCGAGGAACACGAGGATCATCCCGCCGGTGCCCGTGCTGAAGGCCGGGATCTTGAAGAAGCGGATGTCGAGCATCGGCTCGGCGGCGCGGAGCTCCCAGAAGACGAACCCGGTGAGCACCACCATGCCGATGGCGAACGCGATCAGGGTGGACGGGCTGGCCCAGCCCTCCTCGGGCGCCTGGATGAGCCCGTAGACGAGGGCGACGATCCCGACGATCGACAAGACCGCGCCGAGCGGGTCGAGCTTCCCCTGCTCGGGATCACGCGACTTCGGGACCAGGAAGTGGCCGGCCACGAGGGCCAGGATCAGGATCGGCACGTTCACCAGGAAGACCGAGCCGTACCAGTGGTCCCCGAGCAACCAGCCGCTGGCGACGGGGCCCACGGCTCCGGCGGCGCCCGTGACGCTGGCCCAGATGGCGATGGCCTTGGTGCGCTCCCCGGGCGGGAACACGTTGACGAGGATCGACAGGGTGGACGGCATGATGAACGCCGCGCCCACGCCCATGACCGCCCGGCAGGCGATGAGCTGGCCCATGTCGTGCGATGCGCTCGCCGCGACGCACGCCGCCAGGTACACGACGAGCCCGAACTGCAGCGCGCCCTTGCGGCCGAAGCGGTCGCCGATGGCGCCGCTGGAGAACAGCAGGCCGGCGAACACGAGCGAGTAGATCGCGATGACCCACTGCAGCTGCGAGGTGGTGGCGCCGAGCTCGCGGGAGAGCGTGGGGATCGTGACGTTGAGACTGGAGTTGCCGACGAAGACGATCAGCAGGCTGAGGCAGAGCACGGACAGGGTCCACCAACGGCGGGCATGGACCGCGTCATCGTGGTGGAGGGCGGGGGCTGCGTTCATGAGCGGTCCTGGCGTCGGCGCGATGGTCGCCCGGCTCGGCGTCCCGATCGTAAGGTACCCTGACAATCGCCGGATTCCACCAACCGGCCTCCACATCTGGAAGAGGCCCGATGCCACGAGAGGCGACACCCGACGAGCTCCCCGTCCTGCTCCTGCGGGCGGCCAAGGCGATGCTGGCGGAGGTACGCGAGGCGGCGGGCGACGAGAAGGCGGCGGGCGACGAGAAGAAGGACTCCTCGATGACACCGGTCCACGGCTTCGCGGCCCGGTTCATCGCCGCGCAGGAGGAGCCCACCGCTGCCGACCTGGCCCACCACCTCGGGGTCACCCGCCAGTCGGCGTCGGAGGTGGTGGCCGCCCTCGAAGACGGCGGCTACGTCCATCGGCGGCCGCACCCTGCCGACGGTCGGTCGCAGATCCTCGAGCTGACCGACCGGGGACGCACCTCGCTCGAGGCCTCGCGGGGCCGATGGTCCGCCGTCGAGCGCCACTGGGCAGGGCTCGTGGGCGCCGACGAGCTCGTCCGGGTCCGCGCCGCCCTCGACCGGTACCTCGCCGACCGAACCGGCCACTGATCCTTCGATCGGGCACGAGGTCATCACCTGGTCGTGCCAGCACCTACCGTGCCGCCGATGGGAACGGGGCGCGGCGAGCAGAGGCAGTTCCCGGACGTGGCGCTCGGCATCGTCTGCCCGATGGCCAACGAGGCCTCCAGTGCGGATGCGTTCGTGCGCCTCGTCGTCGAGACCTGCACGGCATCCGGGTTCGAATCGGTCCGGTTCTTCGCGGTGCTCGACCGGGTGAGCACCGACGGCACCCGCGAGTTGCTCCACCAGCTCGCCGCGAACCGGCCCGAGCTCGAGGTCGTGTGGGCACCGGAGAACCGGTCGGTGGTCGACGCGTACCTCCGGGGCTACCGCGAGGCCATCGACGCCGGCTGCGACTGGATCCTCGAGATCGATGCCGGCTTCAGCCACGATCCGGCCGACATCCCGGCGTTCTTCGAGGCCATGGCCGACGGGCAGGACTGCGTGTTCGGGAGCCGGTTCGGAGCCGGAGGCTCGATCACCGACAGCTCGTGGAAGCGCACGCTGCTCAGCCGGGGCGGCAGCACCCTGGCCAACGCGTTGCTCGGCACCGGGCTCGAGGACGTCACGAGCGGCTTCGAGCTCTTCCGCGCCGACGTGCTCCGCGACGTGCTCGCCACGGGCGTCCGATCCCGCGGACCGTTCTTCCAGACCGAGATCAAGGCGCGCTGCCACAAGCTGCGGGTCGTCGAGGTGCCCATCCGGTACCGGGGAGCGAGCCACACCGTCGGCCGCGCCGCGATCCAAGACTCGTTCGTGAACCTCGGGCGGCTGTTCGTCGAGCGGCTGCGAGGCCGGCTGTGAGCGCGCAGACCGCGCTCGTCGTCACGTCGATCGCCTCGCCGAACCGGGCCCTGACCGAACTGGCGGCCGGCGCGGTCGCGAACAGCGTCGAGTTCATCGTGATCGGCGACCTGGCCAGCCCGGACACGTTCGAGCTGGACGGGTGCCGGTTCTTCGGCGTCGCCGAGCAGCGCGCCCTCGGGTTCCGCACCGCCGCCGCGACCCCGACCCGGCACTACGCCCGCAAGAACATCGGCTACCTGCTCGCGGCGAGCGAAGGGGCCCAGATCATCGTCGAGACCGACGACGACAACCATCCGCGGGCTGGGTTCTGGGCCGAGCGATCCCGGCACCAGCGCGTGAAGACCATCCCGCCCGATGCCGGCTGGGTCAACGTCTACCGCCACTTCAGCGAGGCGACCATCTGGCCGCGCGGGCTGCCGCTCGACGCCATCCACGTCCCGGGGCCGCCGTACGACGCCCTCGACGCGACCGAGGCCGACTGCCCGATCCAGCAGGGCCTGGCCGACGACAACCCCGACGTCGATGCGATCTACCGGCTCTCCCAGTCGCTCCCGCAATCGTTCCACCGTGACCGGCGCGTGGTGCTGGCGCCGGGCACGTGGTCGCCGTTCAACAGCCAGAACACGGCGTGGTGGCGCGACGCCTTCGCGCTCCTCTACCTGCCGGCGCACTGCTCGTTCCGGATGACCGACATCTGGCGCAGCTTCGTGGCCCAGCGCATCGCCTGGGAGAACGGCTGGTCCGTGCTCTTCCACGAGCCCACGGTTCACCAGGAGCGCAACGACCACGATCTCATGGCGGACTTCGCCCAGGAGATCCCCGGCTACCTCAACAACCGCGCCATCGGCGATGCCCTCGGCGCGCTCACGCTCGCGCCCGGCCTCGACCACCTCGGCGAGAACCTGCGCACCTGCTACGCCGAGCTGGTCAAGATGGACCTCGTCGGCGCTGCGGAGCTCGAGCTGCTCGATGCCTGGCTCGCCGACCTCGCCGACCTCGCGACCTGACGACCTGGCGACCTGGCGACCTGACGACCTGACGACCTGACCCCTGCCCAGCCCGATCGGAGCACCGTGACCGACTCCCCGGCCGCCACCGCACCGTCGCCCTTCGAGCCGACGACGCTCGGCCCGCTCACCCTGCGCAACCGGATCATCAAGGCCGCGACCTTCGAGGGGGTCATGCCCCGCGGGACGGTCACCCAGGAGCTCATCGACTACCACGTCGCCGTCGCTCGTGGCGGCGTCGGGCTCACCACGGTCGCGTATTGCGCGGTGTCGATGGGCGGCCGCGTGAGCCGCCACACCGTCGTGTTCACCGAGGACCTGATCGACGACCTCACCCGGCTCACCGACGCGGTCC
Organism: Acidimicrobiales bacterium; assembly: GCA_025463365.1. Taxonomy (GTDB): domain Bacteria; phylum Actinomycetota; class Acidimicrobiia; order Acidimicrobiales; family Iamiaceae; genus Aquihabitans. The sequence continues at coordinate 18,370 of JAOBWM010000173.1, forward strand.
ACGCCGAGGACGCCAAGGTCTCCGCCCAGCTCGGCCACGCCGGACTGGTCGCCCAGGCCCACTCGAAGCAGCACCCGAGCCTGGCGCCGTCCACCCGGCTCAGCGCGCCGGCGATGGGTCGGGTCAAGGCAGCCACTCCTGCCCAGCTCGACGAGGTGGTTGCCGACTTCGAGCGGGCCACCCGTGTCGCCGTCGTCGCCGGGTTCGATGCCGTCGAGATCCACCTCGGGCACAACTACCTGCTCAGCTCGTTCTTCAGCCCCAACCTGAACAAGCGGCGCGACGACCTCGGCGGCAGCATCGAGAACCGGGCCCGCTTCCCCCGCCGCGTGGTCGAGGCCGTGCGCAAGGCGGCGGACGGCCGCGTCGCGGTGATCGCCAAGTTCAACATGGCCGACGGCGTCGAAGGCGGCCTCTGGCTCGAGGAGAGCCTGCAGTTCGCGCAGCTCCTCGAGGCCGACGGCCACCTCGACGCCATGGAGCTCACCGGCGGCAGCTCCCTCCTGAACGGCATGTACTACTTCCGAGGCGACGTGCCGATGAAGGAGTTCGCGGCCGCCCAGGGGCCGATCGTCGGGCTGGGCGTGCGGGCGTTCGGCCGGCGCATCTTCCCGAAGCTCCCGTTCGAGGAGGCGTTCTTCCTGCCCTTCGCCCGCCAGTTCCGCGACGCGTTGACGATGCCGCTCGTCCTGCTCGGTGGCATCAACGAGCTGTCGACGATCGAAGGGGCGCTCAGCGAGGGGTTCGAGTTCGTGGCCATGGCCCGGGCCCTCCTCCGGGAACCGGACCTCGTGAACAAGTTCGCCGCCGGCCAGGAGATCGCCGGCCGCTGCATCCACTGCAACAAGTGCCTGCCCACGATCTACAGCGGCACCCGCTGCGTCCTCGTCCCGACCCCGGAGCCAACCGCACGATGAACGAGCAGCGCACGGTGGTGGTGACCGGGTCGGCGTCGGGCATGGGCGCGGCGACCCGCACCCGCCTCGAAGCCGACGGCCAGCGCGTGATCGGGGTCGACCTCCGCGACGCCGAGGTGATCGCCGACCTGGGCACGCCCGCAGGACGCCAGGCTGCGATCGACGCCGTGACCGAACTGGCGACCGACCTCAGCGGCGGCGCCGTCGACGGGCTCGTGACGTGGGCCGGCGTGCCCGGGCTCACCACCGTGCCGGGCAGCCTCCTGGCGTCGGTCAACTACTTCGGCACGGTCGCGCTGCTCGACGGTCTCCGCCCGCTCCTCGCCGACGGCGACCGGCCCGCCGCCGTGGCCATCAGCTCCAACTCCACCACCGTCCAGCCCGGCGTGCCCATGGATGTCGTCGAGCTCCTCCTCGCCGGCGACGAGCCCGGCGCCCGTGACGCCGCCGACGCCGCCTCGGCTCTCGCCACCTATCCGGCCACCAAGACCGCCATCGCCTGGTGGTGCCGCCGCCACGCCCCCACCGGCGAGTGGGCTGGTGCCGGCATCAACCTCAACGTCGTCGCTCCCGGCGCGGTCGAGACGCCGCTGCTGCAAGCGACGCGCGACGACCCCACCATCGGGCACTTCATCGACGAGTTCCCGATCCCCGTCGGCCGCAAGGGCACCGCCGACGAGCTGGCCGCGCTGGTCGTGTTCCTCCTCGGCCCCGACGCCCGCTTCTTCTGCGGCTCGGTCCTGTTCGCCGACGGCGGCACCGACGCCCACCTCCGCCCCGACGACCAGCCCCGACCCTGGACCCTCAGGCGGTGATCCCGAAGGACTCGGCGTAGGCGTCGAGCTCGGCGAGGTAGCCGTCGCGCTTGCGGGGCGTGAGCCAGGCGACCTCGAAGGCGTTCCTCGCCAGGCGGAGGATCTCGGCTGGGGTGAGGCCCGCCTTGTCGGTGAGCGCCGAGAAGTTCTCGGTCATGTAGCCACCGAAGTAGGCGGGGTCGTCGGAGTTCACGGTGACCCGGACGCCTTCGCGCAGGAGCGAGACGATCTCGGTGGCCTTCATGTCGCTCGTGACGAAGCTGTTCGACACCGGGCAGCACGTGAGGCCGAGGCCGCGGCGCTTGACCTCGGCCACCAGCTCGGGCGACTCGACGATGTTGGTGCCGTGGTCGATCCGATCGACGCCGATCTCCTCGACGGCCTGACGGATGTTGTCGATCGAGCCCACCTGGTCGATGTCGCAGTGCATGGTCAGGAGGTAACCCTCCTTGCGGGCCCGGGCGAAGACCGCGGCGAACTTGCTCGGCGGGTTGTCGCGCTCGTCGGAGTCGAGGCCCACCCCGATGATCCAGTCCTTGTACGGAAGCGACTCCATCAGCGTGGCCATGGCGAACTCGGCGGAGAGGTCCCGCAGGAAGCACATGATCAGCTCGGCGGAGATGCCGTGCTCGGCGTGGGCCTTCTCGATGCCCTGCCGGTACCCCTTGATCACGACATCGAAGGGCACCCCGCGCCCGGTGTGGGCCTGCGGGTCGAAGAACATCTCGACGTAGCGCACGCCCTGGCCGGCCGCCTTCGTGAGGTAGGCATAGGCGAGGTCGCGGAAGTCCTCGGCGCTCTGCAGGACGCCCATGGCCGGGTAGTAGACGGCGAGGAAGCTGGCGAGCGAGTCGAACTGGTAGGTGGCCTCCACGTCGGCCACGGTCTTCTGCTCCAGCTCGATCCCGTTGCGCTCGGCCAGCTGCAACTTGAGATCGGGGGCGAGGGTGCCTTCGAGGTGCAGGTGCAGCTCGCACTTGGGGAGTCCGCCGATGAAGGCGGCCAGATCGATTCCCGAGATGTCCGTGGTCATCGGCCCAAGGTACGACGCCCGGCCGGGCAGGGCCGACCAACGCTCCTACGATGCGGGCTGGCAGGCACGGCCACCAAGGGGACATCGACATGACCACCGACCGGCTCTCGATCAGCGACGCCGAGTTCTGGCGACGCCCGCTCGATGCCCGCATGGCCGACTTCGCGTCGTACCGCGAGGAGGGCCCCTTCACCCGCGACCGGGCCTACAACCTCATGACCGACGACTACGACGAGTTCTACGCCGTCACCCGGTACGCCGAACTGGTCGAGATCAGCCGGCGCCCGCACGACTTCTGCTCGGGACAGGGGTCGACGAGCATCAACGACATGCCGGCCGAGGCCCTCGAGTTCTTCGGCTCGTTCATCGCGATGGACGACCCACGCCATGCGCGCCAGCGCGGGATCGTCGCCCGCTCGTTCACGCCACGCCGCCTCCAAGGGGTGCTCGACTCGGTCGAGCGGATCTGCACCGAGGTCGTCGACGACATGTGCGAGCAGGGCGAGGTCGACTTCGTCGAAGCCATCTCGCAGCCGTTCCCGCTCCTCGTGATCTGCGACATGATGGGCATCCCCCGCAGCGAGTTCAAGACGGTGCTCGACGCCACCAACGTGATCCTCGGGGCCGGCGACCCGGAGACGACGGGCGGCTCCGACGACATCATCGGGTCGTACTTCAGCGCCGGCATGGCCCTCACGCAGCTGATGAACGAGATCGCCGAGGACCGCCGCAAGAACCCGACCGACGACCTCACCTCGGCCCTCGTCAACGCCGAGGTCGGCGAGGACATGCTCCTCCCCCACGAGATCGCACCGTTCTTCATCCTCTTGGCCGTGGCCGGCAACGACACCACCCGCACGGCCACGAGCATCGGCATGCACCTCCTGTCCCAGAACCCCGACCAGCGCAAGATCTGGCAGGACGACCTCGACGCCATCACGAACACGGCGGTCGACGAGGTCGTGCGGGTCGCCTCCCCGGTCACCTTCATGCGCCGCACGGTCACCCATGACCTCACGCTGTCGGACCACGAGTTCAGCGAGGGCGACAAGCTGATCCTCTTCTACGGCGCCGCCAACCGAGACCCTCGGGTGTTCGACGAGCCGGAGCGCTTCGACGTGCGGCGTGACCCGAACCCTCACGTCGGCTTCGGTGGGCCCGGCCCGCACTTCTGCCTCGGCGCCCACCTCGCCCGCCGCGAGCTCTCGGTGATCTTCCGCCAGCTCCTCACCCGCCTTCCCGACATCGACGTCGTCGGCGATCCGGTGCACCTCGAAGCGCTCGGCGTTCCGCTCGTCGGTGGCATCAAGCGCCTTCCCGTCCGGTTCACGCCCACCGCCCGAGTCCATCGCTGACGTGCCCATCGCCGACGTGCCCATCGCCGACACGCCCGAGCAGCTGACCGCGCCATGGGTCACCGCTGCGCTGCGCGCCGGCGGGCACCTGGCCGAGGGCCGCTCGGTCACCTCCGTCGAGCTCACGCCGGTCGGGACCGGCCAGATGTGCGACAGCGTGCGCCTCGGGCTCGCGTTCGACGGTCCGACGGATGCCCCGGCCTCGATCGTGGCCAAGCTGCCCGCCGCGTCCGAAGCGAGCCGAGCGACCGCGCTCGCGCTCCGGAGCTACGAGAACGAGGTCCGGTTCTACGAGCAGCTCGCGCCGGGGCTCCCCATCCGCACGCCCCACGTCTTCCACGCCGACATCGACGTGGACACGGCCAGCTTCGTGCTGCTCCTCGAGGACCTCGCTCCGGCGCAACAGGGCGACCAGCTCGCCGGGTGCTCCCCCGAGGTGGCGGCCATCGCCGTCGACGAGCTGGTCCGCCTCCATGCTCCCCGGTGGGGCGACCCCTCCCTGGCCGACCTCGAGTGGTTGCACCGTGACCCCGAGAGCAGCCGGCAGTTCCTGGCCATGCTGCTGCCCGGGCTGTGGGACGGCTTCCGCGATCGCTACGCGGCCGACCTCGGGCCCGAGGTGCACCAGGCCGGCGACGCGCTGTTCGCCCGCCTCGGCGACTACCTGACCGCCGACACCCACCCATGGTCGATCGTCCACGGCGACTACCGGCTCGACAACCTCCTCTTCGACCCGACGCCCGGCGGCACGCCGATCGCCGTGGTCGACTGGCAGACCTGCGTGCACGGCCCCCCGTTGCAGGACGTCGCCTACTTCCTCGGCGCCGGCCTGGTACCCGAACAGCGGCGCCCGGTCGAGGAGGATCTCGTGCGGAGCTACCACGCCGGCCTCGTGGCAGCCGGGGTGACGGGCTACGACTGGGACACGTGCTGGCACGACTACCGACGGGGTGCCTGGCTCGGGATGGTGATGACCGTGGCCGCGTCGATGCTCGTCGAGCCCACCGCCCGCGGCGACCAGATGTTCCTCACCATGGCGACCCGCCACGCCACCCACGCCCTCGACCTCGAAGCCCCCGACGTCATCGGCACCTGACCCGGTCCGTCCGATTCGTGATCGTAGTTGACCCTCGGAACCCGTGGCCGTACATTGGCCGGACCGACACGGAGATGAGCATGGCCGCAACACCAACCCCGACCCGAGCGCGGAGTCGCCGGCTCGAGGTCCGCACGACGGAGGCCGAGCGCGATCTGATCGACCGCGCCGCAGCCGAGACCGGTACGGATCTCAGCGCGTTCGTGATCGCCCACCTGACCGACGCCGCTCGCCAGGTGCTCGCCGACCGGGACCGCTTCGTCCTCGCTCCCGAGGCTGCAGCCGCATGGGAAGACATCAACCGACGGCCTGCTCGGAAGCTTCCAGGGCTCAAGCGACTCTCGCAGCGTCCGTCGCCCTTCACCGAGTGACGGGGTACGGCCCCCCCCGCCTCCTCCAGCCAGATGACGACGTCGAAGCGTTTGCGTGCCGATCTTCCGAGCAATCCGCCTGGCTTCACCGCCACGCACGACAATCGATGGCCATCGGCGCCACCCGAGTCCTCGTCGTCCGAGCGACACGCACTTCCTCAGTGGTGGCCTACTACGCCTGGCGCATGGCGCACCTCGAACAGGAGGCGGTCCCGCCGCGCTTGCGGAATGGTGCGGGGCGCTACCCGCAACCGGTGGCGCTGCTCGCTCGACTCGGCGTCGATGCTTCCCACGAGGGCCAGGGGCTCGGTGCCGCGTTGCTGCTCGACGTGGTCAGCAGGCTCGTCGGGCTCGGTGAGGAGATCGGGTGCCGTGGCCTCCTGATCCACTGCGAGACCGACGCGGCCCGGGCCTTCTACCTCCACCTGATCCCCGAACTGCAAGCGAGCCCAACCGACGATCTCCACCTCGTCTTGCGGATGAAGGACGCACGCCGAACACTCTGAGCGCAAGGAGCGCCAGGAGCGCCAGGAGCGCCAGGCGCTGGGGCGCGTGAGGGTCAGGTGATCTCGGTGCCGTCGGGCCGATAGGTGTGCCAGTGGCCGTCGGGGTCGCGGTGGACGGTGTAGCCGTGTTGCTTGTAGCGGTTGTGGCGTCCGCAGGCGGGTCCCCCGTTGTGCGGGTTCGTCTCCCCACCACCGCCACTCCCACCTCCGCCACCGCCGCCTCCGCCATCGGGTCCTGGGGGGTTGGCCCAGGGGAGGAGGTGGTCGATCTGGCAGTTGGTGACGGGGACGGTGCAGCCGGGCCAGTAGCAGTGGGTGTTGCCGAGGCGGACGGCCAGGGCGGCGGGTCCGGTGAACAGGCGTTGGCTGCGGCCGAGGTCGATGATCACCGAGTCGGCGCCGATGACAGCGCGGCGGATGTGGCCGATGAGTGCGTGGGCGGCGGCTTCGGTGGGTTCGATCGGGTGTCCGTCGAGGGTCGAGCACCGGTAGCGGGCGTCGGTGTCGATCGGCCGGGGCCCGAACAAGGCGTCGTCGGGATCCATCCCGAGGAGTCGGGCCACAGCGCGTTCGAAGGTGTGGTGGTCGATGACGATGGTGGTCACGATCTTCGACCCACCGGGCGCTGACGCGTGGGTGTCGGCGGCGGACCGGAAGATGGCGTGCAGGGCATCCATGCGCCGTTGGGCATCGGTGCGGGCCAGTTGATCGACGGTGGCCGCGTCGCCGTGTTCGGCCCGGGCCGCGGCCCAGTCGGTGGACCACTCGGCGTCAAGGAACCGTTTCCAGATCTCATACATCTCGGCGCCTTGCAGCGACCCGCAGCCCGCGGTGAGCTGCCACCCCAAGTCGAGGTCCTGGACCATCTGGGCCGCCCGGGTGTCGTGGTTGCGTTGGTTGCGATCGCGGGTGCCGTCCTCGTCGCTCTGGCGGACCCACGCCCGGAGATCGGCATCGAAGAACGCGAACCCCCGGATCGCGGCCTCCG
>JAOBWM010000219.1 GCA_025463365.1 Acidimicrobiales bacterium
GCGTCTGGCTTCGGCAGAGCGACTGGGTCTGGACCAATTCCATTGTGGTGCGCGGGGAGGATGGGTTGATCCTGATCGATCCCGGCATCGATGGTTCCGAGCTGAACCAGCTCGCCGATGACCTGGATCGGCTCGGCATTCCGGTGGTCGCCGGGTTCTCCACCCATCCCCACTGGGACCACCTGCTCTGGCATGGCCGGTTCGGCGACGTGCCGCGCTACGCCACCCCTGCCTGCGCCGAACTTGCCGATGCAGCCCGCGAACGAGCGCGGGCGATGGCGGCGGAGAGCGCGTCGGGCATCCCTCTCGAGCTGGTCGCGCTGGTCACCCCGCTGCCCGCGGACGGCGGACCCGTGCCGGGCGAGATCATCGAGCATCAGGCACACGCCATCGGCCACGCCGCGATCCTCCTCGCGGACCGTGGCGTCCTGCTCGCCGGTGACATGCTCTCCGACGTCTTGATCCCGATGTTCGACCCGCGCCAGCCCGATCAGGTCGACGCCTACGAGACGGCGCTCGACCGGCTGGCTGAGGTCGCCAGGCACATCGACGTCTTGGTCCCCGGCCACGGCACCGCTGCCGAGGGTGCCGAGGTGAGGTCCCGCCTCGCTGCCGATCATGCCTACATCGACGCAGTGCGGCGAGGAGAGGAACCGGTCGACGCTCGTCTGGGGCCGGATGCGAGCCACGACTGGCTCGCCAACATCCACCGGTCCAACGTGGAGCACGCCCGAAGTCGGTAGGTCCTTCTTCTGATGGTTCGGGGCCTCGCTTTGGGCGTCCGGGTTCGAATCAGGACCCGTTAGACACGGACTGCGCTCGGCGGTAGCGGGTTGTGCCCGGCGAGCGAGCCGCGGATCTCTTCGATGGCGAGGCGGATGAACGCCTGCTGGTGGTGGAACGGCTTGACGCGACCGGCAGCGATGGCCTCGGGGTGTCCTGCCTGATCGCCACTGAACGCGTAGTCCATCGAGGCATCGCTGCTCTCCCACAAGGACACCGACGAAATGAACGGCGGGCGCAAGACAGCACTCGAGAACACGTTGCCCGGCGCCCTCACGACTGCCTTCTCCGCTGGCTGGCTGGCACGGAAGAAGGGGATGAAGCGCGAGAACTTCGTCTTCGCCAGCGTGAGCACGAGCACGGGGCCATCGTGTTCGACGTTGCGTTGCGCCGGCACGTCGTCACCGATGCCGGGCCACCCGCCGTGGATGCGCAACGGCCGGGCATGCACCACGAGCCCGCCGCCGAGTGTGGCGGCGAGCTGATGCGTCGCCTCGAATCGCTCGAGGGCGACCTCGTCCTGCCAGAACGCGATGAGCCCGACGCGCCCGGGCGACGGCCGCGCGGGGGTCGTGCCGAACGTCGCAGCAATACCGGCGTTGGCTTGCAACAGTCCCGGGATCGACTCCGGACGAGGGTGACGGATGAGGCCAAGAGACTTCGGCAGGCCAACGTCGGCGAGGTGGACGGAGACGACGGTCATCGCTACTCCTCTGTGTCAGTCACTCGGCCACGAATGCGCCGGACGCGACGGTAACCCTCACGTGTCGCGCATGCCATGTTGGGCGGGAACACCTTTGAGCAGGAGGGCCTTGCCCGCTTGGTAGCGCTGGCATCGTGATCTCCAACGGCGGAGGCCCGAGTGGTCGTCGGGCAGGCCGCCGCATGCCGCAGACGTCCGGTTGGTTCGCCTTCCTGATGCATCGCGTGGCACACGATGGCGGTGGCAACGCATCTCCGCCGGCACCCGGAGCGGAGTACCTGATTTACCTGTCGGTCCAACCTGGAGCAGGCCCGAAGTCAGTCGATGCTTCTCGAGCCGTCGCTACGAGGTGGGAAGGCGGCTGATGACGATCCCCTGGGTGCTGAGGACGAGCACGAGTTGGGATCCGGGGACGAGCTTGAGCGACGATGCCCCATAGGCCGGCATCGAGTCGGGGAGTCCCACCGTGCTGCCCGTGGTGAACCGGCTCACGTCGACGTAGCGAAGCAGGGCGTCGGCCCCGTAGTCGGTGGGGCTGTTCTCGACCCGGTAGCCAGTGGTGCCAGCGCTGTCCAGCACCATCTGTCCGTGACCGCCCCCGGAGATGGTGCCCTGGCGGACGAGGCCGGCGTCGGTCACCACCGTGCCCTGATAGAGGCTCCAGGCCACGGTGTCTCCGTCGCCGTCGACCGAGACGCTGTCGATGAATCCGTTGAGGTCGGTAGGCGAGCTGAAGGTCCCGGTCGAGGCGGTGTAGTCGACCACCCGGCCTCCGGAGTCGTCGCCGAGGGCAAGGAAGATGTGGCTGCGGTCGCCACTTGCCTGCATGGGCGTGTACTCGGTCACGGAGTTGTTGAGGCAGCACGGTGCTGCGGTGACCACGCCGGTGCTGGTGTTCAAGCTCAGCAGGCGGCCCCCGAACCCGGACCCATCGAAGGTCGTCGCGATCAACGCGACGCCTTTGTTGTCGACGGCGATCATCATCGGCCGGTCGCTGAAGTTCATCGACGGCGAGATGGTGATCTTCTTCGTCTCGTCGTGGGTCGCGACATCGACGACCGAGATCGTCGAGCCGCCCGAGTTGGCGACGTACAGCGTCTTTCCGTCGGGCGAGAAGTCGATGCCGTACGGCATCGAGCCGACCGGGATCGGTGCCATCAGCGAGTGGCTCGCAATGTCGAGGACCTCGACCTCGTTCGCGCTGCGATTGGTCGCGTAGGCGTAGGTACCGGTGGCGTCCACCACGATCTGGCCGAGCGGGGCACCCGTGACGGGAACCAACCAGCCCGTGACCCCGAGGCGGGTCGCGTACTCGATGCCCCCGAGGATCTGCTCGGCCAGGTCGTTGAACCCGAGTGAGTTGACGATCGCCATCGCCGACGCGTTCTCGTTGGTCGTCGGCGATCGGTGGAGCATCGCGAAGTAGGCCCATTGGGCGGCGGTCGCGTTGGCCGTCTTCCGCTTGTACTCCGACGACTCGGAGAACCCGACCATCACCGAACCGCGGGAGGTTCCCGACGCCAACTTGCCGACCCAGTGCTTGAGGCCACCGCTGTCGGGCGCCCGGCCAAGCACCTTCTTGTAGACGAGGGTCACGAAGTCGACGTTCGACAGGAGGCCGTAGCGGTTGAGGAACTCCGACGAGTGCGCGAACGAGTTCGAGATCGAGCGGAGCGAGGTGCCGCCGCGGGACTTGGTGAGCCAGTGCCGCAAGCCGCCGTAGTCGGGTATGCGCAGGAAGTAGGCGGCGTAGAGGCGATCGACCGAACCGAAGGGACCGCCGCCTCCCGCCAGGTTGGAGATGCCCTGGATCACGGTCCCCGCCTCGGTGCCGCCAGCGACCTGATCCGACCAGGTGCTCAACTCCGGCCCGCTGGGCGCGCGGTTCAGGAAGTCCTGGAACTGCTGGGTCACGAGGGCGCTCGGCGTGTTGAACGGACCGAGGTCCGCCGTCGTCGCGCCTGCTGGGGTCGACCCAGCGCAGACAGCCACCGTCATCAATGCCGCGGTCAACGCGACGCAGCTCAACCGATTCCGCACCTTCATGGCCCCCTGCAGTCCGTCACGCCCGCCGGGCACGCTACAGGGTTCCGAGCCACCGATCACGTCGGCGGGCTCTGCCGAAAGGTCGAGCACACCCCTGATCACGTCTCGTTCGAACACCGTTGCTGCGGCTGCTCGACGCGTATCTCGAAGGGCTCCTATCGATCGAGGAGTTCAAGCGGGAACAGTCGAAGGTCAAGCGCCAACTCGCTGCGGCGGACAGCGCGCTGACAGAGGGCCGGAAGTTTTCTGATCATTCGACGACCGAGGTTCCAACCTGACCAACCCGATTCGTGGAGGTTGGTGCGGCCGGTGTCAACAACGTTGCGCTTGAGGGACTGGTACCGGCCACAGCTAGCCGACGAACCCAATGGCCCATGCGTCGTAGGTACGGCGCTGCGACGCTGCACCGAGGCCGCCAGCGCGACATCGTGAGGACGATCATGGCCTCGGCATCGCAATCCCCGGGCGCTCAGAAGCGACTGCAACGCGCAGATCCAATCGGTGCCCCGGCCACGGTTCGCTACGGCAGGGCCGAGCCCGGGAAGCCGCGAACCGCGTGGACCTCGTAGGTGAGGAGGCCGGCGGCGACGCCGGGGTCGGCGTCCATGATCGCTCGTGTTTCATCGGGGGACGTCGCGAAGATCGCGAATCCCGAGGGGCCTCCCTCGCTGGTGACGGGTGTAACGACCGGCGCGATGCCCTCGGCGATCAGGGCCATGTTCCGTCGGCCGTGGGCCCAGATGATCGGGTCGACGTTGGGCCGGTCGAGGCGATCGGTCGGCCTGAGCACGACCATCGTGTATTGGGCCGAGCTGCCCAGCCGGGCTCGCATGTCGTCGTCGCTGATCCACGGCAGTTCCTGGACTGCACCGAGGACAGTTACGAAGCCGTCCAGGTTCCAGCCCGACGACACCGCGTCTCGCATCCCTTCCCAACCGTCGCCGTGCCGGTCGAGGTGGCGGTGAGTCAGCACGACCAGTGTGCGCTCGTCGTCGACGGGCTCGAAGGTGATCTCGACCTCGCTGGCCTTGGCCGGGTCGGTCTCGATCTTCCAGCTGGTGGTGATGTCCCACGAGAACACGACTCGGGCCGGTGGGTCGTAGGCGAGGACGCGGGCCCACGCGCACGTGCTCCCGTCGGTACCGTGGTCGATGATCCGACCTCCGATCCAGGGTTGGAACTCCATCCGTGCCACCGGTGCTCGCAGGATGTGCTTGTCGGCATCCCACCAGGTGCCGATCCCGATGGTGAACACCTCGAACGCCCGGTCGAGCGGTGCATCGACGGTTGCATTGACGCTGGTCGACGTGGGCGAAGGTGTGATGGTCATGAGGACTCCCGAGTCTCGGATGGTTGGGGCGGGTTGGGTGGAGTAGGCGTGTCGGTCTCGGCGGCGAGGCGGAACGCCATGAGCGACTTCTGCCAGAAGTCGTCGAAGTACTCGCGAACCGCTTCGAGGGACTCGGGGCGAACGCTGTAGATCCGCCGGGTGCCCTCGGCGCGGTCGGTGACCAACTCCACGCCCTTCAGGACCTTCAGGTGTTGGGACACTGCTGGGCGGCTCACCGGCAGGGCGTCGGCGAGCGCCGTGACCGACGCCGGCCCGTTGCACAGCATGGTGAGGATCGCCCGTCGTGACGGATCACCGAGGGCCTCGATCATCGACTCGGGAAGGCTGCGAGCGTTCGTCTCCACTTACGTAAGTAACCACGAACAGGTCTCCCGAGTCAAGATCGGGCACGACCCACGCCGGCAAGCGGCTCAGCGTCGTCGACCTCGACAACGACGCCCTGGAAGACGTCACCTGGAGTCGACCTGGTGTTCGACGTCATCGGCGGCGATATCCAGAAGCGGTCCGCAGGCCTAATCCGGGCCGGGGGAACCCTGGTGACCGTCGTAGGGCCGCCCGAGGCGCGGCCGGCCGACGGTCTCGCGGTCGACTTCGTCGTCGAGGCCGATCGCGCCCAACTGAGTGAGATCGTCCAGCGGTGTGCGACGGTCGGCTGCGAACGAACATCGGCAACGTCGCGAACCTCAACGACGCCGTCGCTGCCCTCAACCCGACCAAGCGGATCACGGGCAAGACGATCATCAGCGTTCGTCCGTGAGGCACGGATACAGCGCCTGGTCCTTCCTCCCCGTGGATCAGCGACACGCATGTTGGGAAGATGACGGATCCGGTCCAGACGGCGAACCCCGACGCAGTGCGAGGGTTCACGTGCGGACACTCGCGCTCAAGAGACTCGTCCTGACTGCGGTATGGGATCATCCGTGCGGATGACGACACCGATCGGTCCCGAAGCGCAGCGACCCAACCCCGCGCTCGAGCCACTGACGCCCCTCGTTGGCGAGTGGCGTACGACCGGGACGCATCCCCTCGTCCCGGGCGTGACCTTCCACGGGCGCACGTCGTTCGCGTGGCACGAGGGTGGCGCCTTCCTGCTGATGCGCTCCGAGATCGACGAGCCGGAGATCCCCAGCGGTGTGGCGATCATCGGTTCCGACGACGCCGCCGGCACGTTCACGATGATCTACTTCGATGAGCGCGACGTCTCCCGGCGTTACACCGTCGAGGTCGGCGACGGTGAGGTGAGCTGGCACCGTGACGAAGCCGGTTTCGCCCAGCGCATGGTCTTCACCATCCACGCCGACGGCACCCGGCTCGACGCCCACGGAACGATGGCCCGCGACGGCGGACCATGGGAGGACGACCTGCGCCTGTCCTACGAGCGCGTCGACGCGTAGGGCGCGACTCGACGGACCCTGACCCGCATTTCTGTGGCAGTCCTGGTCACTAGCCTCGCCAAATGGCGCTCAGAATGGACAACGTGGGCATCGTCGTCGAGGACCTCGCAGCGGCGATCGAGTTCTTCCGTGAACTCGGCCTCGAGCTCGAAGGCCGAGGCTTGGTCGAGGGCGAGTGGGCAGGGCGCGTCACCGGCCTGGGCGATCAACGCGTCGAGATCGCCATGCTGCGCACGCCGGACGGCCACGGCCGGCTCGAACTTTCTCGCTTCCTCGCGCCGCCGGTGATCGCCGATCACCGGAGCGCCCCGGTGAACTCCTTGGGCTACCTCCGAGTGATGTTCGCAGTGGACGACATCGACGACACGCTCGACCGGCTGGTCAAGCACGGTGCGCATCTCGTCAGCGGCGACGTGGTCCAATACGAGACCGCGTACCGGCTCTGCTACGTGCGCGGGCCTGAAGGCATTCTCATCGGGCTCGCCCAAGAACTCAGCTGAGGCAACTCAAGCATCTTCTGCTGACATCTGGTCCGCACTGCTCGTGCAGGAACGACATGCCGACGGCACCATCCACGTCTGCCGCGGGCGAGACATCAGCGCGTTCGTCCAACGTCAGGATCATCGCCTGCACGCGCACAAAGGATGCGGAGCAAGGAGACAGCGGCGTCCTGAGCAGGCCCCGAGACACAAACAACCCATCCGCCGGTTCCTCAGAGAGGGTCCGGCACGATGGGGTTGTCAGAACGTGCTCTGGCACCCCCAACGGGATTCGAACCCGTGTTACCTCCTTGAAAGGGAGGCGTCCTAGGCCGCTGGACGATGGGGGCCTGCCCCGGTTTCGGGACCCGGTCACGGTAGCAGTCGCCCCCTGGACGCCCTGGAGGGCAGATCACCCGATCGAGGCCGGATGCACGATTGCTGTCGGACCCCGCCGGTAGGGTCGCCGCCGTGACCCATGGGACCGCCCGCCCTTCGTCGCCCCTGGCCGACGACGCCCTCCCGCCCCTCATCACCGCGCCTTGCCTGCCGACGGAGACCACGTGACCCATCGATCGCGCCTGCACCTCGCCGGCCACGCACTTCTGAGCGGGGACGGCCACCGTGGCTGACGACCAGGTCCCGTGGCCGAACCCGCCGCGCGAGCCGGGCCCCTGGGGCGGAGGCCCGCCCGTCGCACCTCCGGGGAACACCGCGCTGCCGCCTCTGCCGGGAGCGAGCGGCACCATGCAGACGGCCAACGCGTCGACCAACCCGTGGGCCAACGCGGCCACGCCGCCCACCGCGATGCCCACCCCCCCGTCCTCGCCGCCGCGCCGGCCCTTCCCGGGCCTGCCCGGCGGTCCGAAGCTGGTCGATCGCGCGCCCGCCTGGGTGCTCGCGGTGTCGGCGCTCATCGTCTTGGCGTTGATCGGCGGTGGCGCGTACCTGGTGATCGACGGGGGTCCGAAGTACCCGTCCAAGTGGGATGCCCGCGTCGCCCCGATCGCCGATTGGGTCGAACGGGCGCGCAAGCTCGACTACAAGCATCCCGTCGAGGTCCAGTTCCTCACCGCCGCGGCGTACACGAAGGTGTCCACCGACGATGGCGGCGGCGATGGTGCCACCGCCGAGAGCGCCCAGGCCACGAAGGACCAGGTCGCCCAGCTCCGGGCCCTCGGGTTCCTGACCGGAGACCTCGACCTCGACAAGGCGAGCAAGACCCTGAACGACTCGGGCAGCCTCGCCTTCTACAGCCCGGACACCAAGAAGGTCTACGTCCGCGGCACGAAGATGACCCCCGGGCTGCGGGTGACGCTGGCGCACGAGCTCACCCACGTCCTCCAGGACCAGTACTTCGACCTCACGAGGGTCAGCAGCATGTCGGACGGTCGGGCGTCGGTCATGCGGGCGCTCGCCGAAGGTGACGCCACGCGGATCGAGGATCAATACGCGACGAAGGTCCTGACCAAGGCCGAGCGCGCCGCGTACGAGAAGGAGAGCAACTCTGCAGGCACCGCGGCCCAGGACAAGCTCGACAAGGAGGTGCCGCCGATCCTCACCACGGTGTTCGCCGCGCCCTACATCCTCGGTCCCGAGCTGATCGCCTACCTCGAGAAGGACGGCGGTGAGAAGAAGATCGACGAGGCCCTCCAGAACCCGCCCACCGAAGAGGTCCTCTTCAACCCGCTCATGAACGGCAAGGACGCGGCCAAGGCGGTCGACGTCCCGCTCGAGGCGCCCAAGGGCACCGAGGTGATCGACGACGGCGAGTTCGGCCCAACCACCTGGTACCTCCTCCTCGCTTCGCGCATGCAGCCGAACCGGGCGATCAAGGCGGTCGACGGCTGGGGTGGCGATCACTACGTCGTGTACCGGGAGAACAAGAAGGTGTGCGTGAGCGTCGCCGCCAAGTTCGACACGCCGGCCGACCAGAAGGAGTTCCGCGCCGATCTCGCGGTGTGGGCGGCCAAGTCGGTCGCGGGCACGGCGTCGGTCACCGAGACCGCCGACACCGTCGCGTTCAAGTCCTGCGACCCGGGCAAGGACGCCAAGCCCGTCGGGGGCGGGGTCACCACCGACCTGCTGGGAGTGCCAGCGGCCCGGACCGAGATCTACGACCAGGTCGTCGGACCCGATGCCAACGCCGATCAGGCCAGCTGCTTCGCCAACGCGGTGATCGACCGCTTTACGCCCACCCAGCTCAACGACGCCGCGTACATCCAGAGCGCCCAGGGCCAACAGTTGCTGGCCAGCCTCCGCTCGACCTGCGGCTGAGCACCCCGCCGCAGAGATCGCGCCCCGCGTCCCGCCCCGGCCCTAGACGGGCGGCTCAGCGGTCGAGCGCGGCGAGGACCACGTACTGCAGGAACCCCAACTGCTCGTAGGCGGCCACCACGGGCGCGTCGGGATCGTCGGGATCGAGGTCGACGAGGTCGCGGGGATCCTCGGAGACGTCGAGGCGGGTCCCGAGCACCAGTCGCAGTGCGTTGAACGACTGCAGCAGTGCCCACAGCTCGTCCTCGCTCAGCGTCCCGCCGTCGAGGGCAGCCAGGGAGCGCTCCATCGCGACACGGCGCGATGTGCGGAGCTCCTCGCCGGCGAGCAAGCGGTACGCGGCTTCACGTTCGCCGTCGTCGAGGTAGGCGGGCGGCTGCAATCGGCGCATCACCGGATCATCGGGCGCCTCGGCGAGCAGCTCGTCGAGCTCCGAGAAGAGGTGCTGCAGGTGATCACGGAGGCGAGGCTCGACGACGACGTCGAACGTGCCGTCGCGTCGGCGCTTGACGACGAAGGGGTGCCGGAAGAAGCCCATGGCCAACTACTCGTCGTGCTGCATGGTCGCCCAGAGCCCGTGCTCGTGGAGGCGGAACACGTCGAGCTCGGCCTTCTCGCGCGGTCCCGACGACACGACCGCCCGACCCTTGTGGTGCACGTCGAGCATCAACGAGGTCGCCTTGTCCTTCGAGTAGCCGAACAGCTTCTGGAACACGAGCGTCACGTACTCCATGGTGTTGATCGGGTCGTTCCACACCAGCACGATCCACGGCAAGTCCGTGTCGAGCCCGACATCAGCGTCCGGTGACGAGATCTCCGTCGGAGACGAGATCGGTGCGGGGGCCACCTGTTGATTGTGCCGGACCGGAGGACCCTGAGCCCACCGGGGACCGCATGGCCAGCAGCACCTGGAGCGCGGCGACCCACACCAGGCACGCACCGAACACGTGCAGCCCCACCAGCAGGGGCGGCACACCGGTGAAGTACTGCGTGTACCCGAGCGCTCCTTGCAGGACGAGGACCGTCAGCAGGGCCGATGCTCGGCGCACGAGTCGCTCGTCGGCCTGGTGGCGCCGCAGCTGCACCAGCACCCACACGGCGATGGCCAGGAACGCCATGACGACGAGGCCGTGGATGCGCGCCGCGTCGTGGGGGTGGATCGGCAGCCGCTTGATCGTCTTCACCTGCTCGGAGAAGTGGCCGCTGTGCGGGCCCGAACCCGTGACGAGGGTCCCCGCCAACACGACGACGGCGGCCGCGGCTGCCAGGGCCCAGCCCCAGGCGAGCAGCGCCGGAGTGACGACCGGGCGCTCGGCGGCGCCGTCGGGGATGGCGGCGCGGTGGGCGAGCACGACAGCGTCGAGCACGAGCAGCATCGACACCACGAAGTGGAGCTGCACCACCCACGGGTTGAGATCGGTCTCGACCACGAACTTCCCGACCACCACTTGGCCGGCGACCCCTGCGACGAGCCCCCACGACAGCATCGTGAGGTCGCGGCGGCGCGGGGCCCGGCGCACCGAGCCGAGGACCGCGAGGGCGACGATCGCCGACACCAGCCCGGTGATCATCCGGTTGACGAACTCGACCATCTGGTGGGTCTGGAGCTCGGCCACGAAGTGTTGGTCGGTGCAGTTGGGCCAGTCCGTGCAGCCAAGGCCCGAGCCGCTCAGGCGCACGCCGGCACCGGTGACCACGATGAACACGAGGAGCACGACGGCGGCCACCGTCACCCGGCGGTAGGTCTCCGGGGAGACCGGCTGGCGCAGGCGGGCGAGCACCGCGCCAGGGTACGGGTGCACTGCCGAGCCGGACCAAGCGGCGCTTCGCCGAGCACGCGTCGGAGGACCGATTTTGCGGCGCCGCCGACTCGTTGCCGCTCGGGCACGACTCGTATGGTGGGCCCGTGCTCCAGCAGGCCCCGTCAACGCTGCGTGCGCGCGTCGCCGGGTACGTCGCGCTCACCAAGCCCCGGATCATCGAACTGCTGTTGATCACCACCGTGCCCACCCAGGTGGTGGCCGCTCACGGGATGCCCTCAGGGTGGCTCATCCTCGAGACGGTCTTGGGTGGTGCCTTCGCCGCCGGCGGCGCGAACGCCATCAACATGTACGTCGATCGCGACATCGACGCGGTGATGGATCGCACCAAGGACCGGCCCCTCGTCACCGGGTTGATCAAGCCCCGGGCTGCCCTCACCTTCGCCATCGGGCTCGAGGTGGTGGCCTTCTTCTGGCTGTGGGGTCTGGTGAACCTGCTGTCCGCCGTGCTCGGCGTGGCCGCCTGCTTGTTCTACGTCTTCATCTACACGCTGTGGCTGAAGCGCACGTCCAGCCACAACATCGTGATCGGCGGCGCCGCGGGGGCCGTACCGGTGCTGATCGGCTGGTCCTCGGTCACGAACTCGCTCGGCTGGGCGCCCATCGTGCTGTTCGCCGTGATCTTCTACTGGACACCGCCCCACTTCTGGGCGCTGGCCGTGAAGTACAAGGACGACTACGCCTCCGCCGACGTCCCGATGCTCCCCTCCGTCGTCAGCCTGCGCACCACCGCCATCCGCATCCTCGGCTACACGATCTTCCTGTGGGCCCTCACGCTCGTCTTCTCGCCGGTCGCGGGGATGGGGCACATCTACCTGGGCTCGGCGATCGTGCTGGGGGCGGTGTTCACGTGGCTCGCGGCGAAGCTGCTGCAGGACCCCACGACCAAGCGGGCGATGCAGGTCTTCAGCTACTCGATCACCTACATCACGTTGCTGTTCGGGGCCATGGCCGTAGACCAACTCGTCCGGAATGCCCGATGATCGGCACCTTGGCCCGATGCGGTCGTTTGGCCGCCCACCACGGCTTTTCTTCGCTCAGAGGGCCACTGTGTAAGGTCCCGAGCCGTACGGAACCGAACCCCCATGAGGCGTCGTCACGGCCTGTCCCAGGCCCGACGGCGGTGAGGTCAGCGAGCCCATGGCTGTAACCGAGACCCCTCCCGAGACCGTGTCCGCGGCCTCTGAGACGGCCCCCTCGGCCCCACGTCCACAGCCAACCGGCTTGGCCGCGGTGCTGGGGTCCGGTGACCACAAGGTCATCGGTCGCCTCTACCTCGCCAGCGGCCTGCTCTTCGGGACCTTCGTCCTCGTGCTGGGCGCGTTGTTCTCCGACGAGGCCATCGCCCCCAAGACGCTCGACGTGTTCACGCGCGACACGGTCTTCCAGTTCTTCACGCTGTATCGGGTCGGCACGGTGTTCCTGCTGGCGCTGCCCCTCGTGATCGGCATCGCCCTCGCGGTGGTGCCCCTGCAGGTCGGTGCTCGCACGGTCGCCTTTCCTCGTGCCGCGGCGGCGTCCTACTGGACGTGGCTGACAGGCGCCGGGCTCCTGCTCGCCTCGTACGCCATGAACGGTGGTCCCGGTGGCGGGCGCGCTTCGGGCGTCGACCTCTGGATCGTCGCCATGGCCGTCCTCACCCTCTCGGTGCTGGTGGCCGCGATCAGCCTCGCCACCACCGTCCTCGCCTTGCGGGCACCCGGGCTCACCATCGCCCGCACGCCCTTCTACGCCTGGTCGGTGCTCGTCGCTGCGATCCTCTGGCTGGTCACCCTGCCCGTCCTGTTCGGCCTGCTGGTCGTCATGTACGTCGACCACCGCCACGGCGGCACGTCGATCGGCGCCAACGCCGGGTTGTACGCCCGGATCACCTGGCTGCTCCGCAACCCGCAGATCTACGTCGTTGCCATCCCGGTGCTCGGCTTCGCCGCCGACGTGTTGACCACCACCGCCCGCGCCCGCGTCACCCTGAGGCCGGCGGTCCTCGGCGGGATCGGCGCCTTCGGCGTCTTGAGCTTCGGCGCCTTCCTGGCGACCAACGATGCCGATGCGGTGAAGACGCCCCTCTACATCGGCATGTCGCTGCTGGCCCTCCTGCCGATCCTCGCGGTGCTCGCCGGCGCGGCCGACACCTTCCGCAAGGGGTCGTTCCACCTGACGGCCGGCTTCGCCTACGCGGTGTCCGCGCTGCTGGCCCTGCTGCTCGGCGTCGCCGCCGGCGCCCTCGGCTCGATCCCGGGGCTCGACGTGACCGGGACCATCTACGACATCGGCGTCAGCCACGCCATCGTCCTGGCCGCGGTGATCGGGTCGATCGGTGGCGTCCACTGGTGGGCCACCAAGGTGCTCCGCCAGCCGGCGAAGGAAGCCCCCGGCCTCCTCGCTCCCGTCCTCCTGCTGCTCGGCACGGCCGCCGTGGTCATCCCAGACCTCATCTCGGGCCTGGCCGGCGACAAGGGCGAGCTGGCTCCCGACTACACCGGCGGCATCAAGGGCCTCAACGTGGTCGTCCTGATCGGTGTCGTCGTGCTCGTGCTCGGCATCGTCACCGCGCTGGCCGCACTCCTCCCGGCGCTCTCGGCCGCTGACGATGTCGCCGCTGATCCGTGGACCGGCTCCACGCTGGAGTGGCTGGCCCCGTCGCCCCCGCCCCTCGGCAACTTCACCGCCGACCTCCCGGTCGTCACCTCGGCCGAACCGCTCATCGACCTGCGTGAGGAGGCGTGATGGCCGCTGACGCCACCTTCGCCCTGCCCCCGGCGGCACCGCCGGCCCGGCCCCGCGTGCTCCTCGTGGGCACGGCGTTGGCCTCGATCGGCACGTTCATGGCCTTCGCCGGCCTCCTCGGCATCTACCTGTCGGCTCGATCCGCGGTGATCCACAAGGGCGTGGCCTGGCTGCCCAAGGGTGCCAGCATCCCGCTCACGCCGGGCAACATGGGCTTCGCCACGATGCTCCTCTCGGGCGTCACGATGTGGTGGGCCGTGGACGCGGTCGGTCGCAACGACCGCCAGTCCGCCTACCTCGGCCTGGGTCTCACGATCTTCTTCGGCCTGGCGGTCATCAACGCCACGTCGTTCACCTACACGCAGATGCACCTCCCCGTGCGCAGCACGCCAGGCGTGTTCATCTACGCAGTCACCGGCGCCCACCTGGCCATGATCATCGCCGGCCTCGTGTTCGCCACCGTGATGACCTTCCGCACCCTGGGCGGCGAGTACCAGGGCCGTGACCGGGAGGGCCTCACCGCCGCCGCAGTGTTCTGGTACGCCACCATCGCGGTCTCCGCCGTGATCTGGCTCGCGATCTACGTCACCAAGTAGGGGCCTGCATGTTCAAGACCGGTTCCAAGTTCCTGTTCGGCCTCGCGGCCTTCGGGTTCGCGGCCGCCTTCCTGTACGCCGACGGCACCGGCCAGCACACGCTGGGCATGGACTCGATCGTCGGACCGATCACGCTCGGGTACAAGGGCTACGTCGGCGATCACGTCGGCTACACGATCTTCATCGGCCTCGCCCTGGCGGCACTGTTCGGCGGCATCTTCCTCGCCGCACTGCGTGACGCCGACCCCGATGCGGTCGCCGAGGTGGCCGACACCGACACCGTTCCCGAGGTCCCCGCGCCGGCCACGGCCAACTACTGGCCGGTCATGGCGGCGTTCTCGGTGGCCTGCATCGCCATCGGCCTCGCCGTCGGGCCGACCCTGTTCGTGATCGGCCTCGTCGTCGCCGGCGCCACCACGGTCGAGTGGGCCGTGCGGGCCTGGTCGGACCGGGCCACCGGCGACCCGGAGGTCAACCGGGCCATCCGCGACCGGCTGCTCCAGCCGGTCGAGATCCCCGTCCTCGCGGTCGTCGGCGTCGCCGGCATGGTCCTCGCCATCTCCCGCATCCTGCTGGCGCTGCCCCCGACCGGGAAGTACGCCGTCTTCCTCGTGGTGCCGGTGGTGTTCCTCGGGATCGGCGCCTTGGTGGCCTACCGGCCGAAGCTCTCGCCGTCGTTCGTGGCCGGCCTGTTGATCGTGGGCGGGATCGCCATCCTCGCCGGCGGCGTCGCAGCCGGGATCCACGGAACGCACGAGGAGAAGGACAGTGGGCACGAGAAGGGCAAGGGCGAGCAGGGACTGGCACCGATGCCGGCTCCCGCCCTCACCGTGATCCGGGTGGGTCGCTGACGTGACCCGCACAGGAGGAACCTTGAACGGCCGTGTCCGCGCCCGCATCGCCAAGGTCAGCGCGCTGGCCTTCGCGGTGGCGGTGTTCGCCTCGGGGTGTGCCAAGGACGCCCCGCAGACGACCCTCAAGCCCAAAGGCCCCAAGGCCGCCACGATCAACAACCTGATCAACCCGGTGTTCGGCATCGCGGGCATCGTGTTCGTGTTCATCCTCGGCGGCGCACTGTTCGTGGCCATCAAGTTCCGGGCCCGTGACGAGGACGACTACGACGAGTTCCCGGCCCAGATCCACGGCCACTTCAAGGCCGAGATCACGTGGACGATCATCCCGCTGTTGGTCCTCCTCGGTGTGGCCGTCCCCACCGTCACCACGATCCTCGACCTCGCCAAGAAGCCCCCGGCCAACGCCGTGCAGGTCGAGGTCTACGGCCAGCAGTGGTGGTGGGAGTACCGCTACGACACCAACGGCGACGGCAAGTACGACGACATCGTCACCGCCAACGATCTCGTCATCCCGGCCGATCGGGAGATCTCCCTCCACATCCGGTCGCGCGACGTCATCCACTCCTGGTGGGCACCGGCGCTCAACGGCAAGAAGGACGCCGTCCCCGGCCGGATCCACCCCCTCAGCATCCGAGCCGACAAGCCCGGTGAGTACATCGGCCAGTGCACCGAGTTCTGCGGGCTGTCCCACGCCGAGATGCGCATCAAGGTCGTGGCCCTGAGCAGCGGTGGCTACGAGTCGTGGGTGAAGGCCCAGCAGAAGGACTTCGTGAACCCGACCGACCCCATGGCGCAGGCGGGCTGGTCCGCGTTCGCCGGCCAATGCACCAGCTGCCACCGGATCAACGGGCTCACCGATCCGTCGTCGTCTCCCGACGATCCCGCCGCCGCCACCAAGACGTTCACCTATCCGGCCTCCGAGGCCGGCAAGGAGAACCCGCAGTCGGGCGCCAAGAACCAGGTGTCGGGCGCCGCTCCGAACCTGACCCACCTGATGAGCCGCACCATGTTCGCCGGGGGCAAGTTCAACCTCCGGAAGAAGACCGCCGCGTGCACCAAGCTCGGCGAAGACTGGGCCTCGACGCCCAACGGCATCGAGAAGTGCCTCAACCGCAAGGACCTGGAGGCCTGGCTGCGCAACGCGCCCCTCGAGAAGGCCATGAAGCCGGGCGACGTCATGAGCTCGAGCAGCCGGGGCATGCCCAACTTCAACCTCACTGAAGTCCAGATCGATCAGCTGGTCAGCTTCCTGATCACGCTGAAGTAGGAGCGAGCTCGTCATGACCACCATCGACGGTCCCCTCGCCATCGGCTCGGGAGAACCGACTCCGGCGCGGACCACCGGCGTCTTCGCTCGCCCCACCGGCACCACCGGCTGGCGCAGCTGGGTCACCACGGTCGACCACAAGAAGATCGCCATCATGTACGGCGCGGCGTCGCTGTTCTTCTTCATGATCGGTGGCGTCGAAGCGCTGCTGATCCGGCTCCAGCTGGCCCGCCCCAACGGCCACGTCCTGAGCGCAGACCTGTACAACCAGGTCTTCACGATGCACGGCACCACGATGATCTTCCTCGTCGTGATGCCCATCGGCGCCGCCTTCATGAACTACCTCCTGCCGCTGCAGGTGGGCGCTCGAGATGTGGCGTTCCCCCGGCTGAACGCGCTGTCGTTCTGGGTGTTCCTCTTCGGTGGGGTGGTGCTCAACTCGAGCTGGCTCCTCGGCGGTGGCGCCGACGGCGGCTGGTTCAACTACGCGCCGAACAACGGCGTCATCTTCTCGCCCACCCACGGCATCGACTTCTGGAACATGGGCCTGATCCTCACCGGCATCGCATCGCTGGTGGGCGCCGTGAACCTCATCGTCACGGTGCTCAACATGCGGGCGCCGGGCATGACGCTTATGAAGATGCCGGTGTTCACGTGGATGGCGTTGGTCACGCAGTTCTTGCTGCTCTTCGCCATCCCGGTGCTCACATCAGCGCAGTTCCTGCTGATGTTCGACCGGTTGTTCGGAGCCAAGTTCTTCGACGTGAAACAAGGTGCCGATCCACTCTTGTGGGAGCACCTCTTCTGGATCTTCGGCCATCCGGAGGTCTACATCATGATCCTCCCGGCCTTCGGCGTGATCTCGGAGATCATCCCGGTGTACGCCCGCAAGCCGCTCTTCGGCTACCCGTTCATGGTCTTCTCGGGCATCGCCATCGGGTTCATGGGCTGGGGCGTGTGGGCCCACCACATGTTCGCGTCGGGCATCGGCCCGATCTCGGTGGCGGCGTTCTCGGTGTCCACCATGTTCATCGCGGTGCCCACCGGCGTGAAGATCCTCAACTGGTTGGCCACCATGTGGGGCGGCAAGCTCAAGTTCTCGGCGCCGATGCTCTACGCCATCGGCCTCGTCACCATGTTCACGATCGGCGGCCTGTCGGGCGTGACCCACGCCGTGTCACCGGCTGACACCCAGCAGACCGACACGTACTACATCGTCGCCCACTTCCACTACGTGCTCTTCGGCGGCGCCCTCTTCGGGTTCATCGGCGGCTGGTACTTCTGGTGGCCCAAGGCGTTCGGCTACGCGCTGAACGACCGGGTCGGCAAGATCAACTTCTGGATCCTGCTGGTGGGCTTCAACCTCACGTTCGGCCCCATGCACATCCTCGGCCTGCAGGGCATGCCCCGGCGCACCTACACCTACCGCGACGGCTACGGGCTGAACCTGTGGAACCTGGTGAGCACGATCGGCGCCTTCATCATCGCCATCTCGTTCCTGGTCTTCTTCTGGAACATCTGGAACAGCTACCGCAAGGCGAAGGCCGTCTCGAAGACGCCGCACCTGACCATGGAAGGCGACCCGTGGGACGGGCGCAGCCTCGAGTGGATGATCCCGAGCCCGACCCCGGTCCACAACTTCGATGTCGTGCCCACCGTCACGGCCCTCGACGACTTCTGGCACCGCAAGTACGGCGAGGACGAGCGAGGCCGCCTCGTGCGCATCGCCGCCACCGCCGACGTCTCCCAGAAGGGCGATGCCACCGACGTCCACCTGCCGTCGCCGTCCTACTGGCCCATCGTCTTGGCCTTCGGCTTCCCCTGGGTCACGTGGGGCCTGATCTACAACCTGTGGTTCTGCGCCTTCGGGGGGATCTGCATCGTGGCCGGCATCTACGGCTGGGTCATGGAACCCTCCACCGATCCAGACGCCGGCCATGGTCACGACGACCACCCCGACGAACCGGCCGATGACACCAGCGGCGAAGCCGCTCCCACCGAGGAGGCTGCGCTCGTTGACTGACTTCGCCGATCCCCACGTTTCCGCCGCACCGGGCGACCCGCCCGATGCGCCCGACGAGACCCATGGCCTCAGCCACGTCACCAGCACCGGCCTCTCCAACGAGAAGCTCGCCATGTGGGTGTTCCTCGGCTCGGAATGCCTCCTGTTCGGTGGCCTGATCTCGACCTTCCTGCTGTACAAGGACCGCTCCGGTTCCGGGACGCTCAACCAGACGCCGCACGAGCTCTACAACATCGCCTTCACGTCGATCTCGTCGTTCGTGCTCCTCATGAGCTCCCTGACGATGGTGCTGGCCGTGTCGGCGATCCAGCGTGGCGATCACCGCGCCCTGCGGACCTGGCTCATCACGACCGCCGGCCTCGGTGGGATCTTCATCTCGGGTCAGGTGTTCGAGTTCACCGAGTTC
The DNA here is from genome assembly GCA_025463365.1 of Acidimicrobiales bacterium. Lineage (GTDB taxonomy): Bacteria > Actinomycetota > Acidimicrobiia > Acidimicrobiales > Iamiaceae > Aquihabitans. The sequence goes on from JAOBWM010000219.1 coordinate 18,727, forward strand.
ATGGACAAGGGCTACGGGATGACCCACAGCCCGGCGTGGTCCGCCTTCTTCACCCTCACCGGCTTCCACGGCGTCCACGTGACCCTCGGCATCATCATGCTGCTGTCCACGGCGGCGCTGTCGTGGCGGGGCAAGCTCGACCAGTCGAAGGCCGAAGCGGTGGAGATCGTGGGCCTGTACTGGCACTTCGTCGACGTGGTGTGGATCTTGATCTTCACCATCGTGTACCTGATCAAGTAAGGGACGGCACCCATGAGCGAAGAGACCGGACCCCTCGCCCAGCAGGCGGCAGTCGCGCCGGGCGTCACCGCGGTGGCCGCGCCTCCGCCCGTCGGCCAAGGCCACGGCGCCGACCACAGCCACGGCATGTCCGACTGGGGATACGCCAAGATCGCGATCCTGCTCGCCGTGGTCACCGCGGCCGAGGTCGCCTGGTCGTACCTCCCCGTCTGGGACAACGCGACCGGTGGCAAGCACCTCGTCGAGGTCGGCGGCCTGCTCGCGATGATGGCGTTCAAGTTCTTCTACGTCGCCGCCAACTTCATGCACCTCAAGTTCGACGACAAGATCCTCACCCGGCTCTTCTACGCCGGCCTCTTCCTTGCCGTGATCGTGTACAGCATCGCCCTGACCACCTTCCACGTCTTCTGGTGACCGTGCGGCTCAGGCCGTCCGCCGACCGGACGGGACTCCGTCGCGGTCAGGAGTACCAGATGATGTCGTCGACGCCGTTGCCGTCGTAGTCGCCGACGACCGGCTGGTAGGTGCCATCGGAGGTGGTGGGGGCGCTGCTGTAGGACCCTCCCCGGGTCAGCTTCGTCCAGCGGTAGTCCTTGCCGGGGCCTGGCGCGTACCAGAACAGATCGTCGTGGCCATCCCCGTCGAAGTCGCCGGCGAAGGGCCGGTATTGGTCGCCGGTGACGGTCTTGCTCTGGCTGGCGTAGCGCCCGTTGCCGTCGAACCACCAGATCGAGTCGGGCCTCGATCCCGCGCCGTACCAGAAGATGTCGTCGATGCCGTTGCCGTCGAAGTCACCGACCACGGGGCGGTAGTCGCCGTTCACCGTGACGGTGCGGCTGGTTGGCGTGCCGGACCGGTCGAAGAGCCAGATGCGGTCCGCGGCGGCGCCGGGCTGCGACCACAAGATGTCGGTGGCGCCGTTGCCGTCGAAGTCGCCGGCGATCGGAAGCGCGGCCCACGGCATCGAGAGGTCCCGTTGGTTCCAGCTGCTGCCCGTCGACAGCCAGAGCTCGTCGTTGCGGGCCAGTCGTTCGAAGTCTGAGCCCGTCGAGTTCGGATCGGCGGCCTTCGGGTCGGCGCCGGGCTGGTACCAGTAGAGGTCGCCCTTGCCGTCAGCGTTGAAGTCGCCGGAGATCGGTATGAGGGTTCCGGCCTGATCGGTGGCCCGGGTGGTGAAGCGGCCGACCGTCGACGATCCCATCCACGTGACGTCCTGGCCGGACCACGGGGCATACCAGTACACGTCGTCGTGCCCGTCGCCGTTGAAGTCACCGGTGGCCGGCTGGTACGTGCCACCCACCGACACCGAGCTCGATCGCACGCCGCCACCGCGGCTGTAGGACCACAGGCTGTCCGGGCCGGCCCCGCCTGCGACGTCGCGGCGGATGACCTTGACCGCGCCGCTCGACGTCAGCTCGGCCACGTGTTGGCGGCGCTGGCCCGCGTCGTAGCTGGAGCTGGTGTTGGCGTGGTACACGGCCAGGAAGCGGCCCCGAGCGTCGACGATGCCGTCGGCGCCGCCCGGGCCCCAGGCGCCTTCCGTCGAGCGCAGGATCGGGTTGGCGGTCGACTTCGAGCACGGCCCCACCGGGCTCGAGCAGCTGGCCCAGCCGGTTGCGTAGCTGGACGACTTGAACTCGTTGCCGGAGTAGAGCAGCACGTAGCGGCCGCCGACCTTCGTGAGCGACGGGTTCTCGACGACATGGCCCTCCCAGCTCTGGCTCACGGTGATCAACTTGCGCGCCGAGGACCCGCCGGCGAATCCGGTCCCTGAGCTGTTCAGTTGCCGGGACCAGATCGCGGGATAGTTGCCGCTCAGGTTCCCCTCGGTCTTCCAGAGCAGGTAGGGCTTCTGGCTGACCTCGTCCACGTAGACGTCGGGATCGAGGGCGCCGGCTGGGTCGCTGGCGACGGAGGTGGTCACGATGGGCGACGACGACGCCGCCGTGAACGGGCCGAGCGGGTTGCTCGCCGTCGACAAGTAGATGGCGAACCGCCCGTAGGGGCTGTACTGGCCGTCCGGGGCGATCCGGACCGCGTGGTACGCCACCCAGTGGGTCCCGACGAAGGCCACGGAGGGGGCCCACAGCTCCTTGGGCGTGCCTGAGCCCCAAGGCGCGGTCGGGAGGGCGTCGCTGTACCAGCCGTGCGTGTCGCCGCCCTGGTAGGCGCCCGACCCCTCGTACTGCGTGCGGGCCGTCCAGGTCGTGGCATCCGCCGACCACTCCACGGGGAGCTTCGGGCCCCCGTGGTTGGTGGCATAGGAGAACAGCATCGGGCCAAGCGAGGCGACCGTGGGGTCCGGGTGCGTCTGGGTGAAGGGCACGCCGGGCTTGAACCACCCGCCCATGTCGGCGGCGGCGACCGGCGTCGGGGCCTGGGTGGCGAGGAGGGCGATGAAGCCGATCCCGGCGAGGAACGCGAGTGGGCGGGGCATGCAGGTCTCCGGAGAGGCGAACGCTGCTGCTCCAGATCGGCCGGGATCACCTGCAGGTGAGGGCCCGGCCGGGTGATATCAGGGGCGCCGCGGGCCCATCAGGACCTCGGCGCGGAACTCGGCGAGCGAGTTGATCCTGAGCTTCACCCCGGGCGGCAGCTCGTGGCTGAACTCGCGCAAGTGGGCGATCAGCGGCGCGACCTCCTCGGGGGTCGTGGCCCAGAACTGGAAGTCGGGGTCGAAGGCCGACACCACGTCGTGCGAGAGGCGCCACGTCCCGACCAGGATCCAGTCCTTCGGCGTGTCGAGGAGGAGCGTCTCGGGGTACACGGCGGCGACCCGGAATCCCCGCCGCCGTGCCAGGTCGGCCCAGTACGACGGCGGCGGGCGCTGCTGGTAGGAGCGCCGCGCCTCCATGACCTCGTAGTCGCCGAGGCCCAGGAGGTCGGTGATGGGGCCATGGTGCTCGGCGCTGATGTAGCCGAGCTCGCCCGTCGCGATGGGCCGGCCGTGGTAGTAGCGCTCGAGGAACCGGCCGGCCTGGTAGCGCTGCTGGTACGTCTCCCCGACGGCCTGCGGCACCTGGATCGTGAGGGCCACCTTCGTGGCGGCCAGGATCAGCGGGACGAGCAGCAGCAGCGGCACCAGCGTCGGTCGCTCGCGACGCGTGCGGGCCGGGACGAGGTCCTGCGCGGCCACGGCGAGGGCGTAGGTGCCGAGCACGATCAAGTAGATCTGGTACCGCTCGTACCAGCCGGTCTGGGCCACGGCGACGTGGGCCAAGGTGGCCAGGGCCATGGTGGCGGTGGGCACGAACCAGCGGGCGCGGTCGCGCCACCCCACGATGGCCAGGAGCGCACAGCCGACGGTGATGGCGGCCAGCACGGCGTCGTTGGTCAGGCGCCCGAAGATCTTCACGAGGTCGATGCTGCTCTGGGCGCCGTTCAACGCAGTGCTCTTGGCGATCACGGAGTTGGGCAGCCACGACTGGCCCATGGCCTTGTTGAAGACCGCCAGGGCGATGATCGGGAGCCCGGCCGACGCGCAGAGCAGGACCGCGGTCCGCACCTGCCTGGCCCGGGCCGGGACCGGCTGGCCGTCGGCCCGCGGTAGCGACGTGAGGACGAGGGCGAGGGCACCGGCGACGAACGCCGTCTCCAGGCGCGTCCCCGACGCCAGCGCGAACAGCAGGTACGGGGCGGCCCGCCGAAGCCGCGACGCACCGGCGGCGGGGGGGTTCAACACGAGATGGACCGCCGCCAGGATGAGGGCGGCATGGACGAGGTGTTCCATCCCGACGAAGGTGGCCGCCGGCAGGAACAGCAGGACGACGCTCACCGCGGCCACCGCCGCGACATCGAGCGGCCGGCGCCGGGAGGGATGCAGCACGGTCTGCGCGCGGCCCAGCAACGCCAGGATCGCCACCGCGGCGAGGGCGTTGACCACGAAGGCGGCGTAGTTCGCGGCGAAGGGGAGGACCGTGATGAACACGGCCAGCAGGACTGTCCAAAGGGGCGACGAAGACGCCGACTGGAAGTGGCCCGGCACGACACCCCAGGTCCCATGGTGGGCAAGGTTCCCGGCGATGCTCAGGTGGATCGCGGGATCGTCGAGGGCGTAGATCATCGTGCCATCGGTCCGCCAGAGGGAGACGGCAAGGAGCACGCCGGTCACGGCGACGTAGGACCCGACACCCCACCGGAAGAAGGCCCGGCCCTCTTCGGTCGGGAAGCGCACAGCCTCTCGGATCGATCGTCGACTCATCGTGGTGTTCTCCGCCTTCCCGCGGCGAGGGCGCACCGAGCGTAGGGGAACGGGCGTCGGGGCTCACGTTGAGCGGCGCCGACCGGCCTGCTTCCCTACTCCCAGCGGAAGAGGCGCGCGGCGACGAGGGGTGAGGTGACGGCCCACGCGGCGAGCACGACCCACGCGTGGCCGGGCACGGAGCCGCCGGGGCCGAGGGCGCCGTGGAAGACCTCGGAGAGGGCCCCGGCCGGCGTGGCCTGCGAGACGGCTCGCAGGGCGGCGGGCAGCTTGGAGAGCGGGATGACCATGCCGCCGAGCAGCAGCAGCAGGAGGTAGACGCCATTGGCGGCGGCCAACGTGGTGAGGGCCGGGAGCGTGCCGGCGAGCAGGAGCGCGAGGCCGGCGAACGCGATCGTGGCCAGCACCGCGGCCGCGGCGGCGGCCAGGACGGACGGCGCCGAGAACCGGTACCCGAGGGCCAGCGCTTCGAGCACCAGCACCACGACCTGCAGGGCTTCGATCACCACGACCGCGGCCGTCTTGGCTGCGAGGAGCTGGCGGCGTGTCAGCGGGCTGGCCCCGAGCCGCTTGAGCACGCCCATCTGGCGTTCGAAGCCGGTGGCGATGGCCACCGACACGAGTGCGGTCGACATCACGGCCAACGCGAGGATCCCCGGGAACAGGAAGTCGACGGGGTCGCCGCTGGTCGGCGTCGGGAGGATGTCGACCTTCGAGAAGAAGGCGAGCAGGACGACGGGGATGGCAAACGTCAGCAGGATCGACTCGCCGCGGCGCAAGGTCAGGAGCAGCTCGATGCGGGTCTGGGCCCGCAAGATGCGAGACGCCGGCGCGGCGCCGGTGGCCGGGGCCGTCACGAGGTGGACTGCCCGGAGCTGGGCGTGGAACCCGTACGCCGACGCGGGCCCTTGCGCGGGGAGCGGCCGTTGCGGGGGTGCTCGGGATCGATGCGGACCGCCGGGACCTCGCCGGTGATGGCGGTCATGCGGAGGAACACGTCCTCGAGGCGCTGACGGCCGGCCCGGAGGTCGCCCAGGGGCAGGTCACGGGCCGCCAACCAGTTGGTGAGGGCGGCGATGTTGGCGGGGGAGGGCTCGACGTCGATCCGGTACTCGCCCGGCGACACCTCCTCGACGGCGGCCATCATCTCCTTGCCGAGCGACGCGGTGTCGATCCCGGCGTTGGCCCCGAAACGGATCTCCTGGCTGCCGCCCGACGCCATCAGCTCGCCCGGTGAGCCGCTGATGATCAGGCGGCCCTGGTCGAGGATCACCACGCGGTCGGCCACCCGCTCGGCCTCGTCGATGTCGTGCGTGGTGAGCAGGACGCAGACGCCCTCTTGGGCCAGGTCCCGGACGAGGGAGCGGATGAGCTGGCGGCCTTGGACGTCGACACCGGCAGCGGGCTCGTCGAGGAACGCGACCCGGGGCTTGCCGACGAGCGCGAGGGCGAGGGACAGGCGCTGCTGCTCGCCGCCCGACAGCTGGCGCCACGTGGATCGGCGCAGGTGCGACAGGCCGACCCGGTCGAGGAGCTCGGCAGGGTCGGCTGCGTCGGCGTAGAAGGCCGCGTGCAGCGCGAGGGCCTCCAACGGGCGGATCCCCGGGTAGACCCCGCCGGACTGCAACATCACCCCGATGTGGGGCATGAGCTGGTCGTGCTGCGCGACGGGATCGAGGCCCAGGACGCGGACCGAACCCTCGGTGGGCCGGCGGAAGCCCTCGAGCGCTTCGACCGTGGAGGTCTTGCCCGCGCCGTTGGGGCCGAGGAGGGCCAGCACCTCGCCAGCGTCGGCGGTGAAGGAGAGGCGATCTACGGCGCGGCGGGGCCCGTAGGCGATGGTGAGGTCGTCGACCTCGATGGTGGCCATCGAGGCGACGCTACCGGCGGGTAACCGGTCGGCACTACTCGGCAGCGCCCCATCTCGCTCGGGGTGAACTGGGGCGCCGAGTACCGTCGCGGCCCATGCTCGACATCCGTCGCATCCGCACCGAACCTGATGTGGTGAAGGCCGCGCTGGCCCGGCGGGGCATCGACGGGTCCGACATCGATCGCGTCGCGGCGCTCGACGAGCAGCAACGCCGGCTCGCCGCCGAGCGGGACGAGGTGCGCGTCCAGGTGAAGGCGCTGTCCAAGCAGGTGGGGGCCCTCCACCGCGACGGCAAGGCCGACGAAGCAGCCGCGGCGCAGGCGCAGAGCCGGGCGCTCGGCGAGCGCGAGCAGACCCTGGCCGCCGAGGCCGCGGCGGCGGCTGCCGAGGTCCGGGAGCTGCTCTTGCGCATCCCGAACCTGCCCCACCCCGATGCCCCCGACGGCGCGAGCGAGGCTGACAACCCGGTCGTGCGCGTGGTGGGGTTCGACCCCGATGGCTACGAGCCGGCCCAGCGCATCCCGCACTGGGACCTCGGCCCCCGCTACGGGATCCTCGACAACGAGCGGGCCGTGAAGATCTCCGGCGCCATGTTCACCATGCAGCGCAAGGGTGGCGCCACGCTGGCCCGGGCCCTCACCCAGTACGCCCTCGACCGCAACGCGGACGCGTTCGAGGAGGTGCGGCCGCCGAGCCTCGTGCTGAGCGAGACGCTCACCGCCACGGGGCAGCTGCCCAAGTTCGCCGACGACGCCTACGCCATCGAGCGCGACGACCTGTGGGCCATCCCCACCGCCGAGGTCCCGCTCACGTCGATCCACCGCGACGAGATCATCGACACCGCGTCGCTTCCGCTGCGCTTCATGGCGGCGACGTCGTGCTACCGCCGCGAGGCCGGGTCGGCCGGTCGGGACACCCGCGGCATGTTGCGCACCCACGAGTTCGACAAGTGCGAGGTCTTCGCGTACGCCACACCGGAACAGGCCCCCGAGCTGCTCGACGACCTGATCGACCGAGCCGAGCGGGGCATCGCGGACCTCGGGCTGGCGTACCGGGTGCTGGAGATCTGCACGGGCGACCTGGGCCAGAGCCACCACCGGTCGTTCGACATCGAGGTGTACGCCCCGGGGACGGACCAGTGGCTCGAGGTCTCGTCGGTCTCGTGGTTCAGCGACTACCAGGCCCGCCGGGGCAACATCCGCTACCGGCCGGGCGGCGGGGGCACGGCCATGGTCCACACCCTCAACGGCTCGGCTCTCGCCGTGCCGCGCGTGTGGGCGGCGATCGTCGAGACGTACCACGACGGCGACGCCATCGCCGTCCCGGAGGTCCTCCTCCCCTACTTCCGCGGCAGCACCCGCATCGCCTGAGACCGCGGGCCATCCGATGTCCGCCCGGACCGACCGCCACCCGGTGCACGCGTCGGCCTGGCGTGGACGGGTCGCCGTAGGGTCGCTGGCGTGATCACGGAGCTGCCGAGCGTCGTCGAACCACCTCCGGGCGAGGCTGCGTGGGGGACGTCTGCGGCCGGGCACCCGATGCGGCTGGTCACCCGCGAGGTCGCGTTCGACCCGGCCAGCTGGACCCCGGCTCGCCAGGTCGAGGTCGCCGCGTTCTTCGACGAGCTGGCGCCAGAGTGGAACTCGCGCAACGTGGCCGGCCGCGAACGCCCGATCTTCGACGCCCTCGACCGTGGCATCGGCGCGGCTCCCGACGCCGAGCGCGGTGTCGGCGTCGAGCTCGGCGGTGGCACCGGCATGTACGCCGCCGCGCTGGCCGAGCAGTTCCCCACGCTCGTCACCATGGACCTGTCCGCCGAGATGATGCG
>JAOBWM010000042.1 GCA_025463365.1 Acidimicrobiales bacterium
GCCCAGAGGGCTACCGGTGGCTTGTCGACGCTGATGTAGCCACCGGGATCGAACGAGGCGAAGAAGAACGCGTGCCAGCTCCCACCCATGCTCCGGGCGGCCGCTGCGTAGTACTGGTTGCCGAGTCGGTTGACATCGAGCCGCCACGTGTCGAGCGCCAGCGCGACCAAGGTGACCGTGGCCCAGGCCACGCGCTCGACCGCGGTCGTCGGCGAGATCCGTCCCGCGAGGGCGTCCGGGGTCATCGATCCGGTTGTGGCCGGCGCAAGACGATCAGGAGCGTTCGCATCGGGTGCCACCGATCGCACCCTCCCCCGGCCACCTCACCCGGCGTTGCGACGAACCTTGGAGTTGGTTGTGAGCCCACCTGACCTGCCCATCCGGCCGCCCTTGGGTCAGGTGGTGAGGTCGTAGATGGTCGCACCGCCCACGGTCTTGGCGGTGTAGTTGGTCGTGACCCAGGTCGTGATGGCGCTCGACGACGAGGTACCACCTCCGGCCCCACCGCCCCGGCCGCCCATCATCCGGCCACCGGCGATGAAGTAGTGGATCTTGCCGGCCTGCACGTCGGCCTGGAACTGGGCCGGCGTGGGACTGGGATCGGAGCCATTGAACCCGCCGATCGCCATGACCGGCTCGTTGGAGGCGAGCTGGTAGCCGCTTGCGGACTGGGAGCCGATGGTCGCGGCCACCCAGGTGTACTGGTCAGCGTCGGTCTTCAGCAGCGTCGTCAGCTCGGCGGTCGACGTGCTGCCCTGGAGGAGGCTGCCGGCGGTACCGGTGTTCGTCGTCACCCCGGTGCCGGCGCCGGCACCGGCACCGGGACCGGGCGGCACACCCCCGCCGAACCCGCCACCGAAGCCACCACCGAAGCCACCACCGAAGCCACCCCGTCCGCCGCCGCCCGGACGACCGCCCAGACCGCCCGACCCAGGCCCGGCGGTCGGAAGGGATCCGCTGTGGGACACCGATGCGGTCTGGAGCGAGTAGGCCGTCGGCGCGGCCAGGCAGAGGACCAGGGCGGTGGCACCGACCGCTGTGCCCACCCGGCCCCTGAGCGACGGGGCGAAGGCGAAGAGCGCGGCCACCGCCAAGCCACCGAAGAGGACGACCGGCTGCAGGAGCGGCATCCAGTTCGGCGTGCGGTGCAACACGGTGTAGGCGAGCGTCGTCGTGACCGCGAGGGTCGAAGCGAGCACGACCCGGCCGAGGATCTCGTCACGCCGGCGCCACCACGGGACCAGCCCGATCCCCACCAGGGCCCCCACCGCCGGGGCGAGAGCGACCGCGTAGTAGGGGTGGATGATGCCGGCGCCGAAGCTGAACGCGAGGGCCGTGACGATCAGCCAACCGCCCCAGATCAGCAGGCCGGCACGGGCGCGATCGGTGCGAGGGGCACGCCCTCGGAGCGCGAGCCCGGCCACCAGGAGCAGGACCGAAGCAGGGATGAGCCACGCCGCCTGGCTGCCGAACTCCGAGTTGAACATGCGGCTCCACCCGGTCGGGCCCCAGTTGCCGCCGCCACCGACGCTTCCGGTCTCGTTCCCGGTCAGCCGGCCGAGGCCGTTGTAACCCCAGACGAGCTCGAGGATGCTGTTGTGCTGGGAGCCGCCGATGTACGGCCGGCTCGAGGCCGGCCACATGGCCACGATGGCGATCCACCAGCCCGCAGAGGCCACGAGTGCGAGGAACCCGTAGAAGGACTGCACGAAGCGACGCCGGAAGGTGGTCGGGGCGCAGATCAGGTAGACGAGCGCGAAGGCCGGTGCGACCAGGAGGGCCTGGAGCATCTTGGTGAGGAAGCCGAAGCCCACCAGGCTCCACGCCAGGACCAGCCACCCCGTGCTCGCCCGTTCGAGGGCCCGGGTCAGTGCGTAGGCGGCGCCGACCAGCAGCAGCACGAGGAACGCATCGGGGTTGTTGAACCGGAACATCAAGGTGGCCACGGGTGTGCAGGCGAGGATCGCACCAGCCACGAGGCCCGCCCCGGCGCCGTACCAGCGCTTCACGGCCGCGTGCAGGACGCCTACCGAGCCCACCCCCGCGAGGGCCTGGGGCACGAGGATGCTCCAGCTGTTGACGCCGAAGACGCGCGCCGAGATGCCCATGACCCAGAGCGCGACGGGGGGCTTGTCCACGGTGATGGAGTTGGCAGCGTCGGACGAGCCGAAGAAGAAGGCCTTCCAGCTGTGCGTGCCGGCCTGGACCGCCGCGGAGTAGAAGCTGTTCGCCCAACCTGAGGCGCCGAGGCCCCACAGGTACAGCAGCGCGGTGGCGCCCAGGAGGCCGAGCAGCGCCGGCCGAGCCCACGTCGGGTCGCCAGGCGGTCCCTGCAACACGCGGCGCATCGGGCCGCCTCGGGTCGACCCGTCCGGTCGGCCGGACGGCCGGTCCACGGAAGATGCAGGGGCCGTCCCGGACGAGCCCAGGGAGGTGGCGGGGCGGTCGAGCATGGAGGTCATGGTCACCACGTTGGCCGTCGACCCTTGGAGCACCCTGGGGACCCCCGGGGTCTTCCCGCCGTCTCGATCCCGTCCTTGCCACGTCGTCCTCCTCCGGTGTCACCGAGTCCCGGACCCGACGAGGTGCCACCCGAAAGGCGGCGCTCCGTCCCCGTTTGGCCCGAGGTCGACCCGTGGATCGTCTGGACGGTCAGGAGCCAGTGGACGACGAGGTGGCCGCGGTCCCCGAGGCCGCGGGCGCGCTGCCCTGGGTCGCGGCCTGATCCTCAGGACCGACTGGGAACCGGCTCGGAAGCCCCGCCGACCTCAGGCGCTCGACGCCACCACCAGCAGGGTGCCGCCCACGGCCACCTCGTCGCCCGGGCGCAGCTGCCGGCCCCGGCGCACCTCGGGCTCGCCGTTCACGGTGACCTCGCCACCGGCCAGGAGGGCCTTGGCGTCCGACCCACCGTCGACGATGCCCGCGACCTGCAGGAACTGGCCCAACCGGATCATCTCGTCGCGGATCTCCACCGGGACCGGACCGGCGGTCATCGGTCGACCGGCACGGTGCAGCCGGCAGCCACCCCGGCGGGCGTGGGCAGGATCTGTGCGACCCCGTCGGGGCCGATCTCGATCATCCATCGCGACGGGGTCTGGTGGAGGTACATGGGCACGAGGTCGCGGATCGACGTGGGTTCGGCCGACTCGCCGGCCCGGAACAGCTCGACGGAGGTCTGGACCGTGCGGTAGTCGGTGTCGCAGACGGCCAGGCGGGCCGAACCGGTCTGTGCCCTGGGCTGGAGCTCGGGCACCGAGGACCCAGCGACGGTGCCGGCGACGGTGGTCGTCGGCCGAGGGGCGCCGCCAGACGACGCTGACCCGGAGCATGCCGATCCGGCCAGGGCGAGGACCGTCACGGCCATGACCTCCACGATCCTCGACACCACAGCCTCGTCCCCTCGCGGGCGGGACCCACGTCGGGGGCGAGCCTACGACCGGCGGCATGGTCCGAACGGCCCGATCGCATCAAGTCTCCGGGCCGACGCGCCGATGCCCGGGCATGGCCCGCTTCCGCCCCCTCCTGTCCGGTCGCCCGGGCCGCGGCGCGCAACACGTGGTCGAACGGAACTCCGGCCAGGCGCACTGAACCGAGCCGGGCCGCTGCATGGGGTGGTCCGATCGGCGGTGCCCTGGCCGGGGCGGGATCCCCGCGGTTTGGCCTCCTCTCGTCAGCGGGAGAGCCGCGCCCGCTCCGGCTCCGATGACGTGAGCCCGCGAAGGCGCTGGTCCGGGTCCTGCTCAGGCGGGCCGGGCACCACCGCAAGCGGGATCACGCCGGCCCACACGTCGAGGTCCAGGTCCTCGTCGTCGTCGACCGGCCCTCCGGCGCGCACCTTGGCCGAACCTTCCTCGATCGCGAGGCGCAGGACGAGGGTCTTGCGCGACTCGGACGGGTTGGCCGCCCGAGCTTCGGCGCCACGGCCGGGCAGGACGTGGTCGACGATGGCGTCGAAGGCCCGCTCCTTCTCGGCGTCGTCGTCCACGCGCACCGCCCGACCCACCAGCACCACGGAGCGGTAGTTCATCGAGTGGTGGAACGCCGAGCGGGCCAGCACCAGGCCGTCGAGCAAGGTGATGGTGACGCACACCTCGGCATCGGTCGACGCTCGCAACATGGCGTTGCCGACCGCACCGTGGAGGTAGAGCGACTCGCCGATGCGGCCGTAGGTCATGGGGAGGACGCGTGGCTCGCCGTCGACCACGAACCCGACGTGGGCGATGTACGCCTCGTCGATCACCGCGTTCGCCGTCGCACGGTCGAACCGGCCCCGCTCCGCCAACCGCCGCACCGTGGTCCGCTCCGTCTGTTCCAGCTCGTCGCCCATGGCCGTCATGGTGGCCGACCCGGGGCCCGCACCCGGTGCGCGTTTCGGCGGCCGCCCGTCCACCCCCGAGCGGCACGCCGGAGCGGGGCTGCTACTCGGGCTTCAGTTCTGCCCGCACCATCTCGCGCAGCGAGCCGTCGTCGGCGTGGCCGTGGACGGCGACTGCGTGGGCCACGGCGGCGTCGAGGACCTCGCCCTCCTCGCCCGCGATCGTCAGGGTGCATCCGGAGTCACTGGGCATCTCTCGGCAGTCGGCAACCATTCGAGCCATGGCGGCTCTCCCTTCGTCAGGCGGGTGCTGGACCCGCGTGCGGACCCTGTTGCCCGCGTCGAAGGCCGCGCACCACCGGTCCCGCCCGGCCGCCCGAAGGGGTGCGTGACGCTCCCCAGCTCGCAGACCAGCAACCGACATGATCGGCCCCTTCCGGGCCTTCGGCGACTCGCCGTTCGCCCGGACCCGCCACCCTACCGAGCGCCCGCGAGGCATGCCGATGAGTTCGCGCCCACCGCACCGTCGTCCTCCCTGCAACGATCGCGGGCGCTCCCACGCCACGACCTCAGCCACGTCCCCGCTCTCGACGAGGTGCTCCGATGACCGAACCGAACTGCCTGTCCACCGGTGGACTCGACCACGTGCACGAGGTCCTGTCCGGCTTCGTCGACCGCGGCGTGGTGCCCGGGCTGGTCGCGGTCGTCGGCCGGGGGGACGAGCTCCACGTGCACGCCGTGGGCACGATGGGGCTCGACGATGACCGGCCGATCCAGCGCGACGCGATCTTCCGGATCTCCTCCATGACCAAGCCGGTGACGGCGGTGGCGACGCTGCTGCTCGTCGAGGACGGCGTGCTCGGGCTCGACGATCCGATCGACGACCTCCTGCCAGAGCTGGCCGAGCGGCGGGTGCTGCGCTGTTCCGACGGACCGCTCGACGACACCGTCCCCGCCGACCGAGCGATCACCGTCCACGACCTGCTCACGTTCACCTTTGGCCACGGCATGGTGCTCAGCGAGCCGGACTCGACCCCCTACCAGCGAGCGGTGACCGCGCTCGACCTCGGTGGACCGCCGAACCCGGACGGGTACCCGGCGCCCGATCCGTGGCTCCGGGGCGTCGGCACCCTGCCGCTGGTCCACCAACCGGGCGAGCGGTGGCTCTACAACTCCGGCTCGGAGGTTCTGGGCGTGCTCATCGCTCGCGCCTCGGGTCGACCGTTCGACGAGTTCCTGCACGACCGGATCTTCGAGCCGCTCGGCATGTTCGACACCGGGTTCTGCGTCCCGGCCGATCGAATCGACCGCCTCACGACCGGCTACCTCACCGACCCGGCCACCGGTGGGCTCGAGGTGCACGATCTGCCCGCGACCGGGCAGTGGAGCGTGCCGCCGGCCTTTCCTTCGGGCGCCTCGGGCCTGGTGTCCACGGCTGACGACTTCACCGCCTTTGCCCGCATGCTCCTCCGCGGCGGCTCCCACGATGGTGTGGCGCTGCTGTCCCCCGAGGCCGTCGAGCGCATGACCAGCGACCAGCTCACACCCGAGCAGAAGGTCGGGGCGGCCATGGTCGACGACTACTTCGCCACCCACGGCTGGGGGTACGGCGTGTCGATGCTGACCCACCCGAACGACGAGCCGCTCTCGGTCGGGACGTATGGCTGGGACGGCGGCCTCGGCACGGCCTGGGTGAACGACCCGGCCGAGGACCTGATCCTCCTGCTCCTCACCCAAGCGGCGTGGACGTCGCCCACGCCGCCCGAGATCGTCGGCGCGTTCCGAGCCGCGGCGTACCAATCCCTCGGGGCCCTCGAGACCTGACGGCGCGCGGAGGTGCCGGCGTGCGGCGGGTGCCGGCGCTCGGCGACTCTGCAGCCGCTCAGGAGCCCAGGGAGCTCAGGAGCTCAGGAGCTCAGGAGCTCAGGAGCTCAGGAGCTCAGGAGCTCAGGAGCTCAGGAGCTCAGGAGCTCATTGGCTCATTGGCTCAGGAGATGGGGAGGAGTGCGCCCGAGGACGTCCAGGCCAGCTCGACCGCGGAGTTGCGGTTGGCCTTGGCGCGGTAGAGCGCGGCATCTGCTCGCTGTAGCAGCGCGGCCGGGCTCTCGCCGGGTTCGCTCACGGCGACGCCGACGCTCGCACCGACGGCGTGCAGGCCCCCCTGCAGCGGCGGCTGCACGAGCGCGTCGCGGATGCGCAGTGCGGCCTCCAGCGCGTCAGCGGGACCGGTGACCGGGTCGAGGATGACCACGAACTCGTCGCCGCCGATGCGCACCGCCGTGTCCTCGTGGCGGACGACGGCGCGGATCCGATGGGCCACGTCGACCAGGACATCGTCGCCCGCCGCGTGGCCGTGGACGTCGTTGACAGCCTTGAACCGGTCGAGGTCGATGAAGCACAAGCCGATGTGCTGGCCGCTGCGGACGGTCCGCGACAACGCCTGGCCGAGGCGCGGTTCCAGGACGCTGCGGTTCGGGAGGTCCGTCAGCGGGTCGTGGGACGCCATGTGGGCGAGCTGGACGGCGAGCCGCTCGCGATCGGTGGTGTCGCGGAAGGTCAGGACCAACCCGTGCACCGTCGGCTCGTCGAGGAGGTTCACGCCGACGCACTCCACGTGGCGCCACTCGCCCGAACAGGCCCGCAGCCGCACGGTCATCGGTTCGGGCTCGCGGTCCCCCGCCACCAACAGCTCGAGCTCCCGGATGGCCGCCGGCGCGTCGTCGGGGTGCACGAGGCCGAGGACCCCGTCGGCGTGCTGCCATCCAGCCGGATAGCCGAGCACCCGGGCCGTCGACGGGCTGGCGTATTGGACGTGCCCAGTGGCGTCGACGACGGCGATCATGTCGTCGGCGTTCTGGAAGAGGTGGCGGAACCGGGTCAGGTCCTGGAGCATCCGGCGCTCCTCGGTCACGTCGGTGAACGTCACGAGCAGCCCGCCTTTGCCGTCGGCGTTCTGGACGCACGAGAGCCGCAGCAGCAGGCGTTCGCCGTCCGATCGCAGCCACCCCACGACCTCGCCGTCGACGGGCTGGCCCTTGGCGGCGCGGACCAGCGGCCGGGCATCGCCGATCAGCGGCTCCCAGTCCTCGTCGTAGGCCAGCCAGTGTCCCGTTGCCCACAGATCGGTCAGCTCCTGGGCCGTACAGCCGAGGAGTCGCTCGGCGGCTGCGTTCAAGCGCCGGACGATCGCCCCCGGTTCCACCAGCATCACGCCCTGCTCGAGGAGATCGAGCGATGTCTGGGCCACGCCCTCGCTCACGATGGCCTTGGTCACGATGGCGTCGCGCAGGAGCTCCTGCTCGGCCAGGGCTCCGAGGTCGGCCAAGGCCTGCGCCTGTTCGGTCGTCAGCTCCCGGGGTCGGCGATCCATGACGCACAGCGTCCCGAGCGGAAGCCCGTCGGGGCCGGTGAGCACCCGACCGGCGTAGAACCGGATCTGCGGGCCGCCGGCCACGAACGGGGCATTGGCGAATCGGGGGTCTGCGGCCGCGTCGGGAACGACCATCGTCGGCTGCTCACCGACGATCGCGTGGGCACAGAAGCCCATCTCCCGCCTGGTCTCGGCGACATCGAGCCCGACGTGGGACGTGAACCACTGCCGGTCGCGATCGACCAGCGTCAGCAGTGCGATCGGTGCATCGAGCAGCGTGGCCGCCAGCCGGGTCAGCCGGTCGAACCGCTCCTCGGGCGCGCTGTCCAGCAGCCCGAGCCCGACGAGGGCATCGAGCCGGTCCTCCTCGGATGGATGCAAGGGCGCGGGTTGCACGGTGTTCCATCGGCACCACTCCCCGACTGTCAACCGCGTCACCCAAATTGATCCCGATGGCCCCGGCATCACCCTCGCCGAGCCGAGGGGCCGCCTGACGGTGCACCGGGCTACCACCTGACGTGCAGCAGATGCCCCTCGTCCTCCGCGGTGACCAGCACCGCGGTCGATTCGAGGCATCGGCCGCACTCGGCGGGTAGGGGTGGGGTCCGATGAACGACCCAGCCGGAACCCCGCCCTCCGACGAGCCGAGGCTGATCGCCGGCCGCTACCGCCTCGGCCGGCTCCTCGGGTCGGGCGGGATGGCCGACGTCTACCGGGCCACCGACGAGCGTCTGCACCGCCCGGTCGCGGTGAAGGTGCTGCGGCCCGGGGATCCGGCCGCCGGCGAGGGGGAGGCAGCTGCCCGCGCCCGGTTCACGGCCGAGGGTCGGATGGTGGCGCAGCTGAACCACCCCGCGATCGTCTCGATCTTCGACGCCGGAGAGGACGGAGAGCGTGCATTCCTGGTCATGGAATGCATGCCCGGCACCAGCCTCCGCGACCGCCTGGGCCAGGGCCCGTTCGCCGAAGGAGAGGTGAAGACCCTCCTCACCGACGTGCTCGGCGCCCTCGCCGCCGCCCACCAAGCCGGCGTGGTCCACCGAGACGTGAAGCCGGGCAACGTCCTCGCCACCACCGACGGCCGTTGGAAGGTAGCCGACTTCGGCATCGCCCAGGCCGATGGACTGGTCCCGGACACGGGCGACCTGACCTCGACCGGCCTGCTCGTCGGCACGCCTCGCTACGTAGCCCCGGAGCGCTTCGCCGGCCACCGGGCCACGGTCGCCAGCGACCTCTACAGCGTCGGGGTCGTGCTCGACGAGGTCCTGGCCGAGTCGGCGACTCCGTCCCCGGCCCTGGCCGCCGTCGCGGCGCGGGCTCGAGCCGTCGATCCGGACCAGCGGTTCGCGTCGGCCGCGTCCATGGCGGCCGCCGTCGAGGGCGCGACCACCGTCGCCGCCCTCCTGCCCACCGCGCCCGACGCACCGGGGGCCACCACCGTCCTGCCCCTCGCCTCGACCGACGCCCCGACGGCCATCTCCGGATCCGAGGCGACGGCCGTGCTGGCCCGAGGCGCGCCCCAGACGTCGCGTGCCCGGCCCGCGCGTGCCCGATGGTGGGCGGTGAGCGCCGTCGCCCTGCTGGCGGCCGGCGCCCTCGCCCTCGGACTCGGTGCCGCCCGCGGCGACGACCCCTCGGCCCCAACCGCCCCGACACCCGCCACGACCTCGACCTCCGCCTCGCCGACGACCGTCGCCACCACCACGACCCCGCCCACCACCGCTACACCGACCACTGCCCCAGTCGTCGTCACCACCACGCCCCGCGCCGAACCACCGAGGAGGTCGAAGGACAAGGACCCGAAGGGAAAGCACCAGCCCGCTGGCTGAGGTCCGAGAGCGCCGGCGCCCCCGAGTTAGGACGGGCGCACCGGCAGGTGTTCGCTGGTCGTTCTGGGACGACACGTGGATGTCGGCGCGGTACCGTCTCGGCCACGCGAGGTGGGGGCGTCCATGGCGGAAGTGAACTCGAACCGTGAGGGGCCAACCGATGCGCTGACGATCGTCGGTGCCTTGGCCGCTGCTCCTTATGCCGCAGCGATGCTGGGCCTCGGCTTGCGGACGTTGGCGTTGGAGTCCTATCCACGAGCCTTCGGCCTGCGCTGGAACAGCGATCTGAAGCCCGAGTTCCCCCACGGTGGCGTCGCGCTCGTGTTCGGGGCCGTGGTCCTCGTGATCGGTGCGCAGATGGTCGCGAGCTTGGTTGCGACCGTGCGCCAGCACCGCACCGCCAGGTGGCTGGCCATCGTGTGGCTGATCCTGGCGATCCCGGTCATGTACCGCATCGCCTGGCACCCGGATCGCAGCCGCCGGTGCTTCGTCGACGGCTACCGCGACCGGATGGTGTGCGCCTCGGCGACGACGGTGACGATCCGGGACTTCGCCCTCCTCGCGTTGCCAGCCATCATGGCGATCGGTTGCCTGCTCCTCGCTCGTGGGAGGCACGGTGATCGCGGCGCCGTGACTGGCTACGGCGACTGAGC
The DNA here is from genome assembly GCA_025463365.1 of Acidimicrobiales bacterium. Lineage (GTDB taxonomy): Bacteria > Actinomycetota > Acidimicrobiia > Acidimicrobiales > Iamiaceae > Aquihabitans. Next base: position 10,171 of record JAOBWM010000042.1, read on the forward strand.
CGGCGTTGTGGGACGGCTGCTCATCACCGGCGAAGGGGACGGGGCTCAGCCGGATCAGGCCCGTTGGGCGGCGCGCGCCACCGGAGGACCTGTCGAGTCGAGCTTGGTCGACAGCGACCTCGCCGTCCCCTTCCCGGTCGGCCACTCGCCCAGCAGCGTCGTAGATCACCTGGTTCGGCTCGAACAGCCCATCGACGTCGGCGGGTCGCCTCTCGTGCGTCGTAGCCACGGGCGAGCGCGACGCCGCCCACGAGGAAGAGCTCGCCGGACTCTCCAACGCGGGCGAGCTCGTCCCCTACGACTGCCAGGTCGGTCGCTCCGGGCCGCTGTCGAATCTCGCGTCATCCCGCGTCAACCCGGCCGAACGGACACCGCTCCCGCGCCCCGCCCAAGCCTCAGAGATACCTTGCGTTGCACAAGAGGACCGTCGATGGCGGGACGAGCATGTCCCCTCGGTGTCGGTCCAGATCACCCTCACCACCACGCGCTGCCCGCCGGTGGGGTGGTGCCCGCCAGAACCCGCGGGTCTTCGCGGGTTTTCCGCTGTGGCCGGGCTCTCCCCGGACGCGGCAGAGGCCCCCGAAGGGGCCTCTGACCTGGTGTTCCGTGGTGGGCGTAACAAGACTCGAACTTGTGACCCCTGCCGTGTGAAGGCAGTGCTCTAGCCAACTGAGCTATACGCCCGTGTAGGGAGTGGCGACCCTAGCGCGACCCTCGCAGCGCCCTCCACCTGGGTTCCCCGCCGGCGCACGGACCGCCTCGCCCGGCGAGCTCGTTGTGCGAACCGTCCGCCACGGACGACTTCCACAACAAGTTCGTGGAGGCGGGAGCGGGGGTGGGGGAAGTTCCGGCGGCGCAGCTCATCTGGCGAGGGGGCGGAGGTCGTAGGCGGGGTTGAGGATGAGGAGCTTGTTGTTGCGGACGCCGACCATGCCCTCGACGGTCAACGAGCACCCGAGGGTGATGCCAGGGATCCGTCGGCGGCCGAGGAAGCCGACGGTCAGGGCGCCGGTGCTGTCGACGATGACGGCCTCGAGCGTCGGCACCTCGCCCCACGGTCGGACCCGGATCGAGCGGACCCGGCCGCCGACCTGGGCGCGGCGGCGCCACACGACGTCGGCGATGGGGACGTTCCGGGTCAGGTCGAGCATCCCGCCGGGCGGGTTCAACGCGACGGCCGGCGCCGACAGGTCTGCGGCGCGTGCAGGGTCGACCGCTGCCAGGGTCACCGTGTCGGTCGTCGGGTGCGCGTCGTCCATCGTCCGGGCCTCAGTGGTGCTTTGCGGCGTGGTAGGCGGCACGTTCTTCGGCGGAGATCGGCGTGCTGCCGAAGTGGTACGGCACGAACGTGACGTTGGCGTGGGGCAGGCGCCCGACGGCCTTGGCCAGCTCGTCCGACGTGCGGTCGTGCAGCAGCCGGTGCCACCAGTGCGTGTACTCGCGGCGCGGGATGAGCACGGTGACCTCGGTGCGCCCGTCGGCCAGTTCCTCGGCCACCACGTCCATCACGGAGCGGGCCAGGCGACGGTCGGGACAGTCGACGATGTCGAGCGGGACCCGGATCATGTTGAGCTCCTGCCAGCGGTGAGCCAGGCGCTCGGCCTTCTCCGGATCGGCGGCGGCGTGGACGGCACGGCGCTCGTCGGCCTGCAGCGTCCGGGCGTACTGGATGGCCCGGGCGGTCGGGCGGTCGAGGTCGGAGACCAACACGAGCACCGAGTGGCGAGTCCGCACCGGAGCCTGCATCGCGTCGTCGACCTCGTGCTCGAGCTCCACGGACTCGGCCTCGTACTGGCGGTTGAGCCGGACCAGCAGCGCGACCATCACCGGGACCAACACGATGACGAACCAGGCGCCGTGCCAGAACTTCATGACGCCGATCACGATCGTCACCACGCCGGTGGTGAACGCGCCCAGGCCGTTGATGAACAGGCCGAGCTTCCAGCCCTGCTCCTTGAGCTTGATGTGGCGGACCGACATGCCGGCCTGCGAGAGCGTGAAGCTCGTGAACACGCCGATGGCATAGAGCGGGATGAGGTGGTTGACGTCGGCCTTGAAGATCACAACCGGGATGGCGGCGGCGACGGCCAAGGCCACGATCCCGTTGGAGAACACGAGCCGGTGGCCGCGCTTGGTGAGCTGCTTGGGCATGAAGGCGTCGTCGGCGTGGAAGCTGGCGAGGCGGGGGAAGTCCGCGAACGACGTGTTGGCCGCCAGCACGAGGATCAACATGGTCGCGGCCTGGACGAAGAAGAAGATGGCGTGGGAGGCGGGACCGTTGCCGAACGCGTGCTTCGCCACCTGCGAGATCACGGTGACCTTCGCGCTCGGGACCGTGTGGTACTTCGCGGCCAGGAAGGAGATGCCCACGAACAGGGTGCCGAGGATCGCTCCCATGATGACGAGGGTCTCGCGGGCGTGCTTGGCCTCGGGCTTCTTGAAGGCGGGCACGCCGTTGGAGATCGCCTCGACGCCGGTCATGGCGGCGCCGCCGGAGGCGAAGCCCTTGAGCACGAGGAACAGCCCCACCGCTCCCGAGCCGATCGCCTCGTGCTCGGCGGGCATCGGGACGTGGCTGAACCCGCCGACCATGCCGCGGACGAGGCCGGTGATGATCATGGCGAACATCGAGATGATGAACGCGTAGGTGGGCACGGCGAAGATCCGGCCCGACTCCTTGACGCCGCGGAGGTTGCCCCAGGCGATGATGGCGATGAAGAGCAGCGCCATCTCCACCCGGTACGGGTAGAAGAACGGCACGGCCGAGTAGAGGGCAGCCATGCCCGCCGACACCGACACGGCGACGGTGAGGATGTAGTCGGTCAGCAGCGCGACACCGGCAACCTGCGCCGGCATGAGACCGAGGTTGTCCTTGGTGACGATGTAGGCGCCGCCGGCGGACGGGTAGGCCTTGATCGTCTGGCGGTAGCTGAACACCAGGATCACCAGCACCGTGACCAGCGCGAGGGTGATCGGGACGAGGAACGCCGTGAAGGCGAGGAAGCCGATCACCGGCAGCATCGCCCGCAGGATCTCCTCGGAGGCGTACGCCGTGGACGACAGCGCATCACTGGCGAACACGGCAAGGGCGGTCGGCTTGCCCAGGCGCTCGTGCTCGAGCTGGTCGGTGGTGAGCGCCGGTCCGAGCACCTTGTTCTTCAGGCGGTAGCCCGACGTCTCGGGCACGTCCACGCCCGGCTCGGCTGGCAGCGGGCCTGGCGGGGTCGGACGGCGCAAGGAGGATGGCGGGGAGGAGGGTGGGGAGGTCGGCGCCGAGGCGTCGGTCAAGGTCATGGATCGAGTGTCGGCCCAGGTCGCATCAAGGCAGCGTCAGGGTCGGGGCCGCTGCGCCAAGATCCCGTAAAGATCGGCTCCCACGACGGGCTTCCGGCACGATTCGAGGCGTTCGGGCACCTCGGCGAGCGTGCTCAGCGGCATGATGCGGCCATGGCATCGGCCAAGCAGGTTCGCTCGCAACTCGCCGGCCTGGCCGCCGGCGGGACCCTGGCGTGCGTGCTGGCGGTCGGGTTGGTCCCGCTGCGCGGCGGTGCGAGCGCGGCGACCCCCGCGCTCGTGTTGATCCTGCCCGGCGTCATCGGCGCCATCGTCGGCGGCCGACTCACGGCCGCGGTCGTGGCCCTCGGGACGTCGGTCGCGTTCGGCGTGCTGTTCCTCCCGCCGTACGGCCGCTGGAAGATCCTCGATCCCGAGGACGTCGTGGCTGCCGTGGTCTTCGTGGCGGTGGCGGTCGGAGTCGGCGAGCTGACAGCCCGGGAGGCATCGCGGCGCCGGCTCGCCGAGCGACGAGCCGAGGAGCTCGAACGCCTCACCGCCACACTGGAGGCAGCCAACGTCGAGCGCCGTCGCATGGAGGGCGAGCTCGACCGCCTGGCGGTGATGGCGGAGGTCGACCAGCAGCGCGCCGCTCTCCTGCGGTCGGTGTCGCACGACCTCCGCACCCCGCTGGCCACGATCCGCGCCGTCGCCACCGACCTCCGCAGCGACACCCTCTACGACGCGGACACCCGCACCGAGCTGCTGGGGCTGGTGAGCGACGAGGCCGAACGGCTGGACCGCCTCGTGGCCAACCTCCTCAGCATGAGCCGGATCGAGGCCGGCGCCTTCGCCCCCGATCGACAGGCCGTCGACCTGCCGGAGCTCCTGGCGACGAGCGCCCACCGGATGGGACGCGCCCTCGAAGGCCGGCGGCTCGAGCTCGAGCTGGCCGACGACCTGCCGCTCGTCGACGCCGACTACACGCAGGTCGACCAGGTGGTGGCGAACCTGCTCGAGAACGCGGCGCGCCACAGCCCGCAGCGCTCGACCGTCCGTCTCGGTGCCCGACCCGCCGGCGGCCTCGTCGAGGTGTGGGTGGAGAACAGCGGCGAAGGCGTCCTCGCCACGGAGCGGGCCCGCATCTTCGAGGTCTTCCACCGCAGCCACGGCAGCCGGTCCAGCGGGGTGGGGCTCGCGATCTGCAAGGCGGTCGTGGAGGCCCACGGCGGCACGATCGGGGTCCGCGAGGCGGTCGGCGGCGGCGCCCGGTTCACCTTCACGCTCCCGGTGCGCGCCGACGCACCCGAACCTGCCGGACATCGCCCATGAGCCCCAGCCCCGACCGAGCCGCCGACGGATCGACCGACCGCACCGCGGGCGCCAGCGTGCTCGTCGTCGACGACGAGCACGCGATCGTGCGCGCCCTGACCGCCGCCCTCGAGGCCAGGCACTACCGGGTCACCGCGGCCCGCACCGGCCACGAAGCCCTCGAGCTGGCGGCGACCATGACGCCGGACGTGGTGGTCCTGGACCTCGGGTTGCCCGACCTCGACGGCCTCGAGGTCTGCCGCCGCATCCGCCGCTGGAGCGAGGTGCCGATCATCGTGCTCACCGCCGAGGGCAGTGACCGGGTGAAGGTGCAGGCCCTGGACGAAGGCGCCGACGACTACGTCACCAAACCGTTCTCGACCCCCGAGCTCCTGGCCCGCCTCCGGGTCGCGCTGCGCCACCACCGCCGGTCAGCGAGCGACGACGCGGACCTGGCCGAGCACCAGGTCGGCGAGCTGGTGGTCGATCACCTCCACCACGAGGTCCGCGTGGCGGGTGAGCGCCTCGACCTGACCCCGAAGGAGTTCGGCTTCCTCGCCGTGCTGGCCCGCCACCCGGGCCGCGTCTTCACGCACCGCATGATCCTCCAGGAGGTCTGGGGTGAGGCGTACGGCACCGAGACCCAGTACCTCCGCGTCTACGCGAGCCAGATCCGCAAGAAGCTCGCCGGCCGACCGGCACCGGTCCTCGTGACCGAGCCCGGCGTCGGTTACCGGCTGGTGGACGCGGCCGACGGCTCGTAGCCGCAGGCCCGGTCGATCTCGACGGTCTCCTCGAGGACGGCGAGGAGGCGCAGCACCGCGGTGTCGGCGTGCTGGGGGCCGATCACCTGCAGGCCGATCGGCATGCCGTCAGACGTGTACCCGATCGGCACGGTCCCCGCCGGGGATCGGGTGAGGTTGAACGGGTACGTGAAGCCGACCCAGCCGATCTCCTCGACGCCGTGGACCGTGCCGTTGCCCGACCCCGTCGGCGTCTGACCGCCCACCGTCGGCGTGAGCAGCAGGGGCGCCTCGTGGAACACCTCGACGAGCCGCAGGTTCAGCCGGTGAGCCAGGTCCTGCACCTCGAGGGTGGTCGTCGGCGTGCCCGACCTGCGGATCCACTCCAGCATCCCGGCCAGGCCGGGGTCGAGGTCCTCCCACTGCGCGCCGTCGGGATCGGCACCGAGCACGGTTCGCAGGTTCGCCGCGAGCGAGAGCTTGAGCCACTCGAACCCCGGATCGGCGGTGAACACCTCGTCGAGCACGACCACCTCGGTCCCGCGCGCCTCGAGTGCCTCCACCGCGGCCTGGCACGCATCGAGGACCTCTCGGTCGACGGACGCGTAGCCGAGCGTCGGCGACCACACGACCCGGCGCGGAACGTGCAGGTCGTCGACCGCGCCTCGCCACGCCTGGTCCGGCATCGGCAGCGACCGCAGGTCAGTGGGGTCCGGTCCGACCACGGCGTCGAGGGCGAATGCGGTGCTGGCCGCCGACATGGCCAGGATCCCCTTGCTCGACAGGTCCGCCCAGCCGGGCGGCGTCGGCCCGCCGACGGGGACACGGCCGAGCGACGGCTTCAAGGTGGTGAGGCCGCACAACGCAGCGGGGATGCGGAGCGAACCGCCGCCGTCGGAACCGGTCGCCATCGGGATCATCCCCGCCGCGACGGCGGCCGACGAACCACCCGACGAGCCGCCGGCACTGCGGCCGAGTGACCACGGGTTCCCTGTCCGGCCGAACACCCGGTTGTCGGTGTCGGCCTTCCACGCCAGCTCGGGGGTGTTGGTCTTGCCGACGATCACACATCCGGCCTGGCGCAGCCGGTCGACGAGCACGGAGTCGGCCATGGCCGGGTCGCGGTCCGCGAAGAGCCGCGAGCCCAGGGTGGTGCGGAAGCCGACGGCATCCTCGGTGTCCTTCACCCCGATCGGGATGCCGGCCAGCGGGCCGACGTCCTCGCCCTGTGCGAGCCGCTCGTCGATCCACGCCGCCTGGGTCAGCGCGGCCTCCTCGTCGACCGCGACGAACGCTCCCACCTCGGGGTTGGTGGCGTCGATGCGCGCCAGCGCGTGCTCTGTGAGCTCTCGTGCGGAGATCTCTCGCGCGGTGACGCGGCTGGCCAGGTCCTCGATGCTCTCACGGCGGAAATCCATGGCGACCGACGCTACGACGCAACGGCGTCAGTTGCCGGTGGTCGCCGTTCCGGGTGACTGGACGCAATCCCAGTACCCGTCGGCGTCGAGCCGCCGCGCCGACGTGCCGGCCGGGCAGGAGGAGGCATCGGCCACCCTCCTGACGACGCGGAAGTCGTGCGGGCCCGAGCACGGCACCGTCTTGGCCGACGGGCCCGGCTCCACGTCGATGCACGCCCCGGCCGCGGCAGCCGGCGGCCGGACGGTCGGGCCGGGGTGGGTGCCGGCGGTGGCGTAGGCCGTCACCACGAAGATGAGCCCGAACACCCCGACCAGCACGACCCATGGCAGGTGGCGCATCAGGCCGGCGCCGAGCGCGGTCATCGGCGGCAGGACGTCGACCAGGTCGTCGTCGTCCTCGGCGGCCACCACGCCTCGCGCGTCGACGGCCGGTGGCCTGCGATCCCTGGTCGGGACGGCCCCGGGGCGCGATCGCGACCTCATCCTCGAGTCGTCGTACCGGCGCCGGGCGGCGGGGTCCTGGAGGACCTGCCACGCCTCGTTGATCTCGCGCATGCGCCGGTCGGCCAACCGCCGCTCGGCGGCCGACGCGTCCCCGAGCCGATCGGGGTGGAGCCGGCGGGCGAGGGCGCGGTAGGCGACGCGCAGCTCGTCGGTGGAGGCCGAGGGGGTCACCCCCAGGCGCTCGTAGTGGGTGGCCGTGGGAGCCTCCTGGCCGTGGTTGATCGCACCCAGGCTACGACGGCGGCCGGGGGCGACGTCCGGTCGAGCCGGATCAGTACCCGAGATCGACGTCGACCAGGCCGACCAGCTCCCGGCCGTCGCCGTAGCGGCGCACGTTCTCGGTGATCCGGGCACCGAGCAACGGCCGAGCCATCGCCTGGGTGTTGCCGGTGTGCGGCGTCACGAGGGCGTTCGGGAGGGACCAGAGCGGGTGGTCGTCCGGCAGTGGCTCGGGATCGGTCACGTCGAGCGCGGCGCCGCCGATCGTGCCCGAGACCAGGGCGGCGACGAGTGCGTCGGTGTCGATGTGGGCGCCGCGGGCCACGTTGACCACCCAGGCGTCGGGAGCGAGGAGCGACAGCTCGGCGGCCCCGATGAGCTGCTCGGTGCCGGCCACGAGCGGCAACGCCAGGACGACCGCGTCGGCATCGCGCAGCCCGACGTGCAGCGCGTCGTGGGCGAGGACGCGGGCCACGCCCGGCATCGGCTGGGCCGTGCGCCGCACGACGGTGAGGTCGCAGTGGAACGGGCCGAGCATCCGGATCAGGGACTCGGCGATGCCCCCACCGCCCACGATCGTCACCCGGGCCCCGAGCAGGTTGCGGCCTGCCTGCGCGGTCCAGGTCTCGGCCCGGCTGAAGCGGGCGAGCTGACGGAACCCGGCGAGCAGGAGCGCCATCGTGTGCTCGGCCACCGGCTCGGCGTAGACGCCCTTCGCGCAGCTCCAGGTGTGCTCGTGGTCGAGCATGGCGACGTACGGCTCGATGCCCGCCCAGGGCAGCTGCACCCAGTCGATCGCCCGATGGTCAGCGAGCAGCGCGGCGAGCCCGGGAGGATCGTCGGCGCGCGTCCACACCACCGCGGTGGCGTCGGCAAGCGGCACGACGCGGCCACCGCCGGCCTCGACTGCCGCGTCGATCCACCCGGCGGAGACGGGCTCGGTGGCGACGAGCGGCGGCCGGTGCGGGGTCACGGGCCCGACCGTAGCGCCGTCCGAGAACCCGAGCACCCGCTCGCTTTTGGATCTGACGGTGTGTCAGAATCGGGCCGGCGCTCCTGCCGGCACGGTGTGGAACGAGCGCTCGCACGCACTTCCTGGGGGATTCGATGTTCCGACGTTCGTTCCGACACGTCCTGTTGGCGGTGCTCGCCACCGCGGCTGGACTGGCCATCGTGGCCGGCACCGGAGGGGGCCCGGCGGGGGCCGCCACGGTCACCCAGGCGCTCGACTGCGGCGTCGGCGGCTCGCAGACGATGACCGTCCTGGCGACGGCACCCGCCACGGTCACCACGGGTGGCAGCTACACCGTGCAACTCGACTCCGGCAGCGGCAAGGCCGACGGGGCCGAGATCAAGAACATGGTCACCACGTTCCAGGCGCCTGTCGGCAGCACCCTCGTGCCCGGCTCGGCCACCCTCATCGGCACCGGCACCGGCACCGTCGGCAACGTGACCGCCAAGATCACCGGCACCACGGTCTCCATCACCGTGCCGGGACCCATCGCCAACGGCGCCACCTTCGACCCACCACCGCTGCAGTTCCAGCTCCAGGCCACCGGCGCGGTCGGAACCGTCCTCGCGGTCAAGGCCCGCCAGAGCCCGGCCTACACGCTGACCGCGGCCGGCTCCTTCAACGTCACGTGCAACGCGGTCAGCCCGCTGTCGTCGTTCACCAGCACCACGATCCAGGCCGCGGCGACCACCACGACGGCCCCCACGACGACAGCCTCGACCACGACCACCACCAGCGGGACGACCACCACGAGCGGGACGACCACCACCGCCGGCAACACCACCACGACGCACCCGACCACCACGACCGCCGGACCCACGACCACCACGACCACCGCTCCCCCGGTGATCACCACGCAATCGTGGTCTCCGGGAACCGCATGCGGCGTGCCCCAAGCCATCAGCGCGCCAGCCAACACCACCGCCGTCAGCATCGTGGTGGCCGGTGGCAAGGGCGGCAAGGGCGGCTCGCAGGCATCCAGCTCGACGTACAACGGCGGCGCCGGCGGCCAGGCCGCGGCGACCTTCCCGGCCTCGCCGGGCCAGCAGTTCTCCGGCGTCGTCGGGTGCAACGGCGCCAACGGCGTGAACGGCGGGACCAACTCCGCCAATGCGGGCGGGTTCTCCCTCGGCGGCGGGTCCGGGGCCGGATCGGTGGTCCTGCTCCAGACCGGCGCCAGCGGCGGTGGCGGTGGCGGGGCGAGCGCAGCCTGTGCCGGCCCCAACTGCGCGTCTGGCAGCGGTACGCCCCTCGCGGTCGGCGGCGGTGGCGGCGGTGCCGGCGTCAGCAACTGTGCCGGGACCCCGGCCGGTCCGGGCGGTGCCTCGGGCACTGGCTCGAGCGCCAACGGTGACAGCGGCCACGGCCCCTCGGGCGCCAACGGCAGCGGCGGTGGCAACTCCGGTGGGAGCTCGGGCGGCGGCGGAGGGGGGACCGGTGGCGTCAACACCGACCTCGCCGTGGGTGATGGCGGCAACGCCCCCTCGACCAGCCCCCTCGACGGCTTCGGCGTGAGCGTCGTGGGCGGCGGTGGCGGTGGCGGATATGCCGGCGGCAAGCAGGGCGCCAACACCAACACCGGCTGCAAGGGCGCCGGCGGTGGAGGCGGAGGTTCCTCGTGGATCGCCAACGCGGCGACGAGTGCGTCGTTCGCGGCGGCCTCGACCCCGTCGGTCACGTTGACGTTCACCATCGTCACCAACCCGACGACCACCACGACCTCGACCTCCACCACGACGTCAACGTCGACGTCGACGTCGACGTCCACCAGCACGAGCACCACGACGTCGACGACGGCGCCGACAACCACGAGCAGCACCACCACGAGCACGACCCAGCCCGTCTGCACGCCGGATCTGGTGCCGTTCGCGTCCTCGGCGCTCGCCGTCCAGCAGCAGTACGTCGACTTCGAGGGCCGGATCCCCTCGGCCGGTGAGAACACCGCCTGGGTCGGACCCATCGCGAGCTGCGCGACCACGATCGATGCCCTCGACCTCAGCCTGCTGCCGACCGACCAGTCCGCCGACGATGCCCGGCTCGTCCGGCTCTACCTGGCCTTCTTCAAGCGGCCACCGGACCACGACGGCTTCGCCTACTGGCAGGCCACGCTCGACAAGGGTCGCGGCCTCGTGAACGCGGCGCTCAAGTTCGCCCAGTCCTCGGAGTTCAAGCGCACGTACGGCTCGCTCTCCAACCCCGACTTCGTCGAGCTCGTCTACCAGGACGTCCTCGGCCGGGACTCCGATCCCGACGGCAAGACGTTCTGGGTCACCCGCCTCGACAACAAGACGAAGAACCGTGGCGACGTGATGGTCAACTTCTCGGAGTCGTCGGAGAACACCACGAAGAAGCACGACCACGTCCAGGTGTTCCGCCTGTACCGGGCGATGATGCAGAAGTTCCCGTCGAAGACGGCCTACCTCACCCTGCTCGACCCGGTCCTCGCCGCCACCAGCACCCTCAGCGACACCGCGCACACCATCCGCCACAGCGCGGCCTACGCCACCCGCATCAGCGCCTGACACCCCAGCCACCCAGCCGCCCCAGCCGCCCGAGCGCGCTGAGCCGTCCGAGCCGCCCCTCCCGTTCTGAGCGCCCGGTGTCGCGTCGACGCGACGCGGACCGCTCAGAAACAGTCGGCCCGCCCCGCCCTCCCCTTCTGAGCGCCCTGCGTCGCGTGCATGCGACGTGGAGCGCTCAGAAGCCGACGACCACCGACGACCACCGACGACCACCGACGGCCCACACCCTCCCGTTCTGAGCGCCCGGTGTCGCGTGGACGCGACGTGGAGCGCTCAGAAACCGACGGCCCGTCCGCCCTCCCCTTCTGAGCGCCCTGTGTCGCCTCCATGCGACGTGGAGGGCTCAGAAGCGGACGGCCGCCCCCCGGGTTGGTCGGTCGTGGCGGCGGGGCCGAGCGGCTGACCAGGTCGGTTGGGGCGCCGCCGACCTCGCCCGTACGCTCGCCAGGTGACCACCGCTCCCCCCGCCGACGATCCCGACGCGGGCGACGGTCGGAGCGACTTCGAGGACTACGAGGACGCGTACCTCGAGGGCAACCGCACGTTCACGCCGGGGACGGCGCGCTCCGCGTTCGCCCATCGGACGTTCCGCACGGTCTACCTCGGCGCCTTCGCGTCGAACATCGGCACGTGGATGCAGAACGTCGTCCTCGGCGCGCTGGCCTTCAAGCTCAGCCACTCGGCCACGTTCGTTGCCCTGGTCAGCGCCGCTCAGCTCGGCCCGCTGCTGCTGTTCTCCGTCGTTGGCGGGATGATCGCCGACGCCTTCGATCGCAAGAAGGCGCTGATGCTGCTCAGCATCCAGCAGGCGATCTTCTCGATCGTCCTCGCCGTCGTGACCATCCCCCACGACCCGAACCGGGCGGCGCTCGTCGGCGTGGTGTTCGTGATCGGGGTCGGCAACGCGCTGTTCGCTCCGATCTTCAGCGCGGTCGTGCCGGTGCTCGTGCCCCGCCGTGACCTCCCGGGCGCCATCTCGCTCAACTCCGTGCAGATGAACGCCTCGCGGGTGATCGGCCCGGTGATCGGCGCCGCCATCTACTCCCGATGGGGCCCGTCGTGGGTGTTCGTGCTCAACGCCGTCAGCTTCGGGTTCGTCATCGTCACCCTCACGCGGGTCGCGCTGCCCGAAGCGCCCGCCTCGGGTGGCCAGGGCCTCCACCGGCTGCTGGAAGGGTTCCAGGTGGCGCGCGTCGACCGGGTCGTGCGCCAGTGCCTGACCTTGATCGCGGTCTTCTCGTTCCTCTGCCTGCCGTTCATCACCGAGATGCCGAAGATCGCCAACGACCACCTCGGCATCGACTCCAAGAGCAGCTCCTACGGCGTGCTGTACGCGTGCTTCGGCTTCGGTGCGGTGATCGGCGCGCTGTCGATCGGCACCGTGTTCGCCCAGGCCTCGAAGGCGCGGCTCACACGCCAGGGCCTCATCGGCTTCGCGGCGATGCTCACGATCTTCGGGCTGCTGCGATCGGCGGCCCTGGCCTATGTGGCCATCCTCGTGCTCGGCTGCGTGTACTTCGCGGTGATCACCTCGCTGTCCACGGTCCTGCAGGAGCGGCTCGACGACAAGGTGCGGGGCAAGGTCATGGCACTGTGGATCATGGGGTTCGGGGGCGTGGTCCCCTTCGGCGGCTTGCTCGGTGGGTCTCTGATGGACCGCGTCGGGATCGCCCCCGTCCTCGTCGGTGGCTCACTCGCCGCCCTCGCCCTCGCCTGGTGGGGCGACCTCCTGCCCGACGCCGCTGCGATGCCGGGCTCACGACATCCCGCGCCGCTGGACCAAGGCGCCTGAACCCCCGTCAGCCCCTGGCCAACCCGAACTGAGCGCCTGGTGTCGCACCCACGCGACGCAGAGCGCTCAGAACGGTCAGCACGCCGTGGTCCCGGGTGGTGACGTCCCGGTAGGGCGGGGGTTGGGGCGGGGGGTCGTGGTGGGTCAGGACGGGGCGTGGAGCGCGGCGACGACGGCCTCGAGGCCGGCGGCACGACTCGCCTTGACCAGGACCACGTCGTCGGGGCCGAGGGCGAGGCTGCCCAGACGCTCGACCGCGACCGCCGGGGTGTCGGTGGCATCCTCGCCGGCCACCTCATAGGCGGGCTCGGCCACCGAGACGACCGCGATGCCGGCCGCCGCGGCGTATCGGGCGATCTCTCGGTGCGCTGCCTCATGCCCCGCGCCGATCTCGTGCATGGTGCCCAGCACCGCGATCCGTCGACCGCTCGCCTCCAAACCGGCCAGCGCATCGATCGCGGCCCGCATCGAGGTCGGGTTGGCGTTGTAGGAATCGTCGAGCACTCGGAAACCGGGCGGCGCCGTGCGCAGATCCATCCGCATCGCCGACAGGCGGGCGCCGGCCAGGCCCTCGGCCACCGCCTCGGGCGTGGCGCCCATGGCCATGGCCGCGGCCGCCGCGCCGAGCGCGTTGGTGACCTGGTGCCGACCGGCCACGGCCAGCCGGATGGTCGCGTGACCCCACGGGCTGTGCAGGTCGAACGAGGGACGAAGATCGCCGTCGAGCACGATCCTCGACGCCCGCACCTCCCCGCGGCCTTCGGTCCCGAACGTGAGCACGGTGGCCCGCGTGGCCGAGGCCATGGCGGCGACACGCTCGTCGTCGGCGTTCAGCACGGCCGTGCCGTCGGCGGGCAGCGATGCCGGCAGCTCGGCCTTGCCCGCGGCCACGTCGTCGATCGAGCCGAACGCCTCGAGGTGGACACCGGCGACGACGGTGACCACCGCGACGGTGGGCCGGGCGGTCTCGCACAGCGCGGCGATGTGGCCCCGACCGCGCGCCCCCATCTCCACGATCGTGCATGTGGTGCCGTCAGGGGCGTTGACGAGGGTGAGCGGTACCCCGAGCTCGTTGTTGAACGACCCGGCGCTGGCGGTCGTGGGCCACGTGGTCGCTGCCGCCGCCGCCAGCAGATCCTTCAGGGAGGTCTTGCCGACGCTTCCGGTCACGCCCACGACCCGCGGCCCGAGCTCATCTCGCGCCCGGGAGCCGAGCGCGGTGAGCGCGGCGGCCGTGTCGGTGACGCGGATCGCCGTCCCCGCCTCGATCGGCCCCGAGGTGAGGTACGCATCGGCCCCCGCCCGGATCGCCGCCGAGATGAACTCGTGTCCATCGCGCTCGGCGACGATCGGCACGAACAACTGGCCGGGCACGATGCGGCGCGAGTCGATCGTGGCACCGTCGATCTCGGTGTCTCGTCCGAACAGCTCGCCGCCCGTCGCCGCCGCCACCTCCGAGGTGCTGAACCGCATGGCCGCCGACCGTACCCGCCGAACGAACCTCGACCGATTCCCACGCCAACGGCAATGGCGATGCGCGACGACGTCGGGCGACGACAGGGACCGGCGGGCGAGGGTCGACGACGGCGCGACGACGCGGCGGCCCGCGACGGCGAAGGCAGGGCGGCGGGCGAGCGGGGCATGGCGGGCGACGGACGACAGGCGACCGACGACCGGCGACCGACGACCGGCGACCGGCGACCGGCGACCGGCGACCGGGGACAACGACGGGGGCGACGGCTACGGCTACGGCCACGGACCCCGGCGACGACGACGGGACAACGGCGAGGCGGGGGCGAGAGCGAGCGGTGGCGACCCCGATCCCGATGGTGATGGCGATCCACGGCTCATCCGGCTGAGGGGCCAGGGGCCGACCGTAAGGTGGTCCGCCATGACCGAGCCCGAGTCGCGCATCCGCCTGGTCGTCCTCTACGGCGGGCAATCGGCCGAACACGATGTGTCTCGGGTGTCGGCCGCCCACGTGCTCCGGGCGGTCGACCAGTCCCGCTACGAGGTCGACCCGATCGCCATCTCCCCCGAGGGCGAGTGGCGGCGCTCGGAGTCGACACTCGCGGCGCTGGCCGCGGGCGGCGGCGACGCCATCTCCGACCCGCTCGATGCATCGGGCACCGGCCTGGTCCCGCAGGCCACCCTCTCGCCAGCGCGGCCTGGTCAGCAGGTGGTGGTGCTCCCGATCCTGCACGGGCCACGGGGCGAGGACGGCGCGGTGCAGGGCCTGCTCGAACTGGCCGGCGTCGCCTACGTCGGTAGCGGCGTGCTCGGATCGGCCGCCAACATGGACAAGGTCATGTCGAAGGTCGTGGCCGCCGCCGCGGGCCTTCCGATCGTGCGCTACCTCGCGGTGCGCGACCACGACGTCGACGAGGCCTTCGTGGCACGGGTCGAGGCCGAGCTCGGGTGGCCGGTCTTCGTGAAGCCCGCCAACATGGGTTCGTCGGTGGGCGTCACGCGTGCCGACGATGCCGGCGCGCTGCGTGCCGCCCTCGCCACCGCCATCGCGTTCGACGAGTGGGCCGTCGTCGAGGAAGCGGTGGATGCTCGCGAGATCGAGGTGGGCGTGCTCGGCAACCACGAGGCGCGGGCGTCGGTGCCCGGCGAGATCGTCCCGACCCACGAGTTCTACGACTACGAGGACAAGTACCTCGACGGTGCCGCGCAGATGGTCATCCCCGCCGACCTCCCTGCCGAGATCACCGCCCAGGCCCGGACGCTCGCGGTCGAGGCGTATCGGGTCCTGCGCTGCGACGGCCTGGCCCGCGTCGACTTCTTCTACGAGGCCGGCGGCCGCGGCCTCCTCTTCAACGAGATCAACACGATGCCCGGCTTCACGCCGTACTCGATGTATCCGTCGCTCTGGGCCGCGACCGGCCTGCCCTACCCCGAGCTGATCGACGAGCTCGTGCGCCTCGCCCTCGAGCGCCACGCCCACCGCACCCCCCACCGCCGCGCCCGCTGACCCTGTCCCCCGGGCGGCCGTCTCGGTTCTTGCCGCGCGGCGTCAGGCGCGGTGGGCGAGGTAGGCGCGGCAGAGCTCCTGCAAGCGGTCACGCCCGAAGCTCGGCTCGTGGCCGCCGTGCACGACGGTGACCGGCAGGTCGAGGAGCCGGCGCATGGTGGCGACGTAGGCGTCGATGTCGCAGCCGTCGAGCTCGTCGAGCAGTGGGCCGTCGTACACCGCATCGCCCGAGAACAACACGCCGGTGCCCTCGTCCCAGAGGCCGATGCTCCCGGGCGAGTGGCCGGGAAGGTGCAGCACCTCGAAGGCCCGGTCGCCGAGGTCGACCACGTCGCCCTCCTCTAGGACCCTCGTGGCCGGCGCGGGAGCGATCTCGATGATCGACGGGATGGGCGGTCCCTCCGGGACGGCGTCGACCAGCAGGTCGGGGATGTCGTATCCGGCATCGCGATACGGGCCGACCACGTGCTCGCCGAAGAGCCTGGAGTCGAGCGACGTGAAGATGCCGCCGTCGAGCCGCTCGGCCTCGGCGGCGTGGATCGCCCGCTCGTCGAACTCGTGCATCCCGCCGGTGTGGTCGCCGTGCGCGTGGGTTGCGACCGCGAGCAGCGGGCCGCTCCCCTGTCGCTCGACGAACGACCGCAGCGGCCGCAACCCGAGGGACGTGTCGACGACCAGGTCCCGCTCCCGTCCCTGCACGTGCCACACGTTGCACCGCAGCAGCGGATGCACGTGCGGCTCGGTCACCAACGTGACCGCGTCGTCGACGCGCTCCCGCACGAACCACGGATCCGCCACCGGCAAGCCCTCCATGCCGGCCAGGGTACGAGCCGACAGGCGGACCCGCAGCGAGGGCGAGGCTCGATCAGGGGAAGATCGGTCGACCCTGAGAATCGAACTCGATCGGCTTGCCGATCAGCCGCCGAGGGAGCGGGTCAGGGAGTCGAGGAGGGCTCGACGGCGGGAGCGGAGCCAGGCGAGGTCGGGGGCGAGGCCGAGGTCGGCGCGGAACTCGGCTTCGGTGGCGATGCCGACCACCGTCGCCCCGGCTGCGAGGAGGACGTTGCGGAGGCGGGCACGGTCGGCGTCGGTGGCGGCGATGCCCTCGCGCGCCAGCGCGGCGACGGCGACGTCGACCAGGGGCTCGGCGGCGGTGGCGAGTCGGGTGGAGGCCGGCGGGCCGAGGCGGCTGATCTCGCGGACGACGGCCAGCAACTCGGGATGGGTGGTCCCCAAGCGGAACGTGGCATCGACCACCGCGACCATGCGATCGGCGAGTGCGGGGCCGGTGCCCGCCACCGCCTCGAGCAGCCGACCGCCGAGGTCGGCCACGGCGTGGTCGACGACGCCGAACAGCAGTTGCTCCTTGGAGGGGAACCAGTAGAGGAGCGTCTGCTTGCGAACACCGACCTCGGCCGCCACCGAGTCGAGCGAGGTGGCCTCGACCCCCCGGTCCGCGAAGGCGTGGAGGGCGGCAGCGAGGATCCGGTCCCTCGTCGAACCGATCGCCTGCTCACGGGCTGCCTCGGACATGTGCCGATCCTCCGCCGAGCGATGTTCGCACGGCTCTCTACCAAGTGGTAGACACTCTACGTGATCGCCGACGACCTGGCTGGGAAGCGCATCGCCGTCACCGGCTCCACCGGCTTCCTCGGCACCGCCCTCGTGGAGCGCCTGATCCGCTCGGTGCCCGACTGCGAGCTGGTGCTGCTGATCCGCAAGGGCCGCATGCGCACCGTCGAGCAACGGGCCCAGCGGGAGATCTTCAAGAACAACTGCTTCGACCGCATCCGCGAGCAGGTCGGCGGCAAGGCACCCTTCGACGAGCTCGTGGCCCGCCGGGTCACGGTCATCGAGGGCGACGTCGGGACCGACGGGCTCGGCCTCACCGCCGAGGGCCGGGCCCTGTTGGCCGGCTGCGACATCGTCATCCACTCGGCCGCCACCGTGAGCTTCGACTCCCCCATCGACCTCGCCGTCGAGGTCAACCTCCTCGGGCCCACCCGCATCGCCCAGACCCTTCAAGATCTCGAGGTCACGCCGCACCTCGTCGCCGTCTAGACCTGTTACGTCGCCGGCAACCGCCGCGGCGCCGCCCCCGA
Source organism: Acidimicrobiales bacterium (assembly GCA_025463365.1). Lineage (GTDB taxonomy): Bacteria > Actinomycetota > Acidimicrobiia > Acidimicrobiales > Iamiaceae > Aquihabitans. Next base: position 28,044 of record JAOBWM010000042.1, read on the forward strand.
GATCCCCGTCGACGAAAGCCCGTTCTGGATCACCGACATCGAGTGGAAGCGCGAGGTCGAGAGTGCCCGTCGCGTCCGGGCCGATGCCGAGGCCGCCAGCCGGATCCCCGAGCAGCTGGCCACGTTCATGGTCGACGCCCGCGAGGAGCTCGGTGGTGCCGGCACGCCGCTGCTCGCGGCCAAGAGCGAGAGCCTCCGCAAGGACTGGGTCAAGGCCCAGCTGGTCGACGCCGGCCGCTCCCGCGCCGCCTCGCTCGGCTGGCCCGATGCCTACGCCATGACCAAGGCGCTCGGCGAGAAGGCCCTCGGCGAGAACCACGGCAACGTACCCGTGAGCATCGTGCGGCCCGCCATCATCGAGTCGGCCTGGTCCGAGCCGGTGCCGGGCTGGATCCGCGGGTTCCGGATGGCCGAGCCGGTGATCATCTCCTACGCCCGCGGCTTGCTGAAGGAGTTCCCGGGCGTTCCCGAGGGCACCGTCGACGTGATCCCGGTCGACCTCGTGGTGGGCGCCATCATCGGCGTCGCGGCCCGCGGCCCGCTCAACGAGGACGGCTCGCCCGACATCACCCAGGTCGCCTCCGGTTCGGCCAACCCCCTCAAGTACGAGCGCCTCGTCGGCCTCGTGCAGAGCTGGTTCAGCGACCACCCGCTGTACGACGCCGAGGGCCAGCCCATCGCGGTGCCCGACTGGGGCTACACGTCGCGGGACCGGGTGCAGAACCAGCTCACGCGAGCCAAGACCATGCTCGAGCGCACCGAGAAGGCGATCGGATCGCTCCCCTTGCGCGGCAAGCAGGCCGCGTGGTCGGCCAAGGTCGAGGAGCAGCGCGAGACGGTCGGTCGGGCGCTCACCTACGTGGAGCTGTACGGCGCCTACACGGCGTGCGAGGCGATCTACGGCGTCGACCACCTGCTCGCCCTCCACGAGTCGATGGCCCCGGCGGACCAGGGCGAGTTCGGCATGGACCCGCGGATCATCGACTGGGACCACTACGTCCACCAGATCCACCTCCCGTCGGTCGTCGAGCACGCCCGCGTCCGCACCGACGGCAAGCGGGGCCGCAGCGAGTCCCGCTCGGATCGGCTGCGCCGCCAGGTGCTCGCCCCCGAACGCCAGATGGCGGCGTTCGACCTCGAGAACACCCTCATCGCTTCGAACGTGGTCACCAGCTACGCCTGGCTCGCCAGCCGTCGTCTCGACCGCGATGACAAGCTCCGCCTCACCGCCAAGCTCGTGCGAGAGGCTCCGAGCCTGCTGCGCATGGACAAGGCCGATCGCAGCGACTTCCTGCGCTCCTTCTATCGCCGCTACGAGGGCGCGCCGGTGGCCCAGATCCAGGAGGACTCGGCCGAGATGCTGTCGCAGCTCATCTTGACCAAGAGCTTCCCCGCCGCCATCCGCCGGGTGCGCGAGCACCGGGCCCTCGGCCATCGCACGGTGCTCATCACCGGTGCACTCGACTTCGTCGTCGAACCGCTGCGACCCCTGTTCGACGACATCGTGTCGGCGTCGCTCGCCATCGGCGACGACGGCCGCTACCTCGGCCAGATGCTCGACGTGCCGCCCACCGGTGAGAGCCGGGCCTCGGCCCTGTTCGACTTCGCCGCCACCCACGACATCGACCTCTCCGAGTCCGTCGCCTACGCCGACTCCTCGAACGACCTCCCCATGCTCGAGGTCGTCGGGTTCCCGGTCGCCGTGAACCCCGAGATCCGCCTGGCCAGCCTGGCCCGCAAGCGCGGCTGGCTCGTCGAGGAGTGGTCGAAGGCCCCCGGCTTCAAGCCGCCCGCCCTCCCCCTCGCCCCCCGCCGCCACCTCACCAAGCCGGCCCCCCGATGACGCCGGCCCCGATCGCCCCGACCCCACCGATTTGTTGCGATCCTGCACCGACACGGTTCGCGATCGACACAAATCGCAGCGCGCTCCGCCGGACCTCACGGATTTGTGGCGATCCTGCACCGACACGGTTCGCGATCGACACAAATGGGGATGGGGCGTCAGGGTCGACCAGTGGGCTGGGCGAGCGGGGGGTGCGGCGATGAAGGCGTTGCGGTTCGAGCGCAAGCCGGGGAGGTACGTGGCGGCAACGGTCGCGGGGCGGCTCAGCCCGGGCAAGGGCGCGTCGGTCGGGCCGCTGAAGCTGAAAGACGTCGACGAACCCAAGCTGCCGGCCGACGACTGGGTGCGCCTGCGCCCGCGCCTGGCCGGGATCTGCGGGTCGGACCTCGCGACCATCGACGGGCACTCGAGCCACTACTTCGAGCCGATCGTGTCGTTCCCGTTCACGCCCGGCCACGAGGTCGTCGGCAACCTCGACGACGACAGCCGCGCCGTGCTCATCCCGGTCCTGTCCTGCGTGACCCGCGGGATCGAGCCCATCTGCCCCGCCTGCGAGGCCGGACGCACCAACCACTGCGGCCGCATCGCCTTCGGCCACCTCGAGCCCGGCCTGCAGAGCGGCTACTGCAGCGACACCGGCGGTGGCTGGTCCACCGACATGGTCGCCCACCCGAGCCAGCTCCTCGCGGTGCCCGACGCGCTCAGCGACGAAGCGGCCGTCATCGTCGAGCCCACCGCCTGCGCGGTCCACGCTGGACGCGTCGTCGCCGCCATGGGCCCCAAGGCCACCGTCGCGGTGATCGGTGCCGGAACGCTCGGCCTGCTCACCATCGCCGCGCTGCGGTCCGAAGCCACCGTCGGGACGCTCGTCGCCACGGCCAAGTACCCGCACCAGAAGTCGCTCGCCACGACGCTCGGCGCCGACCGGGTGGTGGCTCCCAGTGAGCTGGCCCGCCTCGTTCGGACCCTCACCGGTGCGTGGGTGCTCGACGGCGGCCAGCTCACCGACGGCGTTGACCTCGTGGTCGACTGCGTCGGCACCGAAGCGAGCCTCGCCCAGGCCCTGCAGGTCGTCGGGCCCGGCGGCGAGGTCCTCGTCGTCGGCATGCCCGGCCACACCACCCTCGACCTCACCTCCCTCTGGCACCGCGAGACCGCCATCCGGGGTTGCTACGCCTACACCCGACCCGACTTCGAACGGGCGCTCGACCTCGTCGCCGAGGCCGACCTGGCCCGCCTGGTCAGCGCCACCTACCCGCTCGCCCGCTACACCGAGGCCATCGAGCACGCAGCGGGCGCCGGCGCCCGCGGTGCCGTCAAGATCGCCTTCGACCTCCGCAAGAAGGATCGCCGCTGATGCCCCGTCCCGGTTTCGTGCTCGACGTCGACAAGTCGACGCCCCCGATCCTCTTCCACCACGGCGAGGGGTTCCGTCTGGAGAAGCTGCCGGCCGGACGCACCCGCGTGATCTACCCGGGCGAGCCGCTCGAGCCGCTGGAGGACGTCGAGGCCGAGATCCGCAAGGCCCTCGCCGAACCGCTCGACAGCGAACCGCTCACCGCGCTGCTCAAGCCGGGCATGAAGCTCACGATCGCGTTCGACGACGTGTCGCTGCCCCTGCCCCAGATGAAGCGGCCCGACATCCGCCAGCGCGTGATCGAAGCGGTGCTGGACCTGGCCGCGTCCGCCGGTGTCGACGACGTCCACCTGATCGCGGCGCTGGCCCTGCACCGCCGCATGACCGAGGACGAGCTGCGCCAAGCCGTCGGCGACCGCGTGTACGACGCCTTCGCCCCGTCCGGTGCCCTCTACAACCACGATGCCGAGGACCCCGACAACCTCGCGTTCCTGGGCACCACGCCCCACGGCGAAGAGGTCGAGATCAACAAGCGGGCCGCCGAGAGCGACCTGTTGATCTACGTGAACATCAACATCGTCAGCATGGACGGTGGCCACAAGTCCACCGCCACCGGCCTGGCCAGCTACCGCTCGATCAAGCACCACCACAACGTGTCGACGATGCACAACTCCAAGTCGTTCATGGACCGCCACAACTCCGAGCTGCACCACTCGAACTGGCGCATGGGCAAGGTCATCGCCGATGCCGGCGTCAAGGTCTTCCAGATCGAGACGACGATCAACAACGACACGTTCGGCCAGGACGGCCCCATGTCGGTGCTGGCCAAGCGCGAGTGGGAGTGGACGGCCAAGGACCGCGTCACCTTCGTGGGCATGCAGCAGGGCCTCAAGCGGCTCTCCTCCCCCACCCGGCGCAAGATCTTCCAGTCCCACCGGGCGCCGTACGGCGTCACCTCGGTCACCGCCGGTGCCATCGAGCCGGTGCACGAGCGGACCCTCCAGCACTGCTTCGACCAGCACCTGGTCGAGGTCGAAGGCCAGACCGACATCTTGACGATGGGCCTGCCCTACATCTGCCCGTACAACGTCAACTCGATCATGAACCCGATCCTCGTGATGTGCCTCGGGCTCGGCTACTTCTTCAACATGTACCGGGGCCGGCCGCTCGTCCGCGAGGGCGGCGTGCTGATCATGACCCACCCCACGCCGTGGGAGTTCCACCCCGTCCACCACCCCAGCTACATCGACTTCTTCGAGCAGGTCCTCTCCGAGACCACCGACCCGGCGATCATCGAGGAGACCTTCGAGAAGCAGTTCGCCGAGGACGAGTGGTACCGCCACCTGTACCGGACGAGCTACGCCTACCACGGCGTCCACCCCTTCTACATGTGGTACTGGGGTGCCCACGCCCTCAAGCACCTCGGCCGGGTGATCATCGTCGGCGGCGACCCGCGCGCCGTGAAGCGCCTCGGCTTCAAGAGCGCCTCCACCCTCACCGATGCCTTCGAGATGGCCGAAGACGTCGTCGGCCCCGAGCCGACGATCACCCACCTGAAGAACCCGCCCATCGTGATGGCGGATGTGAAGTGACCTCTCGTCACTCGTTCGGCTGCGCCTCACTCCGTTCCTCGAACGGCACCCCGGCTGGTGCGGCTGTCGCCGCCCGGCTCGTTCAGCAACGCACGGCTTCGCCGCACGTTCCTGGGTGGGGGCGCTCCGCGGGCTCCGCCCCCCACGCCCCCCGGGGCTCGCTTCGCTCGTTCGCACCAGTTGCTCGCGCTCGCGCGGCCTCGGTCCTCGTTGCTTGCGGCCACCCCTTCGGGGCTACGCCCCGGACCCCCCACTCCGTCGTCGAGGGTGGCTCCTGATGGCGGAACGCAAGGGGCTGGAGAAGGGGTTGGTGGCGTTGCAGAAGGTTCGGGCGCGGGTTCCGGCGGTTCGGGAGGTGGTGCGCAAGGCGGACTTCCCGTACCGGGCGCCGACGGTGCCGCTCACGGTCGAGCCGGCGCCCGCAGAGCAGACGCTCGGGGCCCACTACGACTCGGACTGGGCTCGCAAGCTGCCCGCTCGCTACGCACGCTTCTTCCTGACCGAGGGCATGGTCCGGCCGATCATCGCCGGGCTGGCCCAGCCCGAGCGGCGCGGCCTCGACCGCCTCACCGACCTCGACGGGCCGGCGATCTTCGCGGCCAACCACCACAGCCACCTCGATGCGGGCCTCCTGATCACGTCGCTCCCCGAGCCGCACCGCCACCAGGTGTTCGCCGCCGGAGCTGCCGACTACTTCTTCGACAGCAAGCTCAAGGCCATCTCCTCGGCCCTCGTCCTCAACGCGATCCCGTTCGAGCGGGCGAAGGTCGGCCGCCGATCGGCCGTCCAGGCCGCTGAACTGCTGCAGGCGGGGTGGAGCATGGTGATCTTTCCCGAGGGCGGCCGATCGCCCGACGGGTGGGGCCACGAGTTTCGCGGCGGCGCCGCCTACCTGTCGATCCGCAACGGCGTCCCCGTCGTGCCCGTCCACATCGCCGGCACCGGGCGGATCATGCCGAAGGGCAGGAGCCGACCGAAGCCGAGCCACACGGTGGTCACCTTCGGGACACCCATGCAACCCCACGAGGGCGAGCGCCCGCCGGCCTTCACCCTGCGCATCGAGGCCGCCGTGGCCGCCCTGGCCGACGAAGCCACCTCCGACTGGTACTCGTCCCGCCGCCGCGCCGCGGCCGGCGAGACGCCTTCGCTGTCCGGCCCGTCCTCTGGCGCCTGGCGACGCACCTGGGCCCTCACCGCCCAGCGCAAGCGGCGCAGCAGCGCCACGCGCTGGCCGGACCTCGACTGATCGGTACTCCCTGGTCGGGTCGCTGCCGATCGGGCGGGTGAGCCGGCATCGGGCGGGCTCGCTGCGGATCAGGTGGGTGAGCCGGCGATCAGCCGCCGGCTGTCGTGGGCACCGAGGTCGAGGCCGTCGGACCGTCGGCCGGCGGGGTCGACGTCGCGGTCGGGCCGAACGAGGCACCGGCCGTGGTGGTCGTGGCCGGGGCGGTGGTTGCGGGAACGCCCTGGCGGGTCGGCTCGGACGACTCGGCGGCGGTGCGACACGCCGTGATCGCGAGGGTCAACCGGTCGGTGTGGTCCTTCGTCGAGGCCGGATCGTTCTTGGGCACGCCGCTCGCGCCACGCGCGATCACCTCGCGGAGCTCCGATTCGGACAGGGTGCTGTAGACGGCCTTGGCCGTGCAGCGGGCCTCGACCGCCGGGATCCCCGAGCGGCGGAGCGCGTCGACGAAGTCGGACTGCGGCGGAATGGGCTTGCTGCACGCTGCCGCGCCGAACCCCAGCACGGCCACCAGCGCGGTGGCCCCGACGGCCGACGCCCGCCGCCACCGGGCTGGGCCACGGCGACGTTCGGAGCAGCGATCGGCAGAGGGCACGGCTGGCGAGGCTACCGGGATCAACGGCCGCCCAAGAAGCGCGCCAGCCCCGTGACGTCGTCGATCACCTCGCCGGTGATCTCGACGGCACCGTCAGCCGTGCCGGCGGCCGCCACCGCGGTCACCACGGCGGCATCGCCGGCATCGTCGGCGATCGGCTCGAGGAGGTGCTCGCCTCGCATCCACGAGCCGGCACGACCGGCCTCGGCCACCAGGCGTGCTCCGGCGCCGTGGACGTCAGCGGCCGCCGCCTCGGCCGCGTTGGTCGGGCGGCGGCGGAGCTGGTGCGGCCGACCGGCCACCACCGCGGCGAGGTTGGCGAGGGCGATCGAGCCAGCTCGGAGGTAGGCGCTGTGGCCGGCGCCACCGGTCTCGAGGCGGGTGAACCCCGACCCGGGACGGTTCGGGTCGGGCCCGAAGGCGCGGGTCCGCGTCACGAGATCGCCGGGCGCCTCCATGGTGAAGTGCTCGGTTCCCGACGCGCCGAGCTGCGACGCGTGCTCGACCAGCATCCCGGGGCTGCCGGCCGCGACGACGGCGTCGGGTCGGGCTCCGGCCAGCACGGCGGCACCCACGGTGGTGCTGCCGTAGCTGTGCCCGATCAGCACGAGCCGCTGATCCGGGCCGAGGTCCAGGCCGGTCACGGCGCGGGCGAGGAGCTCGCCACCCTGGAGGGCGGGCCCGCGATCGGTCAGCTCCCAGATCGACCGGGGACCGAGGTGAGGCGCATCGGGAGGGTCGTACCCGAGCCAGGCGACGACCGCCGTCCTTCCCGGTCCGCCCGCTGCGGTGTCCGCGGCGGCGAGGAGCAGCCGGGCGCGGGGCCCGACATCCTGGTCGAACGTGGTGAGGTCGTTGCCGACGCCAGGCACCAGCACCGCCACGGACCGGGCCGAATCGAGGCGGCCCATCACCTCCACCACCCGACCACCGTGGCGGGGATCGACGAACAAGATCTGGCGCGGCCGACCGGTGGTGGGATCGGTTCGGAGCAACCGACGCAGGGCGATCCGCCGGGCCCGATCGGGCTCCTTGGCCACGAGCCGGCGCAGCAGGATCCGGTTGGCGACGTAACGATCATCGGGCGGCATGCCGTCGACCGGCCCGACCAGCTCTGGTGCCACCGCCGCCAACCGCCAGACACCGGCCGCGCCGAGGGAAGCAGCCACGACCGCCACCACCTCGGGAGAGGCGCCGGAGCGGAGCAGGGCCCGCAGAGATGCCAGCGCGGACGGTGCACACGGCGCGTCCGCGGCCGCCGCGATGTCGGCCACCAACGCCAACGTCCCACCGCCCAACGCACCGCCATCGGCGGCCGCCAGCGCCGAGCCCACGGCGCCGACCCACCGGGTGGTGGCGGACTCGAGCTGGGCCAGGCGGCGAACGTCGTCAGCCAGCGCATCCAGCGCGGCCCGCGCGGCGGCGCCCGCGGCGCCTGCGGCCGGGGCCGGGGCCGGGGCCGAACCGGCGATCGCTCGGGCCTCCCGCCGCAAGCCCTCGTCGAGCTCGGTGCCGAGGCGCGCGTACCCATCCAGGCAGCCCGGATCGGCCCCGACCCTCAACGCGCCGCGGCGTCGGCATCGGACTCGGCCTCGATGACGGCGGCCACGCGCCGGCATCGGGCCACCAGCGCCGCCGTCATGGCCTCACGACGGGCTCGCTCGGCATCGAACCGTTCCCGCAGAGGACCCGACCAGCCGGCTCTCGCACGACCCGCCTGCGCGGCGCGGGCCTGCGCCGATGCCTCGATCCGGGCGGCGATGCACCGCAGCTCGCTCGGGTTCATCTCCATCTCTTCCGCCGGCGACGTGGGACGTCGATCGTGCTTCTCGACCACTCCCGTGTCAAGGGATGATCTACCGTGGCTCCTCAGCGGACAGGCCCGGAGGCCCGGAGGCCGGCGCCCCGGAGCCCTGCGGCGCTACTCGGGGGCGATGCGGTGTTCCCACGTGGTCAGCCCGGAGAACGCGGCGCTGTCGCCCGCCGCCAGGTGCCCCACGTACCAGCCGGCCCCTCCTGCGTACTGCCAGCTCTTGGTCACGGTCGCCGAGCCGACGTAGCCGCGGGTCGTCCAGGTGGGCTCGGCCTCGCCGACCGGCCACACCTTGGCCTGGACCGTCGTCCCGATCACCCGTGCGCACAGGTGGAGTCGCGACACCGGCGGGACGCCGAGCGCCTTGGAGAAGTCGAGCTGCCCGACCTCCTTCATCGGGGGGGACAAGGCGGTGTCCCAGACGTGGACGTTGAAGATCCACCGCCAGCCGTACACGTTCTGCGTGACCGTGATGGCCCGCAGCCGCCCGCTGCCGCGCCGCACGCGCAGGGCGGCGCCCATCTGGACGTACTGGCCGTTGCTTCCGCTCCAGGTCGCGCACGACTCCTGGTCGGTCGACGCCGCGACGCCCGTAGGCGTGAACACGGTCCGCAGGTTCGGGCCCGAGGTGCCCGCGACCGGCGTGACGGTCACGGTGCCGCCGCTGCTCGCGAACTGGTAGGCCGCCTGGCCGTCCGGGGTGAGGACGTCGGGGTGGGTCGCCCCACCGCTGGACCCGTCGTAGGTCTGCACCCGCTCCCGACAGGACGCAAGCAGCAGGACCGAGGCGAGGGCGATGGCCGTCACGACCCGACGTTGACCCATGAACTGCTCCCGTCATTCCAGAACTGGCCGAGACACAATCTCAACACAATTCGCTGGGCAAGGCCCAGAGAACCGATTCCGCTCCGGGTCGCTCGAACGATGCGGGAGCGGTCTACCGGGTGGCGGAGGTGGGTCGCACCGCGGGCGTGGCGTCACGAGGGTCAGAGGTGCGGGAGGCGATCCACGCCTCGAACGCGGCAGGGGCCATCGGCCGGGCGTAGTAGTACCCCTGGGCCGTCGCGCACCCCATCGATCGCAGGGCCTGCACGTTGGCGGCCGTCTCGACGCCCTCGGCGACGATCCCGAGGCCGAGACGCTGGCCGAGGTCCACGATCGTCTGGACCACGGCCAGCCCCGCCGCGTCGGTCTCCATGTCGAGCACGAACGACCGGTCGATCTTCAGTTGGTCGACGGGGAGCCGCGTCAGTTGGGCGAGCGACGAGTGCCCGGTCCCGAAGTCGTCGACGGCGATCGACACCCCGAGGGCCCGCAGCTCACCCATCACCGACGCCGCGAGCGCGGGATCGTCCATGACCGACGTCTCGGTGAGCTCGATCTCGAGCAGTTCCGGCGGCAGCTCGTGGTCGGCCAGCAGACCGGCGACGAACGCGACGAGGTCGGGCTCCCCGATGTTGCGGCTCGACAGGTTGGCCGACACGCGCCAGCGATGGCCCGCGTCGAGCCAGCGTCGGGCCTGGCGGACCGCGTCGCGCAGGACGAGGCGCGTCAAGGGCTTGATCAGGCCGGTGCGCTCCGCGATCTCGATGAACTGGGGGGTCGGGATGGGCGCCCGGCCCGCCGGCGTCCATCGCAGCAAGGCCTCGGCCCCGACGACGGCCTCGGTGCGCAGATCGACCTGCGGTTGGTAGTGGAGCTCCAGCTGTTCCGCATCGATCGCGGCACGCAGGGCGCCGACCAGGGCGAGTTGGGCGGAGCTGAAGGTGTCGAGATCGGCTCGGTAGATACCGAGCGACGTCCGGCCTTCCTTGGCCAGGTACATGGCCACGTCGGCCTGGCGCAGGAGGGTGATGGCATCCTCCGCCGTCGTGCCGGGTGCGCCGAACGTGAGGCCGGCGCTGGCCGAGACGTCGAGGTCGAGGTCGATGCCATCGATCCGGTAGAGGCCGCCGATCGCATCGACGACCGCCTGGGCGATCTCGGTCACGGCGTCGCGATCCGCCCCGGCCCACAAGATCCCGAACTCGTCCCCGCCGAGCCGGGCCACGAACCCCTGGTTGGCCACCCGTTCGCCGATCTGCTGGAGGAGGGCATCACCGGCGGCGTGCCCGAGCGTGTCGTTGACCTCCTTGAACCGGTCGATGCCGAGCACCATGACCGCGGCGCCGGCGCCGAGCGCGAGCGTGTCGAGCACCCAGCGGTGGAACAGGGTTCGGTTCGGGAGACCCGTCAGCTGGTCCCTCGTGGCGAGCAACTCGTTGGCGTGCACCTCGCCTTGCAGCTGCTCCACGAGGCCCACGTTCTGGAGGCCGATCCCGGCGTGGCCGATCAGCAGGTTGAACAGCCGGACGTCCTCGCCGTCGAACGTGCGGATCTCGCCCCGTCGGCGCTCCACGCCGACCAACAGGGCGTCAGCATCGACGTGGACCAGGCCGACGATGTCGTCGGTGCCGGCTCCTGCGCCGACGCGGCGCCGGAACCCGGCCCGGTCGAGCAGCGGTTCGGTCAGCGACGCACCGGTCCGGTTCACCAGTCGGCTCGGCACCTCCAGCCCGGGCTGCTCGATCCACGCCGACTCGGCGTGCAACAGCTCGGCGAGCTGCTCGAGCAGGACCTCGCGCATGGTGCCGTCGGCCACGGCCTCACCCAACCGGCTGGTGAAGCCGTCGAGCACCTCCAGCACGCGGTAGCGCGCCGTCACCTGGGAGTAGAGCCTGGTCACCACGGCGAACAGGACACCGATGCCGCCGACCAGCCAGACGGCCGACGGGTTGACGTCGAGCACGATCACCGCGACCAGGCTGATCGAGACGTCGGGGACGACCGCCAGCCAGCCGGTGACCGCGCCTTCGAGGAGCTCGCGGTCGAAGCCGCCTTCGAACAGCGAGATGGCCACCGTGACGAGCCCGGTGCCCACCAGCTCGGCGGCGATGACCGCCGCGGAGACGGCGAGCCACTCGATCGGGCGGTCCGGCGTGCCATCCACGAACGGCAGGATCACGAGCGCCGCCGCGCAGGCCTGCAGCACGTGCGAGAGCAGGTTGGTCGCCAGCTTGATCGCGCCCTGCCGGTGGATCACCAACAGCACGAAGCCTGACGAGAGCGCCCGGAGCACGATGACGAGCTCCGGTGGCAGCAGGCAGAGGCCGACGACCAAGGGGACGGCGGTGAACGAGAAGGCGTGGCTCTGGTCGCCGATCTCGACGTCGATCGGGAACCACTCGGCCACCAGGAACAGCACGACCACGGCGATCGCGATCGGGATCGACACCGGCCGCTCGAAGGCGGCTGCCCACCAGATCAACGGCGCGACCATGCCCGCGACGGCGAGGTCGAGCAGGACCACGCGGATGGTCCCGGCCCGCTCCGCTGCCTCCTCCTCGGAGGCAGGCGCGGTCAGCTGCTCCGCCACGTCCGACCGGTCCACGTGTCGCCCCGCCAGGTCCGTCCGGCCCAGGCATCGTCCCGCCAGGTGCGCCCGGTCCAGGTCGCGTCGCGCCAGGTGCGGCCAGACCAGTCCGTACCGCCGGTCAGCCAGCTGTCACCGGCCCAGACCTGACCGTTCCACACGCCACCCGTCCAGGCGGTCCCGGCCGAGGCCTTCGGCGCCCACGTGGCGGGCGTCCACGGTCCGCTCTGCACGTCCCGCTCGCCGCGCAGCTCGACGCCCTCGAGGGACACGTGCGAGGTGCCGCGCGCTCCTTCGATCGTGCCCAGGCCGGTCGAGGGGACGAACGCCTGCTTGGCCGACGGCAGCGCCACCTTGGTCGCGGCATCCAGATCGACCATGCCTGCGCCCTGCGCGGCGAGGGCCGAGCCGCTGACGGGCCTGGCGGTCTCGCGCAGCACGGCCTTGACCTCGTCGGGGGTGAGCGAGGGACGGGCCTCGAGCAGGTCGGCGACCAGACCCGACGCCACCGCCGCGGCCTGGCTCGTGCCCGAGCCCCGGAACCCGGTCTCGCCGACGCGAGCCTCGGGGTGTTCGTCGTCGATGGTGGAGCCGGGGTCACGCAGGCTGACGATCGAGGTCCCCGGTACGACGAGGTCCACCCGCCGGGCCGAGGTGCCCACCGAGGAGTACGGCGCGACCCGATCATCGAGGGTGAGGCTCGGATCGCCCAGGTCGACCGAGCCGACCGTCAGCACATAGGGGTCCACCGCCGGATCGAGCAGAGCGCCGCCCGAGTTCCCGGCGGCCACCACGACCACGACGCCGTTGCGCCAGGCCGACTCGACGGCATGGGCGAGCGGATCGGACCGGTAGGACTGGGTGCCGTCGGTGCCGTAGGAGAGGTTGAGGACCCGGATGTTCACGCCGGGGTCGTGGCGGTGCTGGACCACCCAGTCGATGGCGGCGATCACCTGGGAGACGTCGACGGCTCCGTTGCCGGCACCGACCTTCACGTTGACGAGCCGGGCCGCCGGAGCGAGGCCCTGGGTCTTGGCGGTGCCGCGGCCGACGATGATCCCGGCGAGGTGCGTGCCGTGGCCGAACCCGTCGAGGCCGGCCGGCACGCCGCCCTGGTGGTCGAAGGAGAGGTCGGGACCGTTGATCACGGCCCCGGGCGCGTCGAGGCCGGGGACGGGGACGGTGCCGGTGTCCACGAGGGCCACGTCCACGCCGGATCCATCGATGCCCCGCGAGAGCGGGGCCGCGGCCTTGGTCGCGTTGCGCACGTCACCGGGCCACACCGCGGTTCCGGTGCCCCGGAACTCGTCGAACAGACCGAGCCGGAACCCGGCGCCGAGGACGTTGCTGAGCAAGCCGTCGAGCGTGGTCCCGACTCCGCCGAGCAGGCCGCCCACCGTGCCGAGGAGGCCGCTGGTCTGTGCCGTCGGCGGTGCCGCGGCACCGGCCGTCCCGCCTTGGACCGGGAGCACGGTCAGGAGGAGGGACGCGCCCACGCCTGCGGCCAGTCGTCGGCTCCAACGTCGCGTGCTGCGCCGTGCGCTCATCATGGGTTCCCTCCCCGTGACCCCTCCCCGACCATCCAGCAGCGCTGTGTGGTCGTCCGGTCACCCTCAGTTGTGGGAGCCGACCGTATCGGACCACGCAACGTGTTGCAAGGGTCGCAACAATCACGCAAGGTGAGATGTCCGGGTGCGTCCCGGGGTCACCGCACCGGTCAGGCGGTCGCCCCGGCGAAGTAGCGCCGCGGGGTGACCACGAGCATGGCGTCGACCTGCGCGGCCGTCACGCCGTGGTCGAGCAGGTAGGGAAGGACCTCGTCGTGGATGTGGAGGTAGTTCCACTGCGGCATGAATGCCAGGGCCTCCGGCTCGATCCAGTCGATGTAGCAAGCCGCGTCCTGCGAGAGGACCAGCTGGTCGGCGTAGCCGCGACGGCAGAGCTCGACGACGATGTCCGCCCGCGCCTCGAACGTGGTGCCGACGTTGATCCCGAACCGGTCCATCCCGAGGATGAAGCCCGCCTCGGCCAGCTCGCTCAGGTGGTCGGCGTCGTCGGTGTCGCCGCTGTGGCCGAGCACGATGCGGCTGGGATCCACGCCCTCCTCGTCGCAGAGCACGCGCTTGGCCTCGGACCCCGACCGGGAGCCGGGATGGGTGTGCACCGTGATCGGGGCCCCGGTCCGATGATGGGCCTGGGCAACGGCTCGCATCACGCGGACGACGCCGTCGGTGGGGCCCTGCTCGTCGATGGCGCACTTGAGGAACGCGGCCCGGACGCCGGTTCCGGCGATGCCGTCGGTGATGTCGCCGACGAACAGGTCGACCATGGGGTCGGGCAGCTCCGCGCTCAGCGCCGGACCCCGGTGGTGGAAGAAGAAGGGGACGTCGCCATAGGTGTAGCAACCGGTGGCGACCACGATGTTGAGGTCGGGCACCTGCTCGGCGATCACCTGGATCCGGGGCAGGTACCGCCCGAGGCCGATCACGGTGGGATCGACGATCGTCCGCACGCCCTGGGCGGCAAGGGCCTGGAGCTTGCTCACGGCATCGGCCACCCGCTCGTCCTCGCTCCCCCACTCGTCGGGGTAGTTCTGTTGGACGTCGGGCGTGAGCACGAACACGTGCTCGTGCATGTAGGTGCGCCCGAGTGACGATGTGTCGATCGGTCCCCGGACGGTCTCCACCTGCGCCATGTCGTCTCCTCTGTCGCTCGAACGATCAGCGGCGAAACCTACGCCTCGGCTGCACGGCGGCGCGGTCCGTTCGACTCGGCCTGCTCAGGTCTTCCCGCTCCGGTCTCGAGGAAGGGTCGGTTGCCGTAGCGGTCGAGGTGCACGACCTCGCCGATCGGCCGGCGCGTGGTCGGGCCGTAGTTGCCCTTGGCCCATCCGATCGGGATGATGCACACCGGGTTCACGCTTCGGGGGAGGCCCAGGATCTTGCGGGCCGAGGGCACCCACCAGATCGGCAGGGTCTGCAGGGACGCCCCGAGCCCGACCGCCCGGCAGCCGAGCAGCAGGTTCTGGACCGGCGGGAACACCGAGCCGTAGAACGACGCCACCGAGATCTGCGGCCGCCCGACCGGCTTGTGCTTGAGGTTGCGCCGGTAGCACGGGATCACGAAGACCGGCAGGTCCTCGAAGTGCTCGGCCTGCCACTGGCCCGGCGCGATCTGCCGCAGCTCTCGCTCGTCGCCCTTCGCCATCCGGACCGCGATCGGATCGATCACGCGGTAGAGCTTGCGCCAGAGCTTGGCCAGCTTGAGCTTCTGCTCGCGGTCCTCGACCACGAGGTACGACCAGTCCTGCGTGTTGGAGCTCGTCGGCGCCTTGAGGGAGAGCTCGAGGAGCGGCAGGAGCACGTCGTGGGACACCGGGTCGAGGTGCAGGCGGCGCACGGCGCGCTGGGTCCGCATCGCGTCCTCCATCGGCATGCCCAACCGGGCCAGCGCCTCGGCCGGCTCCGGCGGCACGAACGAGCTCTGGTCCCCTGGTCCCGCGTCGGTCACCGGCGCATCGTAGGTGTGACGCCATCGCCGTCACCTGATGACCGAGCGGGTCCCGACCACGATCGCGTCGGAGGATCCGAGTTCGCTGTTGTCGTCGAGCACTCCGACACGCACGCGTCGGCGGTGGTCGACCGGAACCGGACCTTCTCGCTCCCCGCCGTGAGCTCGATGAACCTGGTACCGGTACTGGCCGTCACCATCGGTCATGGTGGCGGCCCGCCGGGCCCAGCAGCCGTCGGTACCCTCGACCGGTGATGGACACCGAACCGAGCACCCGATGGTGGCCCACCACCTACGCCGCCGACGGGCTGGTGTGCTCGATCGACCACCTGGCCTCGTCGGCCGGCGCCCAGATCCTCAGCGCCGGCGGATCGGCGGCCGATGCCGCGGTGGCGGCATCGGCCGTGCTGGCCGTGACCAGTCCCCACATGTGCGGCATGGGTGGCGACCTCTTCGCGCTGGTGCACGACCCCGACCACGCCGGGGTACCCGACGCGCTCAACGCATCGGGGCGCGCCGGATCCGGCGCCGATCCCGAGCGGTTGCGGGCCGAGGGCCACCGGGCCATGCCGTTCAAGGGCGACGTGCGCAGTGCGCCCGTCCCAGGATGCGTCGACGGCTGGTGCGCGCTCCACGAGCGCCACGGCCGCCTGCCGCTCGCCGACGTGCTCGCGCCGGCGATCCGCGCCGCCGAGTCCGGCTTCCCTGCCGCGCCGATGTTGGCGTTCACGTTGGAGCGGCTCGTCGGGGTCTCCGGCTGCGACGAGCTCACCTCCATCCGCCCGGCGATCGGTGAGCGGGTGTTGCGCCCGGGCGTGGCCCGCCAGCTCCGGGCCGTCGCCGAGGGCGGGCGCGCCGCCTTCTACGGCGGCGAGTTCGGGTCCGCCCTCCTCGCCGCAGGGGCGGGCGAGTACGAGCCGGCCGACCTGGAGCGATCGAGCGCCGATTGGGTCGATCCGCTGGGCCTGGCCGTCTGGGGCCACGACCTCTGGACGATCCCGCCCAACTCGCAGGGCTACCTCTCGCTCGCGGCGGCGCGCATCGCCGAGTTGGCGGCCGCCGGCGAACCGTTCCCCCCGCCGGCCGACCCGGCCTGGGTCCACCTGCTCGTCGAGGCCGCCCGCCTGGCCGGCCACGACCGCGTGACGGAGCTCCACGAGCACGCCGATGGCCCGGCCCTCCTCGCGGATGCCCGGCTCCGGGATCTCGCCGCTCGCTTCGATCCGCTCGGGCTGTCCGGCGCGGTCGCCCCCGATCGCGCCGGCGGGACGATGTACCTCTGCGCCGTCGACGGTGATGGCATGGGCGTCAGCTTCATCCAGTCCAACGCCGACGCCTACGGCTGCCACGTGGCGGCCGCCGGCACCGGCGTCTTGCTGCACAACCGTGGCGTCGGGTTCTCGCTCGAGCCGGGGCACCCGGCCGAGTACGGCCCCGGGCGGCGCCCACCGCACACGCTTGCCCCCGCGCTGGTCACCCGGCCCGACGGCAGGCTGCGAGCGGTGCTCGGCACGATGGGGGGCGATTCCCAACCGCAGGTCGTCCTCCAGCTCCTCGCCCGCCTGCTGGCCGAGGGCCAAGAGGTCGGCGACGCCATCCACGCCCCGCGCTTCGTGCTGCAGGCCGGCGAGCACGGCTTCGCCACCTGGGACGGCGAGCCGCAGACCGTCCGCCTCGAGCAGCACGCGCCCGACTCGTGGGGCGCCGGCCTGACCGAACGAGGCCACACCGTGGCCGTCGCCGGCTTCGATCCCGCCGGCTTCGGCCACGCCCACGCCATCGAGATCCGCGAGGACGGCATCCGCGCCGGCGCCGCCGACCCCCGCTCCATGACCGGCGCCGCCGTGGCCTCGGCCTGACCGTCGGGCCACGGGTGTCGGCGCTCCCCCAAAACCAAGCGTGACCAGCGCAGAAGCGCTGGTCACCTGGTGCACTGGGGGGGACTTGAACCCCCACGTCCCTAAGGACACCAGCCCCTCAAGCTGGCGCGTCTGCCAATTCCGCCACCAGTGCGTGGCTGCCCGGGCGGACCCGAGCGGGTGGTCACCCTAGCGCACCGCGAAGTGCGCTCTGAAGACCGAAACGAGGCCGTGATGGTGCCCCTGGCTAGGCCGGGGTGGACATCAACAGCCCGAGGGCCAACGTGGTGAAGCCGAACAGCACGGCGAGCACCACGGTGATGCGATCGAGGTTCTTCTCGACGACCGTCGAGCCCTGAGCGGCCGCACCCATGCCGCCACCGAACATGTCCGACAGGCCGCCACCCTTGCCACTGTGGAGCAGCACGAGGATCAGCAGGCTGCCCGACACGATCACATGGAGGGTTACGAGGAAAACCAGCACGCCGAGCCTTTCGGGTCGTTCGAACCCTCCGTCACCGGGGGGCCCGAGAACGATAGCGGGCGAGCGACCCGGGCCGAAAGCGTCAGGGGGCCGAGCCGATCGTGGGCGCACCGGCCGGCAAGGCGGAACCGATCTGGACCGGAACCTCGATCGGGTGGTGGCACGCGAACTGGTGGTCAGCGTCGCCGTCGAGCGGCGGCTCCTGCTCGGCGCAGATCTCCGTGGCCCGCCAGCACCGGGTCCGGAAGTGGCAGCCGCTCGGCGGGTCGATCGGGCTCGGGACGTCGCCCTCGAGGATGATGCGCTGCCGGGCGCGCTCGAGCGCCGGATCCGGGATCGGCACCGCCGACATCAAGGCCCGCGTGTAGGGATGCCGGGCCTCGCGGTAGATGCGCGCACGGGTGCCGATCTCGACGATCTTCCCGAGGTACATCACCGCCACCCGATCGGAGATGTGGCGGACCACGGAGAGGTCGTGGGCGATGAAGAAGTAGGTGAGCCCGCGCTCCTCTTGGAGCCGGCGCAAGAGGTTGACGACGCCGGCCTGGATGGAGACGTCGAGGGCTGAGACGGGCTCGTCGAGCACGATGAGCTCCGGGTTCACCGCCAAGGCCCGGGCGATGCCGATGCGTTGGCGCTGGCCGCCCGAGAACTCGTGGGGGTAACGGCTCTGGTGCTCAGGCGACAGCCCCACGATCTCGAGGAGGTCGGCGACCTGGTCGCGGCTCTGGGCCCGCTTCAGGCCCTCGTGGATCAAGAACGGCTCGGACAGGATCTCCCCCACGTTCATGCGCGGGTTGAGGGAGGCGTACGGGTCCTGGAAGACCATCTGCATGCGCCGGCGCAAGGCCTTGTTGTCGGCCTTCTGCAGCGTGGTGACGTCCTCGCCACCCAGCTTGATGGTTCCCCGGGTCGGCGCGAGCAGGCCCATGAGGACCCGGCCGAGGGTCGACTTGCCGCACCCGGACTCCCCGACCACGCCGAGCGTCTCGCCCGCCTCGAGGGAGAAGGTGACGTCACTGACCGCATGCACCTTGGCCCGCCGCAGGCCGAGGATGTCCCTGCGCGGCCCCGGGAAGTCCTTCACCACGTTCTGTGCTTGGAGGAGGACGGTCATGGCGCACCGGTCGCGATCCGCACGAGGGACTCCGTGGCCATCAGCTCGTCGGCGCGATGGCAGGCCGAGAAGTGGCCGGGGTTGCGTTCGATGTTCTCGGGGACGACGGTCATGCAGCCGGCCTCCTCTTTGGCCCACGGGCAGCGAGGGTGGAACGAGCAGCCCGGCGGCGGATCGAGCATCGATGGGGGCTGCCCGGCGATCGGCATCAGCGGCTCGTCGACGTCACCGTCGAGGCGGGGAAGCGAAGCCAACAGTCCGGCCGTGTAGGGATGGGCCGTGCGGTCGAAGATGTCGTCGACGACGCCCGACTCGACCACGCGGCCGGCGTACATCACGGTCACCCGGTCGGCCATGCCGGCGACGACGCCGAGGTCGTGGGTGATCAAGATCACCGCGGTGTTGAGGCGATGGCAGAGGTCGACGAGGAGCTCGAGCACCTGGGCCTGGACGGTGACATCGAGGGCGGTGGTGGGTTCGTCGGCGATGATGAGCTGCGGGTCGCACGAGAGGGCCATGGCGATCATGGCCCGCTGGCGCATGCCACCGGAGAACTCGTGCGGGTACTGGTCCACGCGGCGGTCCGGCTGAGGGATGCCCACCAGCCTGAGCATCTCGATCGCCCGTTCCCGGGCTTGGCGGCCCGAGACCTTGCGGTGGGCGTGGATCATCTCGGTGATCTGGTAGCCGATGCGGTACACGGGGTTCAGGGCTGACAGCGGGTCCTGGAAGATCATGGCGACCTCATCGCCGCGGACCTGGCCGATCCGGTTCTCGCCCACCTCGAGGAGGTTCTCCCCCGCCCAGGTGACCGCGCCCTCGATGGTCGCCGACGGGGGCAGGAGCTGCAGGATGCTCATGGCGCTGACCGACTTGCCCGAGCCGGACTCCCCCACGATGGCCACGATCTCGCCCGCATCGACCTGGAGGTCGAATCCCCGAACGGCCTGGACGACGCCGTCGTCGGTGCGGAACCCGACCGTGAGCTCGGCGATCTCGAGCAACGGAGGCACGTCAGACATCCTTCACATCCAATGCGTCCCGCAGGCCGTCGCCCACGAGCAGGAAGCCGAGGACCAACAAGATGATGGCCAGGCCCGGGAAGATCAACAGGTGCGGCGCGTCGCCGAAGAAGGACTGCGACTGCGAGATCATGTTCCCGAGCGACGGGGTCGGCGGGATGATCCCCACGCCGAGGTAGCTGAGCGCCGCCTCGGCGAGGATCGCGCTGCCGATCCCGATGGCGGCGAGGACCACCACCGGCTGGAACACGTTCGGCAGCACGTGGCGCCAGATGATCCGGAACGTGGGCACACCCGTGGTGCGGGCGGCGTCGACGTACTCGAGGTCGCGGACCTGCAAGAACCCGGCCCGGACCGTTCGGGCGGTCTGCAACCAGGCCGTGGCGGCCAGGGTGACCACCACCGCCGTGACCCCCTGCCCGATGGCCACGATCATGGCGAGGGCCAACACGAAGTACGGGATGCCGAGCACGATGTCGACGAACCGCATCAAGATCGTGTCGAGCCAGCCCCGGAACCACCCGGCCAGCGCCCCCACCGTGATCCCGATGGTCGTCTCCACTGCGGTGGCGACGAACCCGATGAACAGTGACAGCCGGATGCCGTACACGACCCGGGCGAACACGTCCTGCCCCAGGTTGTCGGTGCCGAACCAGTGCTGGTTGGTCGGCGCCTCCTTGCTGGTGACGCCTTGCGCGGTCGGGTTCTGGACGAAGAACGGCCCGACGAGGCCGAGCAGGAGCAGCGCGATCACGATGAAGAGCCCGGTCATGGCCAGCCGGTTGCGACGGAAGCGGCGCCACGCATCGCTGGCCAGGCTCCGGGTGACCAGGACGTCGGCGAGCGAGGCATCGAGCGCGGAGGCCGCCGGGTCGATGCCCAGCTCGGTCGCCTCCGCCCGCCGCAGGACTGCGTCGGGAGCCGCGCCGAGGGTGGCGTGCAGGCCGGGTTCGTCGGGTCCGTTCACGACGCCGTCTCTTCCCTGATCGATCGGGCGGTCAGGCATCGGAGTCTCGCAAGCGGATCCGTGGATCGAGCAAGGCGTAGCCGACATCGACCATCACGCTCGCGATCCCGTAGACGAACATCACCACGAGCGACAGCCCGAGGACGATGGGCACGTCGCGCTGGGCCGACGCCGTGACGATCCGGTAGCCCAACCCGCGGAGGTTGAAGACCGTCTCGGTGAGCACCGCAGCCCCGACCGCGGTGCCGAAGTCGATGCCGAGGATGGTGATCACCGGGAGCATGGCGTTGCGCAGCACGTGCTTGCGGATCACCACGGACTCCTTCAGCCCCTTGGCCCGGGCCGTGCGGACGTGGTCCATGCGCAGCGTCTCGAGCATCGAGGTGCGGGTGATGCGGGCCAGGATCGCGGTGGAGACCGAAGCCAGCACGAGCGCGGGCTGCAGCAGCGACTTCAGCTGCAGACGGCTCGGGATGATCCCGAGGTACCACGTGTTGGGCCCGAACCCCAGCGGCGGGAAGCGGGCCCACGACGGCCACTGGTGCTGGTACGCGTAGACACCCGTCACCTGCTTGATGAGGTACCCGAGCACGAACACCGGGACGGCGCTGGCGACCACCGCGACCACCGTGGTCACCGTGTCCGCCAAGGAATTTCGTCTTCGGGCCGACAGCACGCCGCTCGAGATGCCGATCACCACCTCGACCACGATCGCCCAGAACGCGAGGCGGAGGCTCAGCGGCGCCCGTTCCTTGATGATCGTCGTGACCTTCTGATGGGTGAGGTACGACTCGCCGAGGTCACCGTGGACCGTCCGGTCGAGGAACTTGACGTACTGGACGTAGATGGGCCGGTCGATGCCCAGTTGGTGTTCGATGTTCTTCACGACCTGCGGGTCCACGGCCTTGTGGCCGCCGCCGGCGATGAGCTCGGCCGGGCTGCCGGGCAGGATGAAGAACAGCAGGAAGAGGATGGTGGCCCCACCCCACAGGACGAACACGAGCTGCAGCATGCGGCGGAGGATGTAGCTGGTCATGGTCCCCTTCGAGGCGATGGGGTGGGCGGGAGGCGGGGTGTAGGGCGGTGGTGCGGGGGCGGGGTGCGGGGGACAGAACCGTCGAGAGGGCGCCGGATCGGCCCGGCGCCCTCTCGACCTGTGTTCGTACTAGGAGGTCTTCGCCATCCGCTCCCAGAGGTACAGCCCCAGCGGGGGCTGATCGTTGTTCACGACGGTGTCACGGAAGACCGTGGCGCCCGTGTACCAGTTGATCGGGATGGCCGCCACGTCCGTGTTGAGGAGGATCTCCTCGGCCTTCTGGTAGTCGAGGCCGCGCTGGGTGATGTCGGTCTCGCCTTGGGCCTTCTTGATCGCGGCCTCGAAGTCCGGGTTGTCGTACCGGCCGAAGTTGTTGCCCCCGATGGAGGCCTTCGAGAAGAGGTCGACCATGAAGTTCCCGTAGGTCGGGTAGTCCGCATACCAGCCGGAGCGGCAGATGTGGCAGGCGCCGGGCTTCGGGATGTCCCGGAAGTAGGTCTCGGGGATCGGGTCCAACTTGGCATCGACGCCGAGGTACTTCTTCAGGTCCGCCACGATGACCTGGACCACCTGGTCGTGGCCACCACCCGGGTTGTACTGGATCGGGATCGCACCGCTGAGCTTGCCGCCCGCGGCTTCCCACTTCTTGAAGTGGTCCTTGGCGGCCTTGGCATCGAAGGCGCAGAAGTCGCAGAGGTCCTTCTTGAAGCCGGGGATGCCAGGAGGCGTGATGCCGGTGGACGTGCTGCGGGTTCCCTCGTACACCTTGTTGTTGATCTCCTCGCGGTCGATCGCGAGCGAGATCGCCTTGCGCAGCTCGAGGTTCTTGGCCCCACCGAGCACCGAGTCGTCATGACCGAAGTCGAAGTAGTAGCTCCCGAGGTTCGGGTCGTCGACGGTGTTGTTCTTGTACGCGGCCTGCGCGGC
>JAOBWM010000110.1 GCA_025463365.1 Acidimicrobiales bacterium
TAACGCGTCGCGTTCGCGTCCTTCTTGGGGTCGGCGCTGTAGATGCCGTCGACATCGGTTGCCTTCAGCACGGCCTCGGCGCCGAGTTCGGCGGCGCGCAGGACGGCGGTCGTGTCGGTGGTGAAGAACGGATTGCCCGTGCCGCCGGCGAAGATGACCACCCGGCCCTTTTCGAGGTGACGGATCGCCCGCCGCCGGATGTAGGGCTCGGCCACCTGGGCCATGTGGATGGCGGACTGGACCCGGGTCGCCTGCTGGAGCTGTTCGAGCGTGTCCTGCAGGGCGAGGGCATTGATGACCGTGGCCAGCATGCCCATGTAGTCGGCCTGGGCCCGATCCATGCCGGTGCCCGCACCGGTCATGCCCCGCCAGATGTTGCCGCCACCGATGACCACGGCGACGTCGACACCCATGCGGCGGGCGTCGACGATCTCTTCGGCGAGCTGGCGAACGACCCGCCCGTCGATCCCGTAGGCCGAGGTGCCGGCGAACGCCTCGCCCGACAACTTGAAGACGATGCGGGGCCAGCGCGGCGTGACGGTGGATCCGTCGACCTCGACGGTGGAGGTCATCAGCCGCCGATCGACACCTGGGCGAAGCGCACGATGGTGGCGCCGCCGAGGAGTTGGGCGATGGTCCGCTTGTCGTCCTTGACGTATGCCTGGTCGAGCAGCACTCGCTCCTTGAGCCACGCACCGACACGACCATCGACGATCTTGGCGATCGCCTGCTCGGGCTTGCCCTCGGCGCGGGTGATGGCTTCGAGCGTCTCGCGCTCGGCGGCCACCTCGGCCTCGGGGACCTCGGCGGCGGTGAGGTACGACGGCTTGGTGAATGCGATGTGCACGGCAACCTCGTGGGCGAGGTCGGCGGTGCCGTCGTGGAGCTCCACCATGACCCCCAGCACGCCACGGCCGTCCTGGCGGTGGGTGTAGGTGTCGAGCACGTTGCCGGCGGCAGCCTCGAACCGGACGACGCGCCCGAGCTCGATGTTCTCCTTGAGCACGACCTTCATGTCGTCGATCGCATCGGCCTTCTTCGAGGCCGCTTCCTCGCCTTCGATGGCCACGATGGTGGCGATCTCCTGGACGAGCGTCGAGAACTGGTCCGACTTGGCGACGAAGTCCGTCTCGCACTTGAGCTCGGCGATGGCGGCGGTGTTGTCGACCGACGCCACGGCGACGGTGCCCTGGCTGTTGTCTCGGTCCTCGCGGGTGGCCGACTTCGCCAAGCCCTTCTCCCGCAGCCACTTGGTGGCGACCTCGAAGTCCCCGGCGTTCTCCTGGAGCGCCCTCTTGGCGTCCATCATCCCGGCACCGGTGGACTGGCGCAGGGCCTGGACGTCCTTGGCGGTGAAATCAGGCATCGGCCGGGGTCTCCTCTACCGGGTCGGTGGTGGCGGCGACGGGCGCTTCGATGGGCGCTTCGGTCGAGGCCTCAGCGGGGGCTTCGACCTCGGCAACGGCCTCGGCGGCGGGGGCCTCGGTCACGGGCGCCTCGGGATCGGGCTGGGGCGCGGCCTGCTGGGCGGCGATGCGCGCCTCGCGCTCGGCCGCGGCCTGGGCGGCCTGGCGGCGGGCGTCGGCCTGCTGGGCGGCGATGGCGGACTCCTCGTCCGCGCTGCGCTGGCGGGGCGGCGGGATGGCGCCGGGCTTCTTGGAGGCCATGAGGCGGCCTTCGTCGACGGCGTCGGCGATCACGCGGCACATGAGGGCCCCGGAGCGGATGGCGTCATCGTTGCCCGGGATCACGTACTGGATGATGTCGGGGTCGCAGTTCGTGTCGACCACGGCCACGAGCGGGATCTTGAGCTTGTTGGCCTCGGTCACCGCGATGTGCTCTTCCTTCGTGTCGAGCACGAAGACGATGCTGGGCAGCTTCTCCATCTTGGCGATGCCGCCGAGGTTGCGCTCGAGCTTGGTGAGCTCGCGGGAGATCAGGAGGGCTTCCTTCTTGGGCATGGCCTCGAACTCGCCCGAGTCGCGCATGCGCCGGTACTCGCCCATCTTGGCCACGCGCTTCGACATGGTTTCGAAGTTGGTGAGCATGCCGCCGAGCCAACGCTCGTTGATGTAGGGCATGCCGCACTTCTCGGCGTAGGACTGGATCGGGTCCTGGGCCTGCTTCTTGGTGCCGACGAACAGCACTGTCCCACCGTCGGCGACCGTGTCGCGCACGAACGTGTAGGCGACCTCGAGACGCTTGAGCGTCTGCTGCAGGTCGATGATGTAGATGCCGTTGCGGTCACCGAAGATGAATCGCTTCATCTTCGGGTTCCAGCGGCGGGTCTGGTGCCCGAAGTGGACCCGGGCCTCCAGCAGTTGCTTCATGGTCACGACGGGTTCCGTCATCACCGCTCCTCTCCCATCGGTTGCTTCACCGCGGATCCGATGCACCACCTGCGCTTCTGCAGGCGGCGACCGTGGGTTGGACCCGGGTTGCGTTGTGGATGGCGCGCCGGACGGCGAGCCGAGGGTCGATGGTAGCGGCCCACCCCCGCGCCTCCCAAGGGCGCCGCAGGTGAGCGGCGGTCAACCGGCGGCAACGGCCACCGCGGCCGCCGCGATGCGGCCGATGCCGCGGACGAGATCCGCGACCTGCGGAGCCAGCACGCCCGGCGCGGTCGGCCGCCGTCCCCGGGCCGTGTCCGGGCCCGGGTGCGGGGCCGAGTCCGGGGCCGAGTCGGGGCCCGCGCCGGCCCGCGAGCGAGGCCGACCGTCCGGCACGAGCACCACCCGACCGGCGAGGCGCGTGCCCCAGAGCGACGCCGGGTCCAGGTACGTGTCGCCGCGTCGTACGCCGAGGTGCAACCGATCGGTGGCCGCCCCGACCACCTGACCGGCGTCGATGCGGTCACCGCGGCGGACGCGGACCGACGCCAGGTCGACGTAGGACGACCGGAGACCGTCGGGGTGACGGATCGTGAGATCGACCTCGCCGGCCACCAGCCCGGCGAAGGTCACGACGCCAGGCCCGATGGCCCGCACGAGCGTGCCCGGCACCGTGCGGTACTCGATGCCGCGGTTGCCGGCCAGCCATGGCTCGGGCGGTGGCCGGAAGGGATCCGCGACCGGTGCCGACACCGGCGGCCGGTAGGTCCCCGGCCCGGCGAACCCGGCGAACCCGGCGAACCCGGCGGACCCGGCGGCGGGTGCTCCCGGCCCACCCCCCGTCATGGGGAACGACCACAGCCCCAGCACGAGCACGCCCACGACGAGATGTCGAGCGATGCCAACGGATCGCGCGTGCCGGCGCTTCACGAGGCCGCCCGGTGAAGGAGGCAGCGGGCCGGAGCTGCGGTCAGGCGGGTTCGCGCTGGGCAGCTTGGAGCCGGCTGCGCAGCTGGAGCACGGACTTGGTGTGGATCTGGCTGACGCGGCTCTCGGTCACGCCGAGCACGTCGCCGATCTGCGCCAACGTCAGGTTCTCGAAGTAGTAGAGCGTGAGGACGATCTTCTCGCGTTCGGGCATCCGCTCGATCGCCTCGGCGAGCTGGCTCCGCAGCTCGCTGCGCTCGAGCAGCGCACCCGGCCCGTCCTGCAGGTCCGGGATCGTGTCGCCGAGCGTGGTGGCGTCGCCCCGATCGCCGAGCATCTCGTCGAGGGCGGCGACGCCCGTCAGCGACAGCTGGCCGAGGACCGCCTGCAGCTGCGCGTCGGTCATGTCGAGCTCGTCGGCCAGCTCGGCCTCGGTCGGCGATCGCCGCAACGTGGCCTCCAACTTCGAGAACGCACGCTCGACGGCGCGGCCCTTGGCGCGGACCGAACGCGGCACCCAGTCGATCGACCGCAGCTCGTCGAGGATCGCGCCCTTGATCCGCGAGATGGCGTAGGTCTCGAACTTGAACCCGCGGGCGGGGTCGAACTTCTCGATGGCGTCGATCAGGCCGAAGATGCCGTAGCTGACGAGGTCGGACTGCTCGACGTTCTGCGGCAGGCCGACCGCGACCCGACCGGCGACGTACTTCACCAACGGCGAGTAGTGCAGGATCAAGCGGTCGCGGGCCTCGCGGCTCGGCAGCGCGTGGTAGCCGGCCCACAGCTCCACGGGCGGCTCGGCGCTCACGACGCGCCTCGAACACGACGGGCGCTAGGCACGGGGGTGCGTCCGCTCGAACACCTGACGCATCCGTTCCCGGCTGACGTGCGTGTAGATCTGGGTCGTGGCGAGGTCCTCGTGGCCGAGCAGCTCCTGCACCGACCGCAGGTCCGCTCCACCGTCGAGGAGGTGGGTGGCGAAGGTGTGCCGCAGCGCGTGCGGGTGGGTGGGCTCCGGCGAGCGGCGGTCGAGGATGCGACGCACGTCGCGCGGCGTGAGCCGGTTGCCCCGCAGGTTGACGAAGACGGCGTCGCCAACGCTCGCCGGCGCGAGCTGCGGGCGCCCCGAGTCGAGCCACCTGCGCAACGCCACGACCGACGGTTCGCTGAGCGGGACCTGGCGCTCCTTGGCGCCCTTGCCCCACACCCGAACCCGCGACCCGTCGAGGTCGAGGTCGGAGCGGCGCAGGCCGCACAGCTCCGCGACGCGGAGGCCGCTCCCGTAGAGCACCTCGAGCACGGCGTCGTCTCGCCACCGGCGGGCCTGTTCGTGGGGCGCATCGCGGCCACCCAGGTCGGGTGCGCCGACCAGCACCTGCTGGAGCTGGTCGTCGTGCAGCAGCTTGGGCAGTCGACCGGTGCCGCGGGGCGCCCGCAGGCTGAGCGACGGATCCGCAGGGATCCGACCCGTACGAGCCTGCCAGCGGAAGTAGCGGCGCAAGGCCGAGGTGCGACGCGCGATGGTCCGCGCTGCGAGCTCGCGATCGGTCAGGTGGACGAGGTACGACCGCAAGAGCCGGCGGTCGACCTCGGACGGTTCGACCGTTCCCCGCCCGCTCGCCCACGTGACGAAGTCGGTGAGGTCGCTGCCGTAGGCGCGGCGGGTCGCATCGGCGCTGGCCGTCAACGACGCGAGAAACCCCTCCACCTCCCAAGACACGTCCACACCGTACCGGGCCGCCCGGAGCGATGATCTGACCTTCGGCGTCACCCTCCGCGGAGATGCCCGCAGCGGGGCCCCGCACCCCGAGCCCGCGACCACGCCACAGGCCCCTCATCGCCCGGACCGCCGGGTGGTGCGGCCCGGCCGCGCCTCGCGCGTCGTCCGCTCGAACCACGCCCCGCGTCGCTCGAGCAGACCCTTGGCCTCGAGGCCGGCGAGGGCCAACGAGCCGTCGGCCAGCGAGAGCCCGGCCCGAGCGAGCACCTCGTCGAGCACCAACGCGTCGACGCCGAGCACGGCGAGGACCGCGGCCTCGTCGGGTCCGTCCGGCGGTCGGAGACCATCGCCTTCCCCCTCCCCGACCGGACCTCCGACGACATCGAGCGCGCCGCCCCGGCCGACGGCGACCAGCACGTCCTCGATGTCTCGCGCCAGGATCGCGCCGTCGGCGATGAGGTCGTTGGTCCCGGCCGATGCGGGAGCGGTGGGGTGGCCGGGCACCGCGAGGACGGGCACGTTGCGGGCCACAGCCTCGCCCGCGGTGAGGATCGACCCACCGGTGGCACGCGACTCCACCACCACCACGGCATCGGCGAGACCGGCAATGATCCGGTTCCGAGCCGGGAACCGCCAGGCGGTCGGCCGCAAGCCGAGCGGGGTCTCCGAGAGGAGCACGCCGGTGCGGACGACGTCGCGGTGGAGGCGCTGGTGGCGGCTCGGGTACGCGATGTCGAGGCCCGACGCGATGACCCCGATCGGGCGCCCGCCGCTGGCGGGGAGCTCGGCGTCCACGAGTCCCTGGTGCGCGGCGCCGTCGATGCCGAGCGCCAGGCCCGACACCACCGAGATCCCCACCCGGCCCAGGCCGGCGCCGAGCGAAGCAGCCAGGTCCCGCCCGGCGCGGGTGGCATTGCGGGTGCCCACGATCGCGACCGTCGGCCCGGCGAGCACCGACAGGTCTCCCTCCGAGAACACCAGCGCGGGCGGTACGGGGTCTTCGGTGAGCCGCTCGGGATAGCCCGGCTCGCCGAGGACGTGGACCGAGCGCCCGTCGGCGCGATGCCGGGCCAGCTCCTCGGCCGGATCCAGTGCGATGGCAAGGCGCGCCCATCCCGCGGCGACCTCGGAGGGATCGGCCGACCGACCGGCAGCCTTGTTG
Organism: Acidimicrobiales bacterium; assembly: GCA_025463365.1. Classification (GTDB taxonomy): domain Bacteria; phylum Actinomycetota; class Acidimicrobiia; order Acidimicrobiales; family Iamiaceae; genus Aquihabitans. The sequence goes on from JAOBWM010000110.1 coordinate 6,140, forward strand.
CGACGGGTGAACGCCGAGACCGCCGGCTCCAAGATCGCCTCGCGGTGCGCCCGGCCGCTCACCACCCGTCCGAGCAACGCCGCCGGATCCGGATGGCTCCGACATTCGAGCAACGTCGCCGGGCCGACGCCGGGAAGCTCGGACAGCACGATCAGCACGGCGGCCAGCGACGGCTCGGCGAGGGTCATGCCGCCACCCCCGCGCCGAGCACGACATCGCTCCGCAGGGCGAGCGCGGTGCTCACGAACCGTTTGGTGAGCGGACCGTCGTGTCCGGCCAGGTCGGCCAGCGTGAGCGAGACGCGGCGCACACGCGCCAGCCCGCGGGCGCTCAGCCGGCCCCGCCGCAGGCAGTCGGTGAGGTGAGCGTGGGCCTCGGCGTCGAACGGTGCCCAACGATCGAGGGTCGGTCCGTGGAGATCGGCGTTGGCGCGCACCCCGCGAGCGTGAGCGGCGAGGCGGGCGCGGGCGACCCGTTCAGCAACGGTCTCGCTGCGTTCGCCGGCCTCGCCCCCGAGCAGCGCCTCCACCTGCGGCCGCATCACGTCGACCCGCAGGTCGAAGCGATCCAGCAGCGGGCCCGACAGCCGACGCCGGTAGCGGGCGAGGATTCCGTCGGGACATCGGCACGCACCCGGCCGTCCGGCCTCGCCGCAGGGACACGGGTTCATGGCAGCCACGAGGATCACCCGAGCCGGCAGACGGGCCGAGAAGCGGGCCCGGCTCACGCGGATGACCCCCTCCTCCAAAGGCTGGCGCAGGGCGTCGAGCACCGTCGGCGAGAACTCGGCCAACTCGTCGAGGAACAGCACCCCGCCATGAGCCAGGGACACCTCGCCCGGCCGCATGGCGTCGGTCCCACCCCCCACGAGCGCCACCATCGTGGCGGTGTGGTGCGGCGCGCGCAGGGGCGGGCGACGGATGAGGTCACCCGACAGCGAGATGCCCGCCGCCGAGTGGATGCGCGACACCTCCATCGCCTCGGTCCGATCCAGCCCCGGCAGGATCCCGGGCAGCCGGCTGGCCAACATCGTCTTGCCCGAGCCCGGCGGACCGACCATGAGGAGGTGGTGAGCGCCCGCGGCGGCCACCTCGAGCGCGGTGCGGATGGCGGCCTGCCCGCGAACGTCGGCGAGATCCAGGTCGGCCTGCGTCCGGGGTGCACGAGCCGGCAGGTCGTGATCGGGCCACGGCTCGTCGCCGGAGGCGGCGGCGATCACCTCGCGCAACGTGGCGACGGGACGCACGTGCGGACCCTCGACCAGTGCCGCGTCCGGCGCAGCCGCCACGGGGACGACGACGTGTTCGCACGCCAGCGCGTCGACGAGCGGGACGATCCCGGGGACGGTGCGGACCGATCCGTCGAGGCCGAGCTCGCCCAGGAACCCGATCCCGGCCACGGCCTCGGCGGCGAGGTCCTCGTTCGCCACGAGGACCCCGACGGCGATCGCCAGGTCGAGCCCGCTCCCCGTCTTCCGGGTGGAGGACGGGGCGAGGTTGACCGTGATCTTGAGGTTCGGCCACTTCACGCCCGATGCCATGACCGCCGCTCGCACCCGATCCCGAGCCTCACGACACGACGCATCCGGCAGGCCCACGATGGTCAGCCCGGGCAGGCCCTGGCCGACGTGGACCTCGACGGTGACGGGGTGGCCGTCGACCCCGATGACGATGGCGGACGGGACGTTGGCGAGCACCGGACCGGCTCCTCCCCGTCCCGAGCGGGACGGTGCGTGTGGCTGCGGAGGCCGGTCGAGCGGCGAGGAGGCTCCGAGGTCTGGGGAGCGGGCCGTCGTCAGCGACGGTTCGAGGAGCGTACCCAGGGGGTCGGACAACGCACCAGGGGCACAGGCAAGACGCGCGGTGAACGGCGCTCGTACGAGCGGGTGCGAAGCGCCGGGTCAGCGGCCTTCGAACCGCGGCGACCGCTTCGCCAGGAACGCAGCGATCGCCTCCGCGGTGTCGGCGGTCCCGAAGTTCACCGTCTGGGCCGCGGCCTCGGCCTCGAGCGATTCAGCGAGGGTCGAGGTGGACGAGCGGTTCAGCATCGCCTTCGTCTGGGCCAGCGCGATGGGCGGACCGGCGGCCAGGGCCGCGGCCCACTCCCCCACGGCGGCGTCGAGCTCGTCGACCGTGACGACCCGGTTCACGAGGCCGATCCGCTCGGCCTCGTGAGCGTCGACGATGGGCGCCAACAAGGCCAGCTCCTTGGCCTTGTGGAGCCCGACGCGCCGGGGCAGGAACCACGACCCGCCGAAGTCGAGGGACAGGCCCCGCTTGGCGAAGATCTCCGAGAAGCGCGCGCGGTCGGTGGCGACGACCAGGTCGCAGCCGAGGGCGAGGTTGAGCCCGGCCCCGACGGCCACGCCGTCGACGCGAGCGATGGTGGGTTGCGGCACGGCGTCGAGCGCCAGGCACGCCGTGTTGACGTAGCGCATGTACGCCAGCCAGTGGCCCTCGGGGCCCCGCCCGAGGTCGGCGCCGGCGCAGAAGTCGTCGCCCGCGCCGGACACGACGAGGACCCGCACCGATGCGTCGGCCGCGACCCAGCGAAAGGCGGCGGCCAGCTCGCCCCACATCGCGAGGGTGATCGCGTTCTTGCGGGCCGGGTTGGCGAGGACGACCGTGGCGACGGGACCGTCGACCACGATCCGGACCCCGTCGGTGTCGGCCGGACGAGCTGGTGCGCCAGACATGGGCGGCACCCTACGGGCTGCCGTCGCCACGCCTGTCGGCCGTAGGGTTCACCCATGGGCTTCAACCCGAATCGCATCTACCGCCGCACCCCGGCCGACTACCTCATGGTCGCCGGCGCGGTGCTCGCGTGCGTGCTGTTGCTCGCGTGGGCGTTCCTCGGCTGATCCTCCCGTTGGACGAGCGATGAGCGTGCCCGACGCGCCCGCGGGCTTCGACGTCCGGCGGGTCCAGCCCTACGAGGCCCGCAAGAGCTACGTCTGCCCGGGTTGCCAGCAGGACATCCCGCCGGGCACGGGTCATGTCGTGGCGGTGCCGACCGATGCCCCCGAGGACCGTCGCCACTGGCACCACGGCTGCTGGGAGCACCGCGCCCGTCGACGCCCCGGCAGCGTCAGAAGGCCGCCTCGATCACGCTGATCTCGCCAGGGAGCACGGCCGCCACGTCGAACCGGATCTCGCGGGGTACGAACGGCGCCCCACCCTCGGCGAGCCAGCGCGCCGCCAACCCTCGGATCCGCTGCTGCTTGGTCCTGGTGACGGCCTCGGCCGGGTGGCCGAAGGCCAGCGAGGACCGGGTCTTCACCTCGCAGATGACGAGCCGGTCGCCCACCGCGCAGATCAGGTCGAGCTCGCCCTCACGGCACCGCCAGTTTCGGACCAGGACCTCGTAGCCCTGGCTGCGGTACCAGGCCGCCGCCCGATCCTCCCCGATGGCCCCGAGGAGGAGCCGGGCCCGGGTCACAGCTCGAGGTCGGGCTTGGGGAGCTCCTCGATGTTCACGTCCTTGAACGTGACGATGCGGACCGACGGGACGAAGCGCATCTTCGTCTGCCGGTACATGTCCCACACCCACGCGTCGCGCAGCTCGAGCTCCACGCGGGTGCGGCCGCCGGTGTCGTGCACCACCTGGTCCACCGAGTTCGCGAGGTAGAAGCGACGCTCGGTCTCCACCACGAAGCGGAACGTCGGCGAGACGTCGCGGTACTCCTGGAAGAGCTGGTGCTCGATCTCGGCCTCGTACTGCTCGAGATCGTCTGCGCTCACGAGGTCCGCCCGAGGCGAGGACGAGGGGCTGCGGGGTCGAGGGCGATCACGGGGCGCATGGTACGCCGAGGGTCCGACAACGACAGCGGCCCGGCCGCAGCGAGCGGCGAGCCGGCGCGATCAGAAGTCGCGCTTCTCCTTGACCTTGGCGGCCTTCCCGATCCTGTCGCGCAGGTAGTAGAGCTTCGCCCGGCGCACGTCGCCGCGGGTGAAGACCTCGATGCGCTCGATGATCGGCGAGTGCACGGGGAAGGTGCGCTCGACGCCGACGCCGTAGGAGAGCTTCCGGACGGTGAAGGTCTCGTGGACCCCGCCGTTCTGGCGGCGGATGACGACGCCCTGGAAGACCTGCACGCGCTGCTTGCTGCCCTCGACCACCCGGACGTGGACCTTGAGCGTGTCACCAGGGGCGAAGTCGGGCACATCGTCCCGGAGGTTCGCCTGGTCGATCAGATCGGTGCGGTTCATGGGTCTCGGGTCCTCGTTGCGAAAGCGTGGTGCGGGCCCGTCGGGGGCGCTCGCAGCAGGTGGCAACGCTAGACGGCGGCCCTGCAGCGGGGCCAACCCGCACCGCACCGGCCGGTCAGGAGCCTTCGGGGAACTCGGCCAGGAGGACCTCGTCCTCGGCGCTCAACCCACCCCGTGCCTCGATGAGGTCAGGCCGGCTGCGGACGGTTCGCGCCAGCGAACGGGCTCGGCGCCACCGGGCAACGCGCGCGTGGTCACCCGAGCGCAGGACGTCGGGGACCTCCCAGTCTCGGAACGTCGCCGGGCGGGTGTAGTGCGGGTACTCGAGCAACCCGTCGCTGAAGGACTCCTCGTCGGCCGAGGTGGCATTGCCCATGACGCCGGGGACCAGGCGACCCACGGCCTCCAGCACCACCAACGCCGCGACCTCGCCTCCGCCGAGCACGTAGTCCCCGATGGACAGCTCGCCGTCGACCAGGTGATCGACGACCCGGGCATCGACGCCCTCGTAGCGGCCGCACAGCAGGCTGAACCCGTCGCCGGCGGCCAGCTCGCGGGCAACGGACTGGTCGAGGGTGCGTCCGGCCGGCCCGAGCAGCAGGAGCGGGCGAGGCGGGTCGACCTGCTCGACGGCGGCGAAGATCGGCTCGGGCATGAGCACCATCCCCGCGCCCCCGCCGAACGGCGAGTCATCGACCGATCGGTGCGGGTCCTGGGTCTGCGAGCGCAGGTCGTGGGTGCGGATGTCGAGCAACCCTCGCTCGCGGCCCTTGCCCAGGAGGCTCTTCCCGGCGAACCCCTCGATCAGGTCGGGGAAGATGGTGAACACGTCGATCCGCACGGCGCCAGCGTGGCACAGGGCCCGACGGGCGCCCGAGCCCGGATCCGCCGACGGTCGCAGTACCGTAGAACCCGCGTCACAGGCGGTCACGAGAGGAACACCCCATGGATGTCGGGCCCACCGAACTGATCATCGTCCTGATCATCATCTTGGTCTTGTTCGGCGGCGCCAAGCTCCCGAAGCTGGCCAAGTCGCTCGGCGAGGCACAGCGCGAGTTCAAGCGCGGCACCAACGGGGAAAAGGCCACAGCCGACGACGCCGACACAGACGACACAGACGCCACGCGCCCGGCGATCGCGACCAAGGCGGCTCCCGCGGTCGAGACGCCCGACCCCGCCGCCACCGCTCCGGCGGCCGCCGCCGACCCGGTCGTGACCCCACCGGTGGTCGACGCACCGCCGACGCCGACCCCGGATCAGTCCTCGAACTGAGCCGCGTCGGGCTTACTCGGCTCCGAGGAGCCCGTCGGGTGGATCGACCACGACGCGTTCGGGCAAGCCTGAACCGTCGGTGACGAAGCCGACGGGGATCAAGGTGCCGTCGGCCAACTCGAGGAGGTCGTCGGCCGGGTTGGCCAGCACGGCGACGACCGCACCCCAGGTGCGTCCGTCGGGCGTGGCGACCGTGGCGCCCACGAGGTCGTGGACCCACAGGGCGTCGTCATCATCGATCGGGTCCCCGTAGAGCACCTCGCCGCACAGCGCCTCGGCGTCTTCGCGCGTGGCGACGCCCTCGAGGAACGCGATCCAACGCTGCTGGAACGGGCGGATGGAGGTGACCACCACCGGCTCGCCGCGGATGAACCAGACGGCGCCGGCAACGGTCCGCTCGCGGCGATCCGACGTGATGAGCACGGTGATCTCGCCGCGCAGGCCGTGGGCCTTGCCGAGGCGGCCGATCTCGAGTTGGGTCATGGGCGTGGGTGGCACCGCAGAGGGCACCGATGCACGACGATCAGTCGACGAACTCGATGTCGACCGCCGTCTCGTCCTTGACCGCAGCGGCGCGGACGACGGTGCGGATCGACTGGGCGATGCGCCCGCGCTTGCCGATCACGCGACCCATGTCGCCGTCACCGACGCGCACGTCGAGCTGGACGCCGCCACGGCGGCCCTCGCTCGTGGAGACGGACACGGCGTCGGGGTTGTCGACGACCTGCTTGACGACGTACTCGAGCACCGCGGTCGCGTGGGGGACGACGTTGTCGCTCGCCTCGGTCGCGTCTTCCGCGACCTCGGTGGTGTCCTCGGCGTCGCTCACGATTCGACAGCCGCAGCGGCCGGGGCATTGCCCTTGAACTCGTCCCAGGCGCCGGAGACCTTCAAGAGGCGCTCCACGGTCTCGGTGGGCTGGGCACCGGTGCGCAGCCACTTCAGGGCCTTCTCGTTGTCGATGATGATCACCGACGGGTCGAGGCGCGGCTGGTAGGTGCCGACGATCTCGATGAAGCGGCCGTTGCGCGGCGACCGCGCATCGGCGGCGACGACGCGGTAGGTGGGCTGCTTCTTCTTGCCCATCCGCATGAGGCGGAGCTTGACGGCCACGGGTTCTTCCTTCGGTGATCGGTGTGTTCGGAGCGTTCGGTGGGCCCTGGTTGGTGCCAAAGCCGACGTGCCATGGTGCTCGCTGGACCAGGGCCGGCGCAAGCGAGCGGGTCCAGCCAGCCTGCCGGTTCAGAGCCCCGGGAGCTTGAACGGCGTCTTGCCGGGGCCGTCGGCCGGGGGCGGGAGCGTGAGTTGGGCCTTGCCGCCCTTCGGCGTGACCCGGCTACCGCCCTTGCCCTTCTTCTTGTTCTTCTTGCCGCGACCGCCCCCGAGCAGCCCGCCGCCGAAGCCCTTCATCATCTTCTGCATCTCGCCGAACTGCTTGAGCAGCGCGTTGACCTCGGTGGCGCCGACGCCCGCGCCGTTGGCGATGCGCATGCGACGGGAGCCGTCGATGATCTTGGGGTCGCGACGCTCGGCGAGGGTCATCGAGTGGATGATCCCCTCGACGCGGGCCAGCTCGCGGTCGTCGATCTCTTGGTTCCGGAGCTCCTTGGGCATCCCCGGCATCATCTTCACGAGGTTGCCCAGGTTGCCCATCTTCTTGACCTGGGCCATCTGCTCGAGGAAGTCCTCGAGGGTGAACTGGCCGTCGAGCATCCGAGCGGCGGCCTCTTCGGCCTGCTCCTCGTCGAAGTGCTCCTTGGCCTTGTCGATCAAGGTGAGGATGTCGCCCATGCCGAGGATGCGGCCGGCGAGGCGATCAGGGTGGAACAGGTCGAAGTCGTCGAGCTTCTCGCCGGTGGACGCGAAGGCGATGGGCTTGCCCACCACCTCCTTGACCGACAGCGCGGCGCCGCCTCGTGCGTCGCCGTCGAGCTTGGTGAGGATGACGCCGTCGAGGGCGAGGATCTGGTGGAAGTTCTCGGCGACGGTGACCGCGTCCTGGCCGGTCATCGCATCGACCACGAGGAACGTGTAGTCGGGCTTGGTGGCCTCGGAGATCTGGCGCACCTGCTCCATGAGCTCGGCGTCGATGGCCAGGCGACCGGCGGTGTCGACGATCACGACGTCTCGGCCCAGGCGACGAGCCTCGGCGATGCAACCGAGGGCGACGTCGACCGGGTTGCCCTGGCCGGAGGCCACGACGTCGTCTGGCTCCTAATACACCTGTACGTCGAACTGCTCTTCCAAGGTGCGCAGCTGCTGCACGGCGGCAGGCCGTTGGAGGTCGGCGCCGACCAGCATCGGGTTGCGGCCCTGCGCCTTGACCCAGCGGGCGAGCTTGGCCGAGTTGGTGGTCTTGCCCGAACCCTGCAGGCCGGCCATCAGCACGACGGTCGGCGGCTTGGAGGCGTAGGTGATCCGGATC
>JAOBWM010000123.1 GCA_025463365.1 Acidimicrobiales bacterium
GGCGGCGGGACCACGCCCGGCGGCGGCGGCACCACCCCGCCGAGCACCCCGCCCCCGAGCACGCCCCCGCCCACCACGCCGCCTCCCAGCACGCCACCCCCCACCACGCCTCCGCCGACCTCACCCCCGCCCACCACGCCTCCGCCGACCACGCCCACGATCCCCGATCCGCTCGGCGGGGTCGTCGGCGGGCTCACCACGACCATCGGCGGCCTGGTCCCCGGCCTCGGCCTCTAAGGGTTCTCGGCCCCGTCGCGCCGGCGGGCCTGGGGTCCGGCTGGCGTGTCGATCACCTCGAGCCCGCGCGCTGCGAGCTCGTCGCGGATGCGATCGGCGCTGGCGAAGTCGCGGGTGGCCCGAGCTTCCTCGCGGGCGGCCAGGAGCGCGGCGACCTCGGGATCCTCGGCCGATTCGTCGGACCCACTGGGCACCACGGCGTCGGCCAACCCGAAGGCGAGGACCCGGTCGAAGTCGGCCAGCAGGCTCCACCGGTCGGCCGCGGTGAGCTCGGGTGATCGCACCACGGTCGAGACCACCGACAGGGCGCGCGGGGCGTTGAGGTCGTCGGCCAGCGCATCCCAGAACGCGGCTCGCAGCGGCTCGGTGCGGCTGGAGTCGCCGGCCGTGGCATCGCCGCCCACGTCGTCGCGGGCGGCCACCGCGTGCAGCGTCAGGCGGCGCAGGGCGGTGCCGGCCGCCGCCACCAGGTCGAACGTGAACGACTGTTGCTGGCGGTAGTGCGCCTGGAGGAAGAAGTACCGGAACGCGAGCGGTTCGATCCCCCGGGCGACGAGGTCGTCGACGACCAGCGTGTGGCCCTTGCTCTTCGAGAGCTTCTCGCCGGCGAGGTCGAGGAACTCGTTGTGGACCCACCAGCCGACCCACGGGTGCACCCCCAGCGCGCACTCGCTCTGCGCGACCTCGTTGGTGTGGTGGACCCGCACGTGGTCGACGCCGCCGGTGTGGATGTCGAAGCGATCGCCGAGGTACTGGGTGGCCATCGCCGAGCACTCGATGTGCCACCCGGGGAACCCGCGGCCCCACGGCGAGTCCCACTCCTGCAGCCGCATCGTGCCGGGCGGGCTGAGCTTCCAGAGGGCGAAGTCGGCGGGCTGGCGCTTGTCGTCCACGTGCTCGACGCGGCCCGTCGCCTGGAGCGCGTCGAGGTCGAGGCCGGCGAAGTCCGCGTAGGCAGGGAACGTCGCGACATCGAAGTAGACGCCGTCGTCGATCCGGTAGGTGTGGCCCTGGGCCTCGAGGACCCGGATCATCTCGATCTGCTGGGGGATGTGGGCGGCGGCGCGGGGCAAGACGTCGGGCTCGAGGCAGCCGAGCCGGCGACGATCCGTGGCCCACTGCTCGGTGAAGAACGCGGTGATCTCGGCAGCGGTCCGGCCTTCGCGTCGGGCGGCGGCCTCGACCTTGTCGTCGCCGTCGTCGGCATCGTCGGTCAGGTGGCCGACGTCGGTGACGTTGGTGACCGACGTGACGTCGAGGCCCGAGGCGAGCAGGACCCGACGCAGCAGGTCGGGGGTCAGCTGGCTGCGCATGTTGCCGAGGTGCTGCGGTGCGTAGACCGTCGGCCCGCACGAGTACATGCCCACCTGGCCGGGAACGAGCGGCTCGAACGGGAACACGGCCCGGCGTCGGGTGTCGTAGAGCTGCAGCTGCGGCACGGTCGCGGTCACCGCCCGATCTTGGCCGATGCACCCCCCTTGGACCGACCTCCATCCGGTTCGGAGCCCTGACGAGGTCGCCGGTACCTTTGGAAGCCATGGTCTCCCCTGCTGTTCCCGACAAGCCGTCCCTCGAGGGTCTCGAGGCGCGCTGGGGCGAGGTGTGGGAGGCCGAGGGGACCTACCGGTTCGACCGCACGAGGCCGAGGGCCGAGGTCTTCTCGATCGACACGCCGCCGCCCACCGTCTCGGGCTCGCTCCACGTCGGCCATATCTTCAGCTACACCCACACCGACACGGTCGCCCGCTACCAGCGGATGCGCGGCAAGGCCGTCTTCTACCCGATGGGCTGGGACGACAACGGGTTGCCGACGGAGCGCCGGGTCGAGAACTTCTACGGCGTCCGTTGCGATCCTTCGATCCCCTACGCCGATGGCTACGAACCGCCCGAGAAGCCGGGGAAGAAGCGCCAGGACTACGAAGCGATCAGCCGCCGCAACTTCGTCGAGCTGTGCGAACGCCTGACCGAGACCGACGAGCAGGTCTTCGAAGACCTGTTCCGCCTCGTCGGGCTCTCGGTCGACTGGCGCCTGACCTACACCACGGTGTCCGAGCGCAGCCAGCGCACCAGCCAGCGCGCCTTCCTGCGCAACCTGGCACGGGGTGAGGCCTACTCGTCGGAAGCACCGAGCCTGTGGGACACCACGTTCCAGACCGCCGTGGCCCAGGCCGAGCTCGAAGACCGGGAGCGTCCCGCCGCCTACCACGACCTCGCGTTCCACCGCAGCGACGGCGGTGGCGACGTGGTCATCTCGACCACCCGTCCCGAGCTGCTCGTCTCGTGCGTCGCCCTGGTCGCCCACCCCGACGACGAGCGCTACCAGTCCCTGTTCGGCTCGTCGGTCACGACGCCGGTCTTCGGGGTCGAGGTGCCCGTCCTCGCCCACAAGCTCGCCGAACCCGACAAGGGCACGGGCGCCGCCATGATCTGCACCTTCGGCGACCTCACCGACGTCATCTGGTGGCGGGAGCTGCAACTCGAGACGCGCGCCGTCGTCGGCAAGGACGGCCGGTTCGCGCGCGAGGCACCCGAGTGGCTCACCACCGACGACGCACGTCACGCCTACGAGCAGTTCGCCGGCAAGGCCGCCGGCGGCGCGCAGCAGGTGATGGTCGAGCTGCTGCGAGCCAGCGGCGAGCTCCAGGGCGAGCCCGAGAAGATCACCCACCCGGTGAAGTTCTACGAGAAGGGCGACAAGCCCCTCGAGATCGTCACGACCCGCCAGTGGTACATCCCCAACGGCGGGCGATCCGAGGAGCTGCGCGCGGCGCTGCTCGCCCGCGGGGCCGAGCTGGCGTGGCACCCCGACTACATGCGGCACCGCTACGACAACTGGGTCGGGGGCCTCAACGGTGACTGGCTCATCTCCCGGCAGCGGTTCTTCGGTGTCCCGATCCCGCTCTGGTACCGGCTCGATGCCGACGGTGAGCCGGACTACGACGCGCCGCTGGGCCCACCCGAGTCGGCCCTCCCGGTCGACCCGCAATCGCACGTCCCTGACGGCTTCACCGCAGACCAGCGGGACCAGCCCGGCGGGTTCATGGGTGACCCCGACATCATGGACACCTGGGCAACGTCGTCGCTCACGCCGCAGATCGCATGCGGTTGGGAGGAGGACGCCGACCTGTTCGCGACCACCTTCCCGATGGACGTGCGTCCGCAGGCCCACGAGATCATCCGCACCTGGCTGTTCTCGACGGTCGTCCGCAGCCACTACGAGCACGGCACCGTGCCGTGGGCGAACGCCGCCCTGTCGGGTTGGATCCTCGATCCGGACCGCAAGAAGATGTCGAAGTCGGTCGGCAACGTCGTCGTCCCCACCGACCTCCTCGAGCAGCACGGATCCGACGCCGTCCGCTACTGGGCGGCGAGCGGCCGTCCGGGCACCGACACCGCGTTCGATGCCGGGCAGATGAAGATCGGCCGCCGGCTGGCGATCAAGGTCCTGAACGCATCGAAGTTCGCACTCGGGATCGGTGAGGCCGCCGCCGACGCATCGGTCACCGAGCCGATCGACCTCGCCATGCTGGCCGAGCTGGCCGGCCTGGTCGACGATGCCACCAACGCCTTCGACGACTTCGACTACGCCCGGGCCCTGCAGCGCACCGAGGACTTCTTCTGGCGCTTCTGCGACGACTACCTCGAGCTGGTCAAGTCCCGGGCGTACGGCGACGACGAGGCCGCCACGTCGGCGAGGGTCGCGCTCCGCGTCGCCCTGTCGACGTTGCTCCGGTTGTTCGCGCCGATCCTGCCCTACGTCACCGAGGAGGTCTGGTCGTGGTGCCACGACGGCACCGACGCCCTCCCGGGCTTCACCACCGGATCGGTGCACACCGCGGCGTGGCCCGACGCCAGCGAGCTTCGCGTGATCGCCGGCGATCCCGCCGAGGCCGCGGGCGGGCCGTCGCCCCTCCTCGTGGCCGCCGATGTCCTGAGCCGGATCCGCAAGGCCAAGTCGGACGCCAAGGTCTCGATGCGAGCCGAGGTCGCCAGCGTCACGGTCTCCGACACGCCCGATCGGCTCGCGGCGCTGGCGCTCGCGATCGGCGACGTCTGCGATGCCGGCAAGGTCGCCGACGTCCACACCGCCGAGGTGGCCGACGGCGCCGAGGCCGGGGTCGACGTGGTCCTGGCCGAGGTGACTGCGGCCGGGGGATGAAGGACGGGCCGAGCGGTCCCCTCCGGGCCGGCTGGCTCGACACACCGGACCCGTCCCGCCTGGCGCCCGACCACCCGCGCCGGTCCGAGATCCTCGCCCGCCACGCGCGGGCCAGCGCGGCCGGGCTCAGCTCCTACCTCGACCCGGCCACGGGCTACAGCGTCCTCACCGCTACCTACCTCGCCGAGCGCGGCTACTGCTGCAGCCAGGGCTGCCGCCACTGCCCCTGGGAAGGCGCAGAGGTCTGACCGCTCGATCAGCGGATCAGCGTCAGGTGAACGCGACGCCGCTGTTGAGGCCGAAGATGACGGCCAGGACGATGCCGATGACCAGGCCGGCGAGCAGCGGGGCGAGCACCCAGGCGTCGTCGGTAGCACCGTGGTCGTCGTGGGCATCGTGGCCGTCGTCGTGCTCGTGCTCGGCGGTCGGATCGGTGCCGTGGGGGTCGTCCTGGGCGGCCTCGCCGCCGTGGACCGACGCGTCGTGGTCCGGGTGGTCCTGCATCGGGGCGTCGTGCCCGTGGTCGTCGTGGACGTTCTCGTCGTGACCTTCAGCCATGGGGCCAGCTTCGCCCACCCGTCCCGCCGTGCGCCACCTCAGCGGGGCGGGTTGACCTGGCGCACGAAGTTGGCCGGAGGCAGGTCGATGCCGGCTTGGGCCAGCGCGTCGGCGATCTGCACCCGCAGCAGCCGGCTCACGCGCCACTGGGCGCCGGGCCGGGTCTTGCCCTGCACGCGGATGGTGGCGGCATCGGGCCCGAGGTACTCGAGGCCGAGGACCTCGGGGCGGTCGAGCACGTCGGCTCGGGCCTCGTCCATCTCCCACACCGCATTGGCGGCATCACCGATGACGGCGACGGCCTGCTCGAGGTCGGCCGACGGCGCCACCGCGATGTCGAGGACCGCGCGCGCCCACTGCTGGGACTTGTTGCCCACCCGACGGATCTCGCCGTTGGGGACGTGCCACACCGTGCCGTTCTGATCGCGCAATCGGGTGACCCGCAGGCTCACCTCCTCGACGGTGCCGCTCGCCTCGCCGACGTCGACGATGTCACCGACGCCGTACTGGTCTTCGATCAGCATGAACATGCCCGAGAGGAAGTCCTTCACCAGGCTCTGGGCACCGAAGCCGAGGGCGACACCGGCCACGCCGGCACCGGCCAGCAGCGGACCGAGGTCGAGTCCGAGAGCGCCGAGGACGTAGATGAGGGCGAACGTGCCGATGATCCCGGTGGCGATGCTGCGCATCACCGCGGTGATCGTCTGGGCTCGGGCGGCCGAGCGCAGGTTGACCTCGCCGGTGGACAGCAACATCGACGGGGTTCGGTCGCGCCACCGCTTGATCCGGCCCGATTCGGCCGATCCTTCGATCCGCGCCCCGAAGCGCTTGATGGCTCGTCGGACGAGCCGGTTCAGGATCACCGCGCCCAGGATCACCAGGAGGATCTGCAGCGGTGCGCCGGTGAGCCAATCGGCGACCTTGGCCAGGCCGATGTTGTCGGAGTGGTCCACGACGAACCGGCAGGCGTTGCCGGGATCGCGTCCGCAGGCCTCGGCGCGACGCGCCGGATCCACCGGAGAGAACAGGGACGAGGGGTGGGTCAACATGACCGCATCCACCCTACCGAGGGCCCCCACACCCCTTCCGACCTGGCGTGCCCACCGTCACGGCAGACCGGACGCCCTAGCTGACGCCAACCAGGTCCGGGTCGGGCTGGTCGTCGTCGTCACCGCCGGCTTCGCCGTCGCCGTCGATCTCGGCGATCAGGTCCTCCTCGATGGTGACGCGCGCGGCGATCGCCGGACCCCGGCCCACCTCGTACTCGGGCTCGGGCAGGCCGCCCTCGCCTTCGAGGTCGAGGTTCGGGAGGATGCGGTCGAGCCACGGCGGGAGCCACCAGTTGCGATCACCGAGCAGCTGCATGCTCGACGGCACGAGCACCATGCGGATCAAGGTGGCATCGAGGAGGATCGCGGTGGCGAGCCCGACGCCGAACATCTTCACCGTCGGGTCGTCACCGAAGGCGAACGAGCCGAACACGCTCACCATGATGATCGCGGCCGCGGTGATCACCCGAGCGGTGTGGCTGATGCCGGTGCTGACGCTGTGGGTGTTGTCCCCGGTGTGGAGGTACTCCTCGCGGACCCGGGACATGAGGAACACCTCGTAGTCCATCGACAGCCCGAAGAGGATCGCAAACATGAACATGGGCAAGAAGCTGATGATGGGCAGCGACTCGTCGATGCCGAAGAAGCCGGCGCCCCACTTCCATTGGAAGACCGCCACGAGGACCCCATAGGCAGCGGCGATGCCGAGCAGGTTCATGAGCGCGGCCTTGAGCGGCACGAGGACCGAGCGGAACACCATCATCAAGAGCACGAACGACATCACCAGCACGGAGCCGATGAAGATCGGGAGGCGGCTCGTGATCTTGTCGGAGATGTCGATGAAGAACGCGGTGCTGCCCGTCACGAGGGTCTTGTCGACCCCGGCCTTCCGGCGGGCGTCGGGCAGGACGTCGGCGCGCAGGCGGTGGACCAGCTTCTGGGTCTCGACATCCTGCGGCGCGCTCTTGGGGAAGACCGTGAGCAGGGCGGTCGTGCCGTCCTTGCTGATGCGGGGATCGGGGGCCACGAAGGCCACCTCGCGGTCCTGCGCGATCCGGGCCGAGACCTGGGGCAGCGCCGCCGAGAGGGGCGCCGTCCCCTTCTGGACGACCACGGCCAGCGGGCCGTTGAACCCCGCGCCGAACCCATCGGCCAAGAGGTCGTAGGCCTTGCGGGTGGTGGTCGCGGCAGGATCGTTGCCGGCGTCGGTCTGCCCGAGGCGGATCGAGAAGAACGGCACGATCAGCAGGCTCAGGATCAAGGCGCTGGCCAGCAGGTAGCGCCACGGGTGTCGTGACACGTGCCGGGACCAGCGGGCCGCGTAGGTGTGCTCGTCGGCGGCCGCTGACGACTTCACCCCGGGGATGCGGAGCTTGTCGATGCTGTGGCCGGCGAAGCCGAGGAACGCGGGCAACAAGGTGATGGCGGCCACGACGGCGACGGCCACCGTGATGGCGATCGCGTAGCCCATCATCGCGACGGAGTGGATGCCCACGAACTGGAGCCCGCAGATCGCGATCACCACCGTGATGCCGGCGAACACCACGGCCTGGCCGGCGGTGGCGATGGCCCGCCCGGCGGACTCCTCAACCGTCATGCCGCGGTGCAGGTGCTCGCGGTGGCGCGTCACGATGAACAGCGCGTAGTCGATGCCCACCCCGAGGCCGATCATCGCGGCGAGGGTCGGGGCGATCGTCGGGACGTCGAGGAACTTCTCGGCCACGGTGATCAGGCCGAGGCCGGTGCCGAGGCCGACGAGGGCGGTGCCGAGCGGGAGGCCCATGGCGACCACCGATCCGAAGGCCACGAGGAGCACCACGATGGCAACGCCCAGGCCGATGTACTCGCTGCTGCCGCCCAGCCCCTGGGCGCCGATCTGGATCTCGCCGCCCAGCTCGACCTGGATGCCTTGGTGCCGCAGTTGCTGGGCCGATGCGTCGAGGTCCTTGCCCGGCTGGACCCCGAGGTCGCCGGAGGTGCCCCGGTACGTGACGAACGCGAAGCCGATCCGCGGCTCGGAGGGCGAGGGGGTCACCGTGCCGACGTCGACCACCTCGTGTTGGCCGCGGACGCCGGCGAGGAACGCCTTGACGGGTCCGGCGACGGCGGGATCGCTCAGGGTGCGGCCAGCCGGGGCTTGGAACACGACCTGGGCCTGGGCGCCGGAGTCGTTCGAGAGCTTTGCCTCGAGCAGGTCGCGCCCGGCCTGGCTCTCGGTGCCGGGCACCTGGAAGTTGTCGGCGACCTTCCCACCCAGCTGGCTGCCGACCACGCTGACCAGCACGAGGGCCAGGATCCACGCCCCGAGCACGAGGCGACGACGACGGACCGCGAAGCGGCCGGCCCGGTAGAGGAAGTTGGACACGAGGACTCCTGAAGCCGGGCGCGGACCGGGCAAGTGTGCGTGACCGCGGGGCGCGGCTCGGCGCGGTTTCCTCAGATATCGGTCACACCGGCCCGGACCTCAAGCGTCCGGGACGACGGTCACCTGGCTGAGGTGGTCGTGGTGTCCTTGGCCGTCGTGGTGGTCGTGGCACCGGGCGCCGTCGTCGTGGTGGTCGACTTGGGAGCCGCGTCGGCCACCTTGACGATCTCGACGACGAACACGAGCGAGGCGTTGGCGGCGATCGATGGGGGCTGACCGGCGGCGCCGTAGGCCAGCTGGTACGGGATGTCCATCTGGCGGATGCCGCCGACCCGCGCGGACTCGAGGCCGGGGCTCCACCCGGTGATGACGTTGCCGGCGGTATCGGTGGCCTTGGCCGTGCCGAGGGCGGCGGTGAGCGTGTCGTCCTGACCCTGTGCGCCCCGGTCCCAGGAGGCGTCGAACTGGCGGCCATCGATGCACGAGATGCCGTAGTACTTCACGGTCACGTAGACGTTGCGGCCCACCTTCTTGCCGGTGCCGACCTTGAGGTCGCGGGTCTCGACCTTGGTGGTGGGCGCGAGCAGGGGCATCTTGACGCCCAACGGCTTGCCCGGGATCTTCTTGCCGGCGATCTCCGCAGGCAGGTCGGTCACCGCGGAGCAGTACTTCGGGGTCGTGGTCACCGCGACCAGGTCCACGACGAACACGAGCGCCTGGTTGGGGCCGATGCCCTGGGCCGTGTTGCCGTCCTTGCCGTAGGCCTCGGCGGCGGGAACCGTGATCGTGCGGCGGCCCCCGACCTTCATGCCGGCCAGGCCGGTCTCGAGCCCGGCGACCAGCTGGTTCTGACCGAGCTGGGCCGTGATCGGATGGCCCGTCTTGTAGGTCGAGGTGAAGACCTTGCCGTCGGCGGCGGTGGCCCCGACCATGTCGAGGCTCAGGTAGCCCTCGGTCCCCGCGGCACAGCCCTTGCCGACGGTCACGTCCTTCTGCGCGGTCTTCTTGCCGACCTTGGTGGTCTTGGCGATGGTGGGCGGGGTGGTCGGGCGGTTGACCTCGGGCGTGCACCCGATGCCGTCCTTGACGACCGAGCCCTTGAGCTCGTCCTTCTTGCCACAGCCCGACAGGACCAAGGCGACGACGAGCACGGGAGCCACCAGCGCCCACCGTGCCCTGGCTCGACGGGCGTTTGACGAGAGGGCGGGCGCAGTCGCGGCCGGAATGACAGACATGGGGCGAAACCCTATCGAAGCGGGGTCCGCGGTCCCGGGCGAGGGGACGGCGGACCTCGGGGCTCCGGTAGCGTCGCAGCCCGTGCCATCGGACCGGGGAGGCGTTCGAGGCGCTGCCGTCACCGTCCTCACCGGCATCCTCGCGGCGGCCGCGGTCCTGGCCGCCATCCCGGCGGGCGCCGCAGCCGGCGAGCCCGCCCCGCCGTCGTCCTTCGCGAAGCGCGAGCTGAAGCCGGTCGACACCCCCGGCCTGGACCCGGTCCTGGACGGCATCGACGTCGTGGAGACCAGCGCGACGCGCCGCGCCGGCCGGCGGCTCGACGAGACGGCCCAGGCCCAGGGACGGGCCACCCTTCGCTGGCTGGCGGCCGACCGGGCTCGGCTGGAGCTCGTCAGCCACGCCGCCCAGGCCGGCGACGACGTGACCCGGGACCGCACGACGCTCGACCGGGCCCAGGCCACCCGGGTGGCCGGTGAGACCGAGCTCCGGCGCCGACGCGCCACCGAGCGACGGCGCCAGGCCGCGCTCGCGGTCCAGCAGGCCGAGCTGCGCCGCCTCGCCGCGGCCATCGTCGCCTCGGGTACGACGGATCGCTTCGCCGTCTTGGGCAACCCGGGCGACTACTCGGCGGGATCGAGGCGAGAGGCCGTGCGAGCCCGGACGCTCGGGGCCCAGAGCGGACGGGTCGAGCAGGAGCGGGTCCCCTGGGCCCGGGCCCGAGGAAGCCGGCTCGCCCAGCAGCGCCGGGTGGCGCGTGCGGTCGCCGCCCAGCGCCGGGCCGTCGCCGCGTTGGCGCACGCCATCGAGGTGCGAGACGAGTTCGCCACCCTGCTCGATCAGGCGACGGCCGAGTCCGCCCGCCGCCTCGACGACCTCCGCGCCGCCGAAGGCGACACCCACGACGCCATCGTGGCGCGCCGCGAGGCCCGCCTGACGGCGACGGTGAAGGGACTCGACCTCCCGCTCGTCGCCGTGGACGCGTACTGGCTCGCGTCGGCGGCCGCGCCGTGCGTCGTGCCCTGGTGGGTCGTCGCGGGCGTGGGCCGCATCGAGTCCCGCCATGGAACGGCCCAGCGGAGCAAGCTCCTCGCGGACGGGACGACCACCGTCCACATCCGGGGCATCCCCCTCGACGGGCGGCCCGGTACCTTCCCGGTCCACGACACCGACGGCGGCCTGCTCGACGACGACGTCGTCTGGGACCGCGCCGTGGGCCCGATGCAGTTCCTGCCGGGAACGTGGGGACGTTGGGCCACCGACGACAACCACGACGGCAAGGCCGACCCCCACAACCTCTACGACGCGGCCGGTGCCGCCGCGGCATATCTCTGCTTCGGCCACGGCGACCTGACCGACGAGGCCGCCATGCGGGCTGCCCTGCTGTCCTACAACCGGTCCGTCCCCTACGGCACGCGCGTGCTCGACGCGGGCCGCCGCTACCGCGACGAGCTCGGCCTGCCTGACGAGCCGCCGGAGGCTTCGCCGGCGACGAGCGGCAACTGAGCCCCGTCAGGCGAGTGGCGAGATGCCGGCCTCGAGGTCGAGCAGGAAGCGCTTGCGGTCCATGCCGCCGCCGTAGCCGGTGAGGCTGCCATCGGCCCCGATGACGCGATGGCACGGGACGATGATCGAGTGGGGGTTGCGGCCATTGGCCAGGCCGACGGCCCGGGACGCGTTCGGGGCGCCAAGGCCGACGGCCATCTGCCCGTAGCTCCACGTCTCGCCATAGGGGATCGTGCGCAGCTGGGTCCAGACGCGGAGCTGGAACTCGGTGCCCACCGGCGTCAGCTCGAGGTCGAACGACCGCCGGGTGCCGCCGAAGTACTCGCCGAGCTGGCCGGCGGCGTCGGCGAAGGCATCGTCGTCGCGCTCGAGCCCGGCCCCGGGGTTGGTGGTCGAGGTCGGGCCGGTGAACCAGCAGCCGGCGAGGGTGGGCCCGGTCCCGGTGAGGATCAGGTCCCCGACGGGGCTGGGGATCACGGCAAAGCGGTCGGCGACCGCACGGGATCGGGGGGCGAGCGTCGGACGAGGAGCCATGTCGAGCACGGTACGGGGTCCGCGGGCCGGTCACTGGCGGGAATCGGACGATGCGGGTGGACCGTCCGCGGCCCGTCCGCGACCCATCCGTGGCCCGTCTGGGGCGGTCTGGCCGGGCCGGTGGCGGCCGGTACGGTTGGCACCGGCGTTCGACAGCAAGGAGACCTGGGGATGATCGAGGCGCGGGGGCTGACCAAGCGGTACGGCTCCACGGTCGCAGTCGACGACCTCAGCTTCCGGGCCGAAGGCAACCGGGTGACCGGGTTCCTCGGGCCCAACGGGGCCGGCAAGTCCACGACCATGCGGATGGTGCTCGGGCTGGACCGCGCCGATGCCGGCGGAGTGCGCATCGACCAGAAGCGCCTGATCGACTTCGCCGTGCCGATGCGGGAGGTCGGGGCCTTGCTCGACGCGGCCTACGTCCACCCGACCCGCAAGGCCAGCGAACACCTCTGGGCGTTGGCCGCGTCCAACGGGCTGCCGCGCAAGCGGGTCGACGCCGTGCTCGGCCTGGTGGGACTGTCGGAGGTGGCCGGGAAGCGGGTGGGCGGGTTCTCGCTCGGCATGAAGCAGCGGCTCGGGCTGGCCGGCGCCATGCTCGGCGACCCGCACACGCTCGTCTTCGACGAACCGGCCAACGGGTTGGACCCTGAGGGGATCCAGTGGATGCGCCGGTTCCTCAAGGGCCTGGCCGCTGACGGGCGCACGGTGTTCGTCTCCAGCCACCTGCTGTCGGAGATGGCGCTGATCGCCGACGACCTCGTCGTCATCGGCAAGGGCCGCCTCATCTTCCAAGGGCCGGTGGACGCGTTCGTGAAGGGCGCGGCCCGGTCGTGGGTGACCGTCCGCAGCCCGCAGGTCGCCCAGATCGCGACCGCCCTCGCCGAGCAGGGAGCCACCGTCACGTCAGGCGACGATGCGTCGATCGACGTCGTCGGCGTGGACGCCAAGACCATCGGCGAACTGGCCGCCGGGCTCGGCGCCACGCTGCACGAGCTCGCACCGCGCACCGGCTCACTCGAGGACGCGTTCCTCGAGGTCACCGCCGGCGCCCAGGAGTACCGGGGTGATCCGCGTGCGGGCAGCGCCATCCCCGGGACCACCGCGCCGGGAGGCACCCCCTCGTGATCCACGTCATCCGCTCCGAGTGGATCAAGTTCCGCAGCGTGCGCTCCACGGTCCTGCTCGTCCTGGCCGCAGGGCTGCTCGTCGTGGTCGTGGCGTTCTTCGCGGCCCGCAGCGAGAACCACGACGCCGCCAGTGGGTTCTGCCGACCCGACATCGCCACCGCACCCGCCGGATCGGGTTCCGCGATCGAGGGTGAGGGCCAGGGTCCCTCCGTGCAGTCGTCGTCGGGCCTGTGTCCGATCAACTTCGGCGACATCACGGTCGGCATCCCGTTCGCGCTGTTCCTGTTCGGGGCGCTCGGCGTGCAGATCATCGGCCAGGAGTACCGATTCAGCACGATCCGGCCGACGTTCACCGCAGTCCCGCGTCGTGGTCGCGTGCTCGCGGCCAAGCTGCTGGTGGTCACGGCCGCCTGCGCGGTGGTGGCGGCCGTCATGTTGGCCTTGTGCGCGCTGCTCGGCACCGTGATGGTGCACGACTTCACGTTCGACGGGATCGACCAGCGCGTGGCGTGGGGCACGGTCCTGTTCATCGTCGGGTGGACGGCGCTCGGCATGGGGGTCGGGTCGATCGTCCGCCAACCCATCGCCGGCATGTTGATCCTGCTGGTCGAGGCGTTCGTCCTCGAGAACCTGCTGCGGCACCTCGTGCACGGCTCCGGGAAGTGGCTGCCGTTCGTCAACGGGATCCAGATGACCTTCCGCGACCCCGACCACAGCGGCGAGCTCCGCTCCATCACCGGCGGCGGCGTCTACTTCTTCGTGGTCGCGGCGGTCATCTGGTCGG
This sequence comes from Acidimicrobiales bacterium, assembly GCA_025463365.1. Classification (GTDB taxonomy): domain Bacteria; phylum Actinomycetota; class Acidimicrobiia; order Acidimicrobiales; family Iamiaceae; genus Aquihabitans. The sequence goes on from JAOBWM010000123.1 coordinate 13,556, forward strand.
TCGGCGCGGTCCTCGCCCATCGGCGAGATGCCTGAGGGCTGGAACGATGACCACCGATCGGCAGGTCCTACGGGCGCAGCGCGAGGTGCGCGAGGCGTGCGTGGCCCTGCCCGAGGTGACCGAGCGGCTCAGCCACGGCGCGCCCACGTTCTTCGTCCGCGACAAGAAGTCGTTCGTGATGTTCCACGACGACCACCACGGCGATGGGATCATCGGGATCTGGTGCGCGGCGCCGCCGGGCGTCCAGCAGGAGCTGGTCGAAACCGAGCCCGAGCGGTTCTTCCGACCGCCCTACGTCGGCCACCGCGGCTGGCTCGGCGTGCGCCTGGACCGTTCCCCGGACTGGGCCGAGCTCCGGGTGATCGTGGCCGATGCCTACCGCCAGGTGGCCCCCAAGACCCTCGTGGCGCGCCTCGACGAGCCACCCGCCTGACAGCAGAGCATCGTGCGAAATTCGGCGCGTCGTCGCCCGACCAGGTAGCACCTCGCCCATGCGTGTGCCCTCCACCGACGGCGTCGAACTCGAGCTCCACGACCTCGGCGGCGACGGCCCGACCGTCCTCGTGGCCCACGCCACCGGGTTCTGCGCCGGCGCGTACCGCCCGTTCGCAGCCCGCCTGGCGAGCCACGGCCACCACGTCTGGGCGCTCGACTTCCGGGCCCACGGCGACTCCACGGCCCCGGCGAGCGGCGACCTGCACTGGCGCGGCATGGCCGACGACGTGCTGGCCACCGTCGCCGCGATCGGTGATGGTCCGGTGCTCGCCTACGGCCACTCCATGGGCGGCGCGGCCCTCGCCATGGCAGAGCTCGAGCGACCTGGCACCCTGCGGCGGGCGGTGTTCTTCGAGCCGGTCATCGTCCCCACCGATTGGGCCCACATGCTCGACGGCGACAACCCCCTCGCGGCGTCGGCCCGCAAGCGCCGGGCCGCGTTCGATTCCCGCCCCGACGCCCTCGCCCGCTACGCCGGTCGTCCGCCGCTGGGGGCGTTTCGCGCCGACGTCTTGTCGGCCTACGTCGAGCATGGGTTCGCCGACCAGCCCGACGGCACCATCGCCTTGAAGTGCACGCCGCAGCACGAAGGCGACGTCTTCGACGCCCCCGGCAAGCCCACCATCGACACGATGGGGGCGGTGCAGACCCCGGCGCAGGTCGCCCTGGGCCTCCGCGATGCCGGCCGAGGCCCGACCGACTTCGCCCAGGCGGTGGCCGACGCGCTCCCCCATGGCTCGTCGCACCCGTACCGCCACGTCGGGCACTTCGGTCCGTTCCAGGATCCCGACACCCTCGCCGACGACGCCGCCGCCTTCTTCGCCGCCGGGTAGGCAGCGCCGGGCGGTTCGTGGAAAACTGGAACACGTTCTCGTCCGGCGGACCCGCCGGCCGAGCGCCAGGAGGCCACGATGACCGATTCCGCCGCCACCACGGCCACCCTCGGCTACCGGCCCTTCGACGCCGACAACCACTACTACGAGGCCGTCGACGCCTTCAGCCGCCACCTCGACCCTTGCCACGCGACCCGCGTGTTCGAGTGGGCCAGGATCGGCAAGCGCAGCTATCCGGTCCTCGCCGGCAAGGTCTTCCGCGGCGTCAAGAACGCCACGTTCGATCCTGTCGCCTACCCCGGCATCCTCGCCGACTACTTCCGGGGCAACCCGAACGGCGACGACCCGCTCGAGCTCCTCAGCCGCCACGAGCCCATCCGCCCCGCGTACCGCGACCGTGATGCCCGACTCGCCACCATGGACGCCCACGGTCTCGACAAGGTCTGGCTGTTCCCGACGCTCGGGATGATCTACGAGGACCCGCTCAAGCACGATCCCGGAGCGGTGAAGCTCCTGTTCACGGCGTTCAACCGCTGGCTCGACGAGGACTGGGGCTTCGCCTACCAGGATCGCATCTTCGCCGCGCCCTACTTCACGCTGGTCGACGTCGAGTGGGCGTGCGCGGAGCTCGAATGGGCGATCGGACGGGGCGCCCGCACGATCGTCACCCGACCCGCCGCGCCGACGACGGTCGACGGCCCCCGCTCCCCCGGCCACACCGACTTCGACCCGTTCTGGGCCCGCGTCAACGAGGCCGGGATCACCGTGGTCGTGCACGCGGGAGACAGCGGCTACACGTCGCACGGCTATGCCACCGACGGCTTCACCACCGACTTCGGCGGCGTCCCGCAACCGATCAAGATGCTGCAACTCGAACGGCCGATCGAGGACTGGCTGTCCTCGCTCGTCTGCGACAACCTCTTCCACCGGTTCCCGAACCTGCGCGTCGCCTCGGTCGAGAACGGCTCGAAGTTCCTGCCCGGGATGTTCGAGCGGCTGCAGGTGGTCGGCCGCAAGATGAACGGCTGGTTCCCCGAGGATCCCGTCGAGACGTTCCGCCGCCACGTGTGGGTCAACCCGTTCTGGGAGGACCACGTCGATGACGTCATCGATGCCGTCGGGGTGCAACGCGTGATCTTCGGCAGCGATTGGCCCCACATCGAAGGGCTGCCCGAGCCGCTCGACTACGTGGCCGAGGTGAAGCACCTCGCCGAGCACGACCAGAAGCGCATCCTCGCCGACAACGCCGCCGAGCTGACCCTCCTCCGACCCACCTGAACCAGGGAGCTGGTGGCCCTTGCTCAGGCCTTGCGGAGGGGGTGGGCTTCGAAGAAGGCCCACATGAGCTTGGTGGCGTCGACCGAGGTGGTGGTGTGGCCGGTCACGCTGTCGAGGGTGGCGCCCACCACGCTGCCGGGCCAGGCGTGGCCGCCGCCGGTCACGCGGTAGAGCTCGGCCTCGTCGCCGGCCGGGCAGGTCTCGTGGAGGAGGTCGACATCGGAGCTGACCTTCGAGACCGTCTCCTTGCCGGTGCAGCCGTTGCGCTTCGACCAGGTGGCGAGGATCTCGGGGACGGTGTCGTTGATGTCGCCGGGGAGGATGTCGGTGGCGGACTTGGGATCGGCCTCGCCCATCGTCTCGCCGGACTGCTTGCTGTCGACGGCCGGGAGCTTCTTCGCCCCTGAGCCGATGCCGCCCTTGTAGACCACGAACTCGTCGGCCGTCCCGTGGAACGCGATCACCGGCACGGGACGCTTCGGCTTGCAGCCGGGCACGTCGCGGATGCCCGCCACGGGGGCGACAGCTGCGAACCGCTCCGAGTCGGTGCACGCCAACGTCGAGGTCAAGAAGGCCCCGTTCGAGAAGCCGGTGGCGTACTCGCGGTTCTTGTCGATGCACGTGGTCTGCTCGACGTGGTCGAGCACCGCGTTCACGAACGTGATGTCGGGCGACGTGAGCCTGGTGTCCCAGTGGACCAGGTCACCTTGGCCCTGCGGCGTGACGGTGACGAAGCCCTCGAACTGGCCGAGGGCGCTGAGGCCCGAGACACCGGCGTGCAGGTCAGCCCCTTCGAGGTACCCGTGGAGGTCGAGGATCAACGGCTGCGGCGTGTCCGCCGTGTTCGACGACGGCACGTTCACGAAGTACCAGCGGTCCATGCCGCCCGACGCGGTTGCCACCTTCTCGTTGCCGGATGTGGTGTGGATCGAGCCCCGGCAGCCGGCCGACGGATCGGCGGGCACCGACGACGGGTCGACGGTCCTCGTGGTGGACGCGCCGGTCGTGGTGGACCGTCTCGTCGAGGCATCGGTGGTGGGCGACGCGTCGCTCCCACCCGACGAGCAGGCCGCCAGCGCAGCCGTCACCGCGACCGCTCCGACCAGCGCCCGCGACCATCCGAACCTGTCCCTGTGCATGGCCATCGGGCGACCCTACGACCATGGTCGCACCGACCCGAAGGCGCTCCGCGCCGCACGGTGGGCTGGACCGAAGGGTTGACACGGGCGGGCGAGCGGGTGGAAGGTGGTCGGCGATGCGTCCGGCCACCCACCTCCTCCTGCTTACGTAGGCACGTCTCCGCCGCATCGCGGTACGTGCCGAAGCCCTCTGCCGAAAGGCCGGGGGCTTCTTTCGTTTTCCGCCCGCGCTTCGCAAGGCGAGGAACCGGACCGATCACCTGCAACGCTTGACCCAGAACCCCACGAAACCAAGAGAGCCACCGATGCCCCCGCAGCCTGCGACCCCGAAGACGATGCCGTTCGAGAAGTACGCCCCGTACGTGCCGCTCGACCTTCGCGACCGCACGTGGCCCGACAACCGGCTGACGAAGGCACCGCGGTGGTGCGCCGTCGACCTGCGCGACGGCAACCAAGCCCTGATCGACCCCATGGACCCGAGCCGCAAGCTCAAGATGTTCAACACCTTGGTGGCCATGGGCTACAAGGAGATCGAGGTCGGCTTCCCCTCGGCGAGCCAGACCGACTTCGACTTCGTCCGCCAGCTCATCGAAGACGACCTGATCCCCACCGACGTCACGATCCAGGTGCTGACCCAGTGCCGTGACGACCTGATCCGCCGCACCTACGAGAGCATCGTCGGCGCCCGCGAAGCGATCGTCCACTTCTACAACTCGACCTCCACGCTCCAGCGCAAGGTGGTGTTCGGGCTCGACAAGGCCGGCATCACCGAGATCGCCGTCAACGCCGCCAAGCTCTGCCGCAAGCTCGAGGAGGAGATCCCCGAGACCTTCGTCCGCTACGAGTACTCGCCCGAGAGCTACACCGGCACCGAGATCGAGTACGCGGTCGAGATCTGCGACGCGGTGGCCGAGGTCATCGACCCCACGCCGAGCCGCAAGCTGATCATGAACCTGCCGGCCACGGTCGAGATGTACACGCCAAACCTGTACGCCGACACGATCGAATGGTTCTTGCGGACCGTGCGCAACCGGGAGTCGATCACCCTGTCGCTGCACCCCCACAACGACCGTGGGTGCGCGGTGGCGGCCGCCGAGCTCGGCGTGCTGGCCGGCGCCGACCGGGTCGAGGGCTGCCTGTTCGGCAACGGTGAGCGCACCGGCAACGTCGACCTCGTCACCTTGGGGATGAACCTGTTCGCCCAGGGGGTCGACCCCGAGATCGACATCAGCGACATCGACGCGATCCGCCGGGTCGCCGAGTACTGCAACCGCCTGCCCGTCCACGAACGGCACCCCTACGCCGGCGACCTCGTCTACACCGCGTTCTCCGGTTCCCACCAGGACGCCATCAAGAAGGGGTTCGCCGCGCTCTATGCCGACTCCGAGGCCGCCGGGCGCGGCCGGGACTACGAGCAGTGGGGCGTGCCGTACCTGCCGATCGACCCGGCGCACGTCGGCCGCACCTACGAGGCCGTGATCCGGGTCAACAGCCAGTCCGGCAAGGGCGGCGTGGCCTACATCATGGAGACCGAGCACGGCTTCGTGATGCCCCGCCGCCTCCAGATCGAGTTCTCCAAGACGATCCAGACCATCGCCGAGGACTCGGGCACCGAGATCACCCCCGGCGCCATGTGGGACGCGTTCGCCGCCACGTACCTGCCCGAGACCCCGGCCTACGAGCTGCGCTCGAGCGAGCTGGCGACCGCGGCCGACGGCACTGCCACCATCACCGCCCAGGTCCTCGCGATGGGCGAGCCGTCCACGATCTCCGGCTCGGGCAACGGCCCGATCGCCGCCTTCGTGGCCGCCCTCGCCGACGGGCTGGCCGTCGAGATCGACGTCGTCGACTACCACGAGCACTCGATGGGAGCCGGCGCCGGCGCGACCGCGGTGGCCTACGTCGAGACGATCGACGCCGCGGGCGCCACGCGCTGGGGCATCGGCACGGACCCCAACATCATCACGGCCAGCCTCAAGGCGGTCCTCAGCGCCGCCGCCCGAGCCACCCCCTAGACCTGACCCCGGGAGTCAGGCGGGGGGCTTGTCGGGGCGGGTGCCCCACGCGTAGGTCTGCTTGACGAGCTTGAGGTACATGAAGGTCTCGGTGGCGCGGACCGTGGGCAGCGAGCGGATGCGCTCGTCGAGGGTGGCGAGCAGGGACGCGTCGTCAGCACACACCACCTCCACCAAGAGGTCGAACGAGCCCGCGGCGATCACCACGTAGGCGACCTCGTCGAGCGCCGCCAGCTGGTCGGCGGCCTCGCCGATGCTGCCCTCGACGGTGATCCCCACCATGGCCTGGCGGTGGAGGCCGACCTCGAGCGGGTCGGTGACGGCCACGATCTGCATGACGCCGGCCGCGAGGAGCCGCTGCACCCGCTGACGGGCCGCCGCCTCGGACAGGCCGACCGCCTCGGCGATGGCCCGGTAGCTCATGCGCCCGTCGGCCTGGAGCAGCTCGATGATGTGCCGCGACGTGGCGTCGAGGGTGACGTCCGGGCTGTCGACCATCGGGGAAGTCTCGCACGAAAGCCGAAGGGCACTCCGCCCGCCGCAACGGATTCGGTGCCTGTCGGCGACATGAACAGCGGAAGGAGTCGTGGGCGGCGGAGGACTACGGTCACGCCCACCAGAGCAAGGAGCGTCGCCGTGACCGATCCCCTCGTCCTCCAGAACTTCGTCGGTGGTACCCGGGTCGACGCCGCGTCGGGCGAACGGCTCGACCTGATCGATCCGTCGACCGGTGAGGTGTACGCCTCGTCGCCGCGATCCGGGGTCGAGGACGTCGACGCCGCCTGCCGGACCGCGGCGACCGCCTTCGAGACGTGGCGGGACACCACGCCGAGCGAGCGCCAGCGGGCCCTGCTGAAGCTGGCCGACCTGATGGAGGAGCACGCCGACGAGATCGTCGACATCGAGGTGGCCAACACCGGCAAGCCCCGGCAGATGACCGCGGAGGAGGAGATGCCGCCGGCGATCGACCAGATCCGCTTCTTCGCCGGAGCGGCGCGCATCCTCGACGGCGTCTCGGCGGGCGAGTACATGGCTGGCCACACGTCGTGGATCCGCCGGGAGCCGATCGGGGTGTGTGCCCAGGTCACGCCGTGGAACTACCCGATGATGATGGCGGTCTGGAAGTTCGCACCGGCGATCGCGGCGGGCAACTGCGTGGTCCTCAAGCCGTCGGACACCACGCCGGCCTCCACCTTGAAGCTGGCCGAGCTCGCGGCCGAGGTGATGCCGCCGGGGGTGTTCAACGTGATCTGCGGTGACCGGGACACGGGCCGCGCCCTCGTCGAGCACGAGGTTCCGCAGATGGTGTCGATCACCGGGTCGGTGCGGGCCGGCAAGGAGGTCATGGCGGGCGCGGCAGCCGACCTGAAGAACATCCACCTCGAGCTGGGCGGCAAGGCACCGGTGCTGGTGTTCGACGACGCCGACCTCGAAGCGGCAGCCGAGGCGATCTCCGTCGCCGGGTTCTTCAACGCCGGGCAGGACTGCACGGCTGCCACCCGGGTGCTGGCCTCGCCCGGCATCCACGACGACCTGCTCGCCGCCCTCGGCGAGGCCGCACGCGGCACCGTGACCGGCCCGCCCTCCAACGAGGACGCGCTCTACGGCCCACTGAACAACGCCAACCAGCTCGACCGCGTCGCCGGGTTCGTCGATCGGCTGCCGGGCCATTCCGAGGTGGTCGCCGGGGGCGCTCGCGTCGGTGGCGCCGGCTACTTCTACGAGCCCACGGTCGTGGGCGGCGTCCAGCAGGGCGACGAGATCCAGACCGACGAGGTCTTCGGGCCGGTGATCACCGTGCAGCGGTTCACCGACGAGGACGAGGCGGTGGCCTGGGCCAACAGCGTCGAGTACGGCCTGGCGTCGAGCGTGTTCACCACCGATCACGGCCGGGCCCTGCGGGTGTCGCGCCGGCTCGACTTCGGCTGCGTGTGGATCAACACCCACATCCCGATCGTGGCCGAGATGCCTCACGGCGGCTTCAAGCACTCCGGCAGCGGCAAGGACCTGAGCCGCTACGGCTTCGAGGACTACACCCGCCTCAAGCACGTCATGTCGGCCTGGTGATCCGCCCGGCCCGGACGAGCGGGTTCTCCCACCCGACGGACGAGGAGGCCACCTGCGCATCGTGATGGGGGAGCCGGCGGGGTGGGGGGCGTTCGCGCGTGCCTACCCGATCTGGCCGCCGAGGCCCTGCCCAGAGCGGGTGGCGGCGGGACTTGACCCGGCGGTCAAGACAGGGCGAGCCGGCAACGGTAGGTTCGTCGGCCGTGGCCATCGACTTCACCCTCACCCCGGAGCTCGACGAGCTCCGCCTGCGCATCCGCACCTTCGTCGACGACGTGATCAAGCCCACCGAGGCCGAGCTCACCGACCCCGATCACATCGAGGACCGCAGTGACTACATCACCAAGCTGATCGGGATGCGCACCAAGGCCCAGGAGGCCGGGATCTGGTTGCCGCACATGCCGAAGGAGTACGGCGGCATGGGGCTCGGCCACGTCGAGTTGGCCATGGTCCAGGCGGAGGCGGCGAAGGCGTACTACGGACCGTTCGTCTTCAACTGCCAGGCGCCCGACGAGGGCAACATGCACACCCTGCTCAAGTGGGCCACACCGGAGCAGAAGGAGAAGTACCTCAAGCCGCTGTGCGAGGGCATCGCCATGAGCTGCTTCGCCATGACCGAGCCCGAGGTCGCCGGCTCGGACCCCACGCTCATCCGCACCCATGCTGTGCAGGACGGCGACGAGTGGGTCATCAACGGCCACAAGTGGTTCATCTCCAACGCGCGCCGAGCCAAGTTCGCCATCCTCATCTGCCGCACCGAGGACAACCCCGACCTCCCCCAGGCCGCCAACACGGCCTTCATCGTCGACATCCCGTCGGAGGGCTGGAACCGGGTGCGCGAGGTCGAGACCATGCACGGCAGCACCGGTCACTCCGAGATCGTCATCGAAGATCTGCGGGTTCCGGACTCGAACATGCTCGGCGGGCGGGGCGAAGGCCACCTGCTCGGTCAGTCACGCCTCGGGCCGGCCCGCCTCGCCCACTGCATGCGGTGGATCGCCCAGGCCGAGACCGCGCTCGACATGATGGTCGACCGGTCCCTCAACCGGTACTCCCACGGCTCGATGCTCGCCGAGAAGCAGGGCATCCAGTGGATGATCGCCGACTCCACCATGGAGCTGTACCAGGCCAAGTTGATGGTGCTCCACGCCGCCTACCGCATCGACAACGGCCTCGACTTCAAGAGCGAGGTCTCGATGGCCAAGCACTTCGTCGCCAACATGCTGGGCCGGGTGATCGACCGGTCCATCCAGGTCCACGGTGCCCTCGGCTACTCCACCGACACCCCGCTCGCCGGCATGTACCAGCACGCTCGTTGGGCCCGGTTCGCCGACGGCGCCGACGAGGTCCACCAGATGCGCATCGCCCAGCGCACCATCGCCGCCTACCGCGACCACGGCAGCACCCGCACCGGAACCGGCGACCTCCCGATCTGATCGGGCGCGCATCGCGACCGACCCCGAACGCGACGCGGGCCGGCCACCCGAAGGTGACCGACCCGGAGCCGGGATCCGCCTGACCTCAGGGCTGGAAGCGAAAGCCCTTGTTGGAGACCGGGGCGAGGGGGCCGTAGTCGTCCTCGCTCGGGGGGTACTTCTGCATGAACTCACCGGACACGAGCAGCTCCGCCCACAGCCGCTCGGGGCTCACGCCCTGGCGAAGGCGGATCTGCCAGCCGTACCGCCCCACCGCGCTGGGCGCGTGACCGAGGGTCTTCTGGTACCGGTCGGCGATCAACAGGTCGTAGCTCTCCGTCGACCGCTGGATCTTGAGCACGACCGCGGCGAACGTCTTGCCGTTGGCGTAGTCGAGCGCGAAGGCCTCGATCTCGGCCTGGGTCGGAGCCCGTCCGAGGACCACGTGGTACGCCGCGATCGTGGGATCGGCCGGATCCTGGCCGTGCTTGGCGCTGAACTCCCTCGAGGTGATCATGCGTCGCTCGATGGCCTCGTACGACAGGCCGCTGTTGGACCTCGCCAACCAGTACGTGACGTCGGTCGCCGACGCAGGGCGCCCGAGGATGCGAACGTACGCCTCGCGGATCCGGATGCGCCGGTACTCGTTGCTCCCGATGATGCCGAGCGGCACCGTCTCGAGGTGTCGCGGGTAGTGGTTGTTCGCCTGGAAGAACCGGTTCGCCCAGAACGTGAGGCTGGAGCTGTCGGGGTCCCGTCCGAGGATGATCGGGAACACGCCCTTGACGTAGCGCTCGCCCTGCGACGGTCCTCGTCGGACGAGCATCGTGTCGGTGGCGGCCAGGTCGGCCGAATCCGGGTCAGGGGTGGTCGACGAGGCCGCGGCCGGGATCGTGTACACGCCTGAGGCAGACGGGCGCAGCTTGATCGTGGCCGTCGCGGAGTTGCCGCTGGTGATGGTGCCGACGGTGCACAGCACCGAGTTGCCGTCGCCGTAGGAGAGCCGACAGTTGGCATCGGCCGACACCAAGGAGAGCGGGTAGCCGAACGACAGCCCGAGGACCACGGCGGCGGCATCGCCCGGGCCCGCGTTGGTGCCGGTGACGGTGAAGGTCACCTCGTCGCCGGTGGTCACCGTGGTTGGCGAGTGCGTCACCGTGACCGACACGTCGGCCTCCGCCGGGTCCGCCTGGGCCGCCGACGGCAGGAGGACGATCCCGCCCATCCCCGTCGTCAGGGCCAGTGCCAACGCCCCCAGCCCACGCCGCCCGATGCGCATCGCTCCCACCATGATCCCCGTCCTTCCTCGCACCCCTCAGGGCGCCGCGTCACCTTACGGGCAGGTCCGACGGTCCGCGAGGACACCTGGTTCCCGGCAATCCTGACGAATCCCGCGTGCCTGCCCTCGACATCACGGCGCTGCCGGCCTGCGCGTCCGCGTCGCCGCGGCGCCCTTGGTGCCGCGCGCCGGTCGCATGAGCGCGTCGGCGCGGTCGCGCGGCGAGGCCAGCCCGACCGCTTGTTCGAGCTCGACGAGGGATTCCTCGAGGTGCACCAGCAGCCGCTGGAGGTGGGGCACCCGGCGGCGGCATCCCGTGAGCCCGAACTCGAGGTTGTCGACGTAGCTCGTGATCGTGATGTTGAGGGCCTGGCCGTGGTACGGGATCGACATCGGGTAGATGCCCTGGAGCTTGGCGCCGTTGAGGTAGAGCGGCTCGCGCGGGCCCGGGACGTTCGAGATGGTGACGTTGAACGGAGGCCGCCAGCCCTCGCCGCCGCCGAGCATCGACACGATCGGGGACGGCATCATGTTCGCTGCACTCATGGCCAGCAGCTGGATCGGCGACAAGCCTCGCAGGCTCGCCTTGGCGATCTCCATCGACTGCCGGATCCGGTCGAGACGCCAGCTCGGATCCTTCGTGTCCGTCGCGAGCGAGGTGAGCACGGCCCCGACGGCGTTGCCCTCGGCGCTGTCGTCGGTGCGCAGCGACACCGGCACCATCGCCGTGAGCGACTCGTCGGGGAGGCCGCCCTCCTCGATGAGGTAGCGGCGCAGTGCCCCCGAGCACATGCCGAGGACGATGTCGTTGAGCGTGGCATCGGATGCCTTGGCGACGGCGCGCACCCGGCTGAGGCTCCACGTGTCCGCCGCGATGCGACGAGCCCCGGTGATGTGCACGTTCAACATGGTGGGTGGCGCCTTGAACGGGAACGCCGCCAGCTCCTCGTCCATCGCCCGCCGGGCCGAGCGCAACAGCGCCGGCGCGACACCCACGAGCTCCAGGCCACCCTTGGCGACGTCGAGGAGCGCCTCGACCGGGTTGGCCCCGCCTCCACCTGCCGCGGCCGGCCGCGGCCGACGGATCCATGGCGGCGCCACCTCGGTGCTCGGGTCCTTGGCCAGCGACCGCTCGAGGATCCGGAGCGACGAGACGCCGTCGACCATGGCGTGGTGGATCTTGGTGTAGGCGGCGAACCGGTTGCCCTCGAGTCCCTCGATCAGGTGGAACTCCCACAGCGGTCGCTGCCGGTCGAGGAGGGCGCCGTGCCACCGACCACCGAGGGCGAGGAGCTCGCGGACCCGGCCGGGCTGGGGCAGGGCGGAGTGGCGGACGTGGTACTCGATGTCGAGCTCGTCGTCCTCCCGCCAGGCCCACTGGCCACCGGTGCGCCACGACCGGTAGGGGCGCTTGCGAAAGAGCGTCGAGACGTCGTCGTAGGCGAGCATCTGCTGGAACTGCTCGCGCAACCAACCGGGTCCGGCGCCCTCGGGCAGCTCGAACACCTGCAGCCCCCCGACGTGCATCGGCGTCGCGCGCGACTCCGACAAGAGGAACGCAGCGTCTGGCGGCGAGATGAGTCCCATGTCGTCCCTTCGGTGGATGCCCGGCGGCAGCGACCGGATCGTACGCCGACCACCGGGACGCGTGTCCACGCCCAAGGCGGCTCCGTCAGGTTCGGGATTTGTGGCGATCGCGCACCGACGAGGTCCATGATCGCCACAAATCGGGCGGGCGTCGGCCAGGCGCAGGAATTTGTGGCGATCGCGCACCGACGAGGTCGATCATCGCCACAATTCGGGCGGGGGGCCGGGCGTTGGTCAGTCGTTGGTCAGGGGCGGGACGCCTCGTCGTTCACCACGGCCTTGACCCAGCGGCCGTCGGCCAGCTCGACGGCGCCGAGGGCGAGGTCGGTCGGCAGCGACGCGGTGAGGCGGCCCAGCCCGGCTGGCGCGATCGACCAGAGCTCCACGCCGACGCCGATGCCCATGGCTGGGCCGGTCCGCTCGGCATGGGCGAGCGCGCCCTGGCCGAGGGCACGACCGCCGATGAGGCCTGCGCCGGCATCGTCGCGCGCCCGCCGGTAGCCGGGTGCGGTGGACGTGCGGTCGACGAGCTCGGCACCGAGTCCCGCGAGCACCCCGCCGATCGACCCCAGTCCACGCACGGACGACGGCGCCCCGACCACCCCAGCGCCGTCCGCGATATCCGGAGCCACCGCGAGGTGGATGCGGCCGCTCGGGCCGCCCGCGCCTGCCGTCAGTGCCTCGCCGTGCAGTGCGGCGGCCACGCCGGCCACCGTGCCCAGGTGGCCGGGCGGCCCCAGCACGGTGACGCCGCCGGGTCCGTCGGCCGCCGGGACGGCGATCGCCGCCAGCCCGAGCAGGTTGGCGAACGTGGTGTTGCGGCCGAGCCGGGCGTTGACGCCGATCGGATCGACCGACACCGCGGCCAGCGTCGGCGCCCAGGGCACCGTCGGCACCACGAGGGCATCCACACGCCGCCACCATGGGGCCAGCACCGTCTGGATCTCGGCCAGCCGGCGGACGGCCGCGAACACCTCGGTGCCCGAGTACCGCGCCCCCTCGGCCACCACCCGGCGCACGATCTCGACGGTGCCCTCGAGGCCGTGCGCCAACACGTCGGCCAGGGCCGCAGTGCGATCCGCCAGCCAAGGGCCCTGGTACAGGAGGTCACCGGCCTCGTGGAACGGCGCCAGGTCCGCTGCCAGAACCTCGTGCCCGCCGACCCGGAGGCGCAACCCCTCCGGCCCGTCAGGATCGGCCACGGCCACGCGCCAGGGCCCGATCGCGACCGGCCACGCCGAGGCCGCCATCACGGACTCGACGAGCAAGCCGTCGGCGATCGAGCGTGCGAACGTCGAGACGCAGTCGAGGGTCGGGCTGGCCGGGACCACGCCGTCCATCGGTCGAGCCCCGGGAGGTCCCTTGACCCCGACGATCCCGCAAAGCGCGGCGGGCACCCGGCCGGACCCGGCGGTGTCGGTGCCGAGTGCGAACGTCACCTGGCCGGCGGCCACGGCCACAGCCGAACCCGACGACGATCCGCCCGGCACCAGCGCCGCGTCGAACGGGTTGCGGGGCGTGCCATAGGGCGACCGCGTGCCCACGAGGCCGGTGGCCAGCTGGTCCAGGTTGGTCTTGCCGACGTAGATCCCCCCGGCGTCGATCAGGCGCTGCACGACCGTCGCGGTCCGGTCGGCCGTGCGCACGGCGCCCGGCAGCCCGGCCGTCGTGGGCCGGCCTTGCACGTCGATGTTGTCCTTCACGCCGAATGGCACGCCCCACAGCGGCGAGGTGTCCCGGTCGCGCTCCCCGAGGTCCTTGGCCGCCAGCTCCAACCCCTCGATGCCTTCGACGTCGATCCAGACGGCCGGGTCGCCGTGCGCGGTGATGCGAGCGAGCACCTCGTGCACGACGTCGGCCGGTTCGAACCCCGCGGCGTACGCCTGGCGCAACCCGGCGAGACCGCCGTCGAGGGGATGGGGCGCTGCGCCCTCAGCTCCCAACGGCCTGGTGGGCGCCGAGTGCGGCCAGCAGCGCACTGGAGGGCGCGACGGCGCCGAACACGCCGCCCTGCATCTTCACCATCTCGAGTGCGGCGCGGTAGTTGCCGACGTCGGTGGCGCCGGTGCAGTCCGACAGCAGCAGGCACTCGTAGCCGCGGTCGTTCGCCTCCCGCATCGTGGTGTGGACGCACACGTCGGTCGTGATGCCGGTGAGGACGATGTGGGTGATCCCGCGGCTGCGCAGGACGAGGTCGAGCTCCGTGGCGTAGAACGCGCCCTTGCCCGGCTTGTCGATGATCACCTCGCCGTCGATCGGGTACACCTCCGGGACGATGTCCCAGCCGGGCTCACCCCGCACGAGGATCCGCCCGCACGGCCCAGCGTCGCCGATCCCGGCGCCGATCTGCTTCGAGCGCCACAGCTTGTTGGGCGGGCAGTCCGACAGGTCCGGGAGGTGGCCCTCACGGGTGTGGATGACGAGCATGTCGGCGGCGCGGCAGGCAGCCAGCACCTCGACCGTGGGCGCCAGCCCGGCACGGGTCAGGCTCAGGTCGTACCCCATGGCGTCGACGTAGCCGCCGGGACCGCAGAAGTCGGTCTGCCAGTCGATGTTCACCAGCGCGGTGTGGGCGGGATCGAAGACGGCGTCGTAGGGCCACGAGTAGGGCTCGGCGTCGATGGGTCCGATGGTGGTCATGGGGTGGTGGCCTCCTGGCCTGGAGCAGTGGCAGGTGCGGATGTCAGGGCGGTGAGGACCGCCTCGGTCTGGCCGACGGCACCGAAGATGCCGCCGGACATGGTCACGGTCTTGAGCGAGGCCTCACGGAGGTCGTCGCGGAGGGGAGCCGACGCGTCGGCGACCAGCAGGGCCTCGTAGCCGCGGTCGTTGGCGGCACGGAGGGTGGAGTGGACGGGCGCCTCGAGCCCCATCCCGCCCACCAGCAGGTGCGTGCGGCCGCGAGATCGCAAGATGTCGTCGAGCGGGCCTCCGTGGAACCCGTCGATCCCGTGGGCGGCCACGGCGAGGTGCGTTCCGGGCAGGTCGAGGGGCGCCGAGCCGGCGTGGTGCACGCCGATGACGAGACCACCGAACGCGGCGACCGCCGCTGCGAGGGCCAGGCAGCCGGCGTGGGCCGGGGACCGGTCGGTGACCCGGCCGGCCCAGCCCTCGTCCCAGCCGGCGAGGACGAGCGCCAGCTCGCGTCCGTCGAGCCGGCCGTCGTAGGGCCAGGCGTAGGGATCGGTCCCGGCCACGTGGATCGTCATCGGGACCTCGTCAAGGTGGTGGGTCGGCAGGAGCGGATCACATCGGCGAGGAGGCTTGGTGCATCGAGTTGGGCGGCGTTGCCCGAACCGGCCACGACGCGCAGCTCGGCACGGGCGTGGAGCTGCAGGATCTCGGCGGCCTCCCATCGCTCGGGTCCGCTGCGGCCGCCGACGGTCGTGATCACCGGGAACGAACGGAGCCGGTCGAGCTCCTCGGACGACGGATCGAAGGCCGCGAACACCGCCACCTCGGCCCGGGACCGGCCGGCCTCGGCCAGGACCTGCGCCCTTTCCGGCTCGGTGAGCCGTTCCCAGGTGGCCTCGCCCATGACGGTGCGGACCACGCTGACGGCACCCGCTTCGCCCTCGGCCGCGAGACGGGCCGCGGCCGCGAAGCGCGTGTGCAGGGTGGGGGCCAGCGAGCCCACGAGCGGTTCATGGACGACCAGACCCCCCACGACCTCGGGACGCAGCATCCCGATGAGCAGGGCGAGGGTCGCCCCGCCGCTGACCCCGGCGATGCACGCACCGGCGGCACCGACCGAGCCGAGGAGATCGGCCACGCCGTCGGCCTGGTCCGCGAGGGACACGGCCGTCGAGGGGCCGCCGGGCCGCCCGACCACGACCACGCGGTGGTCACGTTGGAGCAGTCCGGCCAGTTCGTCGAAGGACGCCGGCCCGACCCCGACGCCGTGCAACAGCACGACGACAGGGCCCTGGCCGGAGTCCGAGTGGACGGTTGCGTCCATCGTGGGTGTCGCTACCCGATCTTCCCGACGACGCCCTTGACGAAGAACTTCATCGTCTCGACCTCGGCGTAGGTGGGCTGCTTGCCCTTGGCGTAGATGACCTTCCCGTCCTGGTCCTCGACCGGCCCAGCGAACGGGGAGCCGCCATCTTCGAAGGACTTCTTGGCCTTCTCGATGAGCGCCTTGGTGTCGTCGGTGACCATCGAGCCGTACTTCGACTGCACGAAGGGGTTGTCCCCGGTCTGCAGGCCGACACGGAAGTCACCGTCGTACTTGCTGCCCTTGAACGTGCCGTCCTTCACCGTCTTGACGATGTCGGTGTACAGCGGGGTCCAGTTCCATTCCGAACCCGTGACCCAGCCCTTGGGAGCGAGCGACGAGGCATCGGCGTGGTAGCCGATGGAGTAGGCGCCCGCGGCCTCGGTGGCCTCGATGATCGTCTTCGTGCAGTCCTGGTGCTGGGTGATGACGTCGACGTCCTGGTCGAGGAGGGTCTTGACCGACTGCGACTGGACCGACGGGTCACACCAGCTGCCGGTGGCGATGGTGATGACCTTGATGCCTGGCTTCACCGACTGTGCGCCCAACGTGAAGGCGTTGATGTTGGCCAGGGTCTGGGGGATCGGGAAGGCGTAGACGTAGCCGAGCTTGTCGGACTTGGTGACCGACCCGGCCGCGATGCCGGCCAGGTACACGGGCTCGTACACGGTGCCGAAGTAGGTGCCGAGGTTGTCGAGCTTGGTGTCGCCCTTCAGCCCGCCCTGGTGGACGAAGGTCACGCCCGGGTTCTTCTCCGCCATGTTCTTGGCGAACTCGTAGTGGCCGTAGCTGGTGGCGAAGATGACCTTGGCGCCCTTGTCGATCATGTTCTGCATGGTCGCTTCGCTCTCGGCGGTCTCCGGCACGTTCTCCGCCTGGAGCACCTTCACGCCGGGCACCGCCTTCTCCATCGCGACCGATGCCTCGTACGCGGCCTGGTTGTAGCCGAAGTCGTCCTTCGGCCCGACGTAGATGAAGCCGACGGTGAACTTCCCGTCGCTCGACGCGCTCGACGACGCCGAGTCGCCGCTGCTGCTGCCGCAGCCGGCGACCAGCATGGTGAGGCCCAGCACGATGGCAAGGGCGCGGATGGTTCGGGACATGGAAGATCCTCCGGGTGCGGTGGTTGGCTAGCTGTTGGGGGAACGGGGCCGGCTCGGGGGGCCGGCCGGGGAGCGGTCAGCCCTCGAAGACCTTCTCGAGGGCTGCGGGCCCGCCGTGGATGCGGCGGTTGCTGAGCAGGGCCAGCACCACGAGCACGGTCACGTACGGAAGGGACTCGAGCAGGTACCGGGAGATCTCCCAGCCCCGCGCCTGGAGCTGGAGCTGCAAGGCGATGGCACCGCTGAAGAGGTAGGCGCCCCCGGCGAGCTTGAGCGGGTGCCAGCCGGCGAAGATCACCAGCGCCACCGCCACGAAGCCGCGGCCGACGGTCATGCCCTCGGACCAGTTGAGGGTGGCCGCGGTCGACAGCTGGGCGCCGCCGAGGCCCGCCAACCCGCCGCCGACGAGCAGGGCGATCCAGCGGACCTTCCGAGCCGAGGTCCCGTAGATCTCCAGCACCTCGGGTCCTTCGCCGGCAGAACGCAAGATGAGCCCGGCTCGGGTCCGCCACAGGCCCCAGGCCACGAGGGGGACCGCCACGAACGACAGGTAGGTCAATGGGTCGTGGTCGAACAGCACGGTCCCGAGGAACGGGAGCTTCGACAGGCCGGGGATCGCCCACGACTCGAGCGGCTGCACGCCCTTGCCCACGTAGTCCTGCCCGAACAGCGACGTGAGGCCGGTGCCGAGGAAGGTCACGACCAGGCCGACGGCGATCTGGTTGGCGTGGCGGTGCAGGACCATGACGGCGTGCACCGAGGCGAGCAGCGCGCCAGCGGCGATCCCGGCGAGGACGCCGAGCCACGGGCTGCCGGTGTTGATGCCGACGACGTAGGCCGCGAGCGCCCCGCAGAGCATCGAGCCCTCGGTACCCAGGTTGATGACCCCGGCACGCTCGCACGTGAGCTCGCCGAGCCCGGCGAACACGATGGACGTGCCGCCGGCGACGGCACCAGTGAGGACTGCTTCGATCATCAGGACCCTTCCGATTCGGACGTGCGGCCCCAGCCGAGGACGGCGAACAAGACGAGCGCCATCAAGATGTTCACGGCGCCGCCGGACAGCCCGGCGGTGATCTTCAGGCCGCTTCCGCCGACGGCGATCGCGCCGAGGAGCACGGCGGCGCCGATGATCCGCAGCGGGTCGTGGCGGGCGAGCCAGGACGCCAGGAAGCCGATGAACCCGTAGCCCGCGAGCAGCTCGGGCCGCAGGCGGCCTTCGGTGCCGGCCACCTCGACCATCCCGCCGAGGCCGGCCATGGCCCCGCCGACCATCATCGCCGCGATCGACAGCCCGGTGACGGCGAGGCCGGCGCGACGAGCAGCCGAGGGGTTGCCGCCGAGGACCTTGAGCTTGAACCCCCAGGTGCTCCAGCGCAGGATCACCCACAGCACGAGCCCGGCGATCACCCCGACGAAGATCCCGAGGTGGACGCGGTTCCCCCAGATGATCGGGAACCGCTCGCCGCCGGTCAGCTCCCGGGAGTACGCCTGGCCGAGGCTGATCGGGTCCTTCCAACGCTCGAAGCACAGCCAGGTGATGATGATCCCGGCGATGTAGTTGAGGAGCAGGCTCGAGATCGCCTCGTTGGTCCGCGTGTACACCTTCAGCACGGCGGGGATGGCGGCCCAGGCCGCACCGAACACCGCGCCGCCGATGGCCATGCAGACGAGCGTGACGGCGCTGCTCGCCCCGCCGTCGAGGGCGTTGGCGGCGACGAACGCCCCGACCGCGCCCAGCAGGAGCTGGCCCTCCCCGCCCAGGTTGAACAGGCCTCCGCGTGCCGGCACGGCCGCGGCGAGCGCGGCCAGCAGGATGGGCGTGGCGCGGATGAAGGTCTCGCCGACGCTGTCGGGGCTGCCGAGCGACGTCTCCCACATCGAGCGCAAGACCTCGTCGGGCTGCGCGCCCTTGGCCAACAAGAAGGCGCAGAAGATCGCGATGGTGGCGCCCACGAGCACCACCCACCGGACAGCGACCCGGACGATGCGGTTGTGCCTGAACGCCGCGAAGGCCGCGAGCGACCCCGGTTCGTCGAGAAGCGTCGCCGTGGTCGGGTCGACCGGTCCGATCGGCGGCGGTGTCGGCAGCTGCCCGCCCGCGTCGGGTTCGAGGTCGTCGGGCGCATCGGGTGCGCCGGGTGCGTCGACGGCGGTCATGCGGCGGCTCCTTGGAGCATCAGGCGTCCGATCGCCTGTCGATCGGTGCTGCCCGGTTCGACGACCCCGGCCAGGTGACCGTCGTGCAGCACGATGATGCGGTCAGCGAGGGCGAGGAGCTCGTCGAGGTCCTCCGAGACCATGAGGACGCCGGCCCCCGCCTCGCGCCGCTCGAGGAGCAGCTGCTGGGTGGCGCGCACCGAGGCGATGTCGAGGCCCCGGCTCGGATAGGCGACCACCACGAGCTTCGGGTCGTCCACCAGGAACGTGCGGGTGAGGACGACCCGCTGGATGTTGCCGCCCGAGAGGGTTGCCACCTTGCGATCGAGCGGCGCCAGGTGCAG
Organism: Acidimicrobiales bacterium; assembly: GCA_025463365.1. Lineage (GTDB taxonomy): Bacteria > Actinomycetota > Acidimicrobiia > Acidimicrobiales > Iamiaceae > Aquihabitans. Next base: position 33,268 of record JAOBWM010000123.1, read on the forward strand.
CCGCTCGGAGATGTCGTTGCCCGCCACCAGGTTCCGAACCGACTTCCAGTCGATGCGCGGTCCGCTGGTCGGGAGCGGCCGCCCGTTGAGGGCGAGGTGCTCGAGGATCGCGAGCCCGCCGACCACCGCGTCGTTCACCGGATCCTCGGGCACGATCACGGCCCCGGCGCGCAGCGCGTTGCGGGGCTTGCCGGAGCGCCCGATGTCGCGGCCACCGATGTGGATGCTGCCGGAGGAGAGCGGAAGCACCCCGAGGACGACGTCGAGCAGCTCGCGCTGGCCGTTGCCCGAGACGCCGGCCACACCCACCAGCTCACCGGGCTGGACGAGGAAGGTCACGTCGTGGAGGCGGGGGTGGCCGTCGGCGCCGTTGGCCGACACGCCGCTGACCGCCAGTGCCGGCATGCCGGTGCGGGCCGGGACCCGTTCGGCCGGCAACGGCGGGGGCACGGCCCCGACCATCGTCTCGATGAGCTCGTCGTCGGTGAGCGACCGGGGGTCGGCCCCCGAGAGGACCATCGCCCCGCCTCGCAGGACGGTGGCGCGGTCCGCGACCGCTCGGGTCTCGGCGAGCTTGTGGGTGATGAGCGCGATGCCGAGTCCGTCGTCGCGTAGCCGCTCGATCACGGCGAGGAGCGCGTCGACCTCTTGGGGAGCGAGGGCGCTGGTGGGTTCGTCGAGGATCACCACGCGGGCGTCCATGAGCAGCACCCGCAGGATCTCGACGAGTTGGCGCTCGGCGATGGAGAGGTCGCGCACCACGGCATCGGCGTCGACGGCGAGGCCGTAGCGCTCGGCGCCGCCGCGGACCCGATCGCGTGCGACCTTGCTGCGGTAGCGGCCCGAGCCACACGCGAGCTCGATGTTCTCTGCCACGGTCAGCGCGGGCACGAGCCGGAGGTCCTGGAAGACCATGCCGATCCCGGCGGCGCGGGCCGCAGCCGGCGACCCGGGCTCGATGGCCACGCCGTTCACGAGGACCTGGCCCTCCTGCGGGGTGTTCACGCCGTAGAGCACCTTCATCAGCGTGCTCTTGCCGGCGCCGTTCTCGCCCAGGAGCGCGTGCACCTCACCGGCAAACAGCGAGAAGTCCACCGCATCGTTGGCCACCAGTGAGCCGAACCGCTGCGTGATGCCTCGGGCGTCGAGGATCGGGATCCGCTCGGCCGTGCTGGGCGCGTTCGCGTCACGGGGTGCCGTGGGGGCGTCGTTCGTCATCGTCGGGGCTCCAGCATTCGGGCGATCGTCTGGGCAGCGCGCTCCTCGACCACCTCGAGGGATTCGCCGAAGTGGCCGATGAGGCGCTCCTCGGCCAGGTCCACGTCGTCGGCAAGCAGGGCCTCGAGCACGCCGACGTGTTGCACGATGGTGAGCTCGACCCGGTCAGCGGTGAGGAAGTCCTGCATCCGCACGATCCGGATGCGCTCGTTCACCTTGTGGAGCTGGTCCACGAGCGATCCGTTGCCGGCCGCGCCGGCGAGGCGTTCATGGAAGTCCTCATCGAGCAGCACGAACTCGCCGTCGACCTCATCGTCGGACCGTGGGGTGTCGAGGTCGGCCCAGTCGCCGTAGAGGCGCCGGATCTGCTCCTCGTCGTGGGCCAGACCCGTGCCCCCCGTGCGCCGGATCGCGAACCGTTCGAGGGCGAAGCGGATCTCGTACAGCTCGCGGATGAGGTGCAGGTTGATCAGGGTCGGGCCGAAGCCCCCGTCGACGAGCCGTTCCACCAGCCCCTCGGAGTGGAGGCGGGAGAGGGCCTCGCGGATCGGGGTGCGCGAGACGCCCAGCTCGCCAGCCAAGCGCTCCTCGCCGAGCCGCGCGCCAGGTGGGAAATCTCCGCTGAGCAGTCGTTGCTTGAGCGACTGGTACGCGAAGTCCCTCCGGGTGCTCGCTGTATCCGAGGCTGTATACACGCCGGTCACGGTACGTATCGGTGATATCTCGACCGTTGCTGCGACGTGAGCAGCGCGGGTCCGCTCCCTGGCCTCAATCTGTCCGATTTGCCGCTTGCGGGGGACGAACCCGCCGCTCACGGGCCTGGCCCGAGGCCGCGTTGGCATCCCCCCGTAGCGTGGAGGCATGGATGATCCCGTGCTCCAGACCGTGCCATTGGGCGCCCAGTGGCCGACCATCGACCCGTTCTTGTTCTGCGCCCACCACCTCGACCACTACCCCGCCGGCAACGACCAGCTGGGTCCGGCCGTCCCGATCGACGATCGCGACCTCGGGTCGGACTTCGCCGGGATCGACGGCTGGAACATGTACCACGGCCAGATCGTGCCGGGCTTCCCCCAACACCCCCACCGCGGCTTCGAGACGGTCACGTTCGTGCGACGCGGGCTCATCGACCACGCCGACTCGCTCGGCGCCACGGCCCGGTTCGGTCGTGGCGACGTGCAATGGCTCACCGCCGGCGGCGGCGTGGTCCACAGCGAGATGTTCCCGCTCGTGAACCGTGACGGCGACAACGACCTCCAGCTCTTCCAGATCTGGCTCAACCTCCCGGCCTCCGACAAGCTCGTCGACCCGTACTTCACGATGCTGTGGGCGGAGGACATCCCGCGGATCGAGTCGGTCGACGATGCCGGCCGACGCACCGAGATCACCGTCATCGCCGGAGCGCTCGGCGATGCCAAGCCACTCGCCCCACCACCGAGCTCGTGGGCGGCCCGGCCCGAGTCCGACCTCGCGATCTGGCACCTCGCCCTCGAAGCCGGGGCCACGTGGCACCTCCCGCCGGCAAGCGGTCCTGAGACGGTGCGGACCCTCTACGTGTTCGACGGGCCGGGCCTCTCGGTCGGATCGCACCAGCTCGACGGCGACACCGGAGCGGTCGTGAAGGCGGACGAGGCGATCACGCTGCGCGCCGACGACTCGGGCCCGGTCGAGGTGCTCGTCCTCCAGGGCCGTCCCATCGGCGAGCCCGTGGCCCGCTACGGCCCCTTCGTGATGAACACCGAGGCCGAGATCGAGCAGGCGTTCGCCGACTTCCGCGAGACCGGGTTCGGTGGCTGGCCCTGGGACGACGACGCCCCGCACCACGGCCCCACCAAGGGCCGCTTCGCCCGCCACGCCGACGGCCGCACCGAGACCCGCACCGAATCCCACGCCCACACCAGCTGACCCCTCCGCCGCCCCGCACCACAGAGAGGCCCGGAAGCCCCATGAAGACATCACCCACCGAGTCGGACCTCGGCGTGTTGGAGGAGGTCGACGGGCGATCCGTCGTCCGCTTCGAGCGCACCTACGCGCACCCGATCGAACGGGTCTGGGCCGCCCTGACCGATCCCGACGAGCTGGCCCACTGGTACCCCACCACGATCGAGGGCGACCTCGAAGCCGGCGCTGGCACCCCGTTGCGGTTCGAGTTCCGCTTCGAGGGGATCGACGGCTTCGATGGTCACCTCGACGAGTACGACCCACCCCGGATCCTCGCCTTCCACTGGGGCCCCGACGCCCTCCGCTGGGAGCTGCACCCACCAAGGAGGGGTGCCGGCTCGAGTTCACCGACTCCTTCTCGACGATCGAGAAGGCCGCTCGCGACAGCACCGGTTGGCACGTCTGCCTGGCCCAGCTCGGCGATCGCCTCGCCGGCGGGTCGAAGCCGGCGCCGACCGACGAGATGCCCGACGAGTGGAAGGGCCTGTTCGAGGTGTACGCCGACCGCTATCCCCCGGACGCGTCGACCCTCACCGAACCCGACTGAGGACCGACGGGGCGACGGAACCGCCGCAGGACGATTCGAACCTTTTTCCGATCTTCCGCGTCTAGCGCTCGGCCCACGGGGGTACACCTCGTCGCAACCCCACCGCACCAAGATCGTGCCCGCCGCCTCCTCCCTCCCCCATGCGGCGGGCACGATCGCGTGCGGGGCAGGTCGGAGCCTCATGGACGATCCGGAGCACGCCGACGAGCCGGACGCATCCGAGACCCCCGCGCCTGGCGCGGCGGCCGCCTTCGACTGGTGGTTCCGCAGTCGGCGGACCGGGCGCATCGTCATCGCCCAGATGCCGAACGTGGCCCTCGGCATCGTCCTCGTGGCCGCCGTCGGCCGTCGGGCCTTCCATCCGGCCGGCACCGCCTCGACGACGCTCGCGGTGGTCGCCACGATCGCGCTGGCGTGGTGGGCCGGTGACGAGATCTTGCGGGGCGTGAACCCGTGGCGGCGGACGCTTGGGATCGTCGTGCTGGCCGCGGTCGTCTCCCGCCTCGTCACCGCCCTCACCTGAGCTGGTCCGGCGGGGAACGAGCGGTGAGCCCGCTGTCGTCGGGCCGTTCGGTCACTCGGCGAGCACGGGCTCGGGGACTGCGTCGGCCGCGGGCTCGGCATCAGCCACGATCGTCGGGACCGACATGCGCCGACGGGCGGAACGCAAGCGGCGCGCCCCCCAGTCGAGGCCCAGGGCGATCACCATCAGGCCGATGGCGACGATGCCGTCCATCCACCAGTGGTTGGCCGTCGCCACGACCGCGAAGAACGTGAGGGCGAGGTGGACCGGGCCGATGATCCGCCAGCGGCTGGGGCTGGCCTCCAGCACGCCGAAGCACACGATCGCGGCCCAGGCGATGTGGATCGAGGGCATGGCCGCGAACTGGTCGGACACACCGGTGCCGACCGGCCCGTACACGGACTTGTGGAGCACGTTCGACATGTCGACGAAGCCGAGGTCCGGCAACAGGCGCGGCGGCGCGACGCGGACGAAGCGGATGAACAAGCAGAAGCCGGTGGTGATGACCAGTGCGTTGCGCCACCGCGGGTAGTCGGGCTTGTGGCGGACGTACAGCCAGACCAAGAAGCCGAGCAACGCCGGCACGTGCGCGGTCGCATAGAAGCTGACGGCGAACTCGGCGAGCCAGCGATGGTGGAGCGTCCACCGTTCGATGGCGAGCTCGCTCGGCAGGTGGAGCCATTGCTGCAGGCGCCAGATCTGGTGGCCCCGCTCGACGGCGCCCTCGTCCTGCACGAGCGGCAGCACCCGGGCGAGGCGCCAGAGCATGTAGAGGAACGACACCAGCGCGACCTCGGTCGCGCCGGCGGCGACGGACGGCCCGCGACGGTTTCCCCATCGCTTCGCCGCGGCGGCCAGGAGCAGCATCGCGACCGTGAGGGAGGCAGCTTGCTGCCAGTTCGGCCACGGCACGACAGACAGTCTGCCGGGTGCGTCAGGCGGTTCGGGCCGCTGACGCCGTCGCGTTGGCGATCGGTTCGGCGGGCCGGGCCGGTTGGCCTCGGAGGGAACCCGCCGGCGGGAGGTCCTCGGGGTGATCCACGCCCACGGGCCAGACCGGCAGGACGAGTGCGCTGGGGTGCGTGCCGCCGAGTCCGACGTCGTGTGCCGCGCCGGCCTCGATCGGGTTGTCGAAGCACCAGAACGGGTGGTCGCGACCCGGCGTGGACAGCGCGAGACGGATCCGCGAGCCCTTCCGGAACACGTGGGCGAACGGGTAGATCGGGAGCCGGAAGCGGAGCCACTCCCCCGGCACGAGCGGGACCCGATCCTCCGGGGCGAACGTGTAGTCGACCGCGAGGTCGCCGCTGTGGACCGGATCCTCGACGCGGTGGATCGGCCGGTGCCAGCCGCATTGGATCCGTTGCTCGATGCCGTCGGCGCGGACCTCGGTGATCGTGGCCTGCACCGCGGTGTCGGACGTGCTCGGCCGGAGCCACACGTCCACGTGGCCGGCCCCGGCGACCGTCACCGCCTCCGTCAACGGCTCGGTCTCGCCGGCCAAGCGGTGCGCGTCGTCGAAGCGGGTCCAGTCGGTCGGGACGCCCGGCTTGGCGAAGCGGAGCAGATCGTCGAGCAGGTCGGTCGCATAGCCGAGCGCGCCGGCATCGGGGTCGTCCAGGTAGGTCCCGACGGCCTCGACGGGGGGCGCCTCGTCGAGCAGTTGCCCATCCGTGCCGAGGTGCCAGCGGCGAGGCTCGACGCCGTCGGGCGGGAACGACGTCGCCGCCGCCTCGTAGCGGTGGGCGGTGGCGCCGAGGACCTCATGGCCGGCACCGCTCTCGAACAGGAGGCGGACCCGCGGCTCGGATTGCCACTCGGTCATCGCCGCCGCCAGGTCGTCGCCGTGGTGGGCGAAGCGATCGGGCTCGAGCACCGGCTGGTAGCCGAAGTGTTCCTCGAACAGCATCGGGCCGAACTCGCGGATCAGGTCGGGGAGCTTCGGCACGCGCTTGGCGACGTGGAACGACAAGAACTCGTACCAGCGCTGGATGACCATCGGGCTGTAACCGTCGGGGTGATGTCCGTTGAACACGGTGGCCCGAGAGTCGGGCGAACCGGTGAAGGCGTCGATCATCGAGGCGAAGCGGCTGCCGGTCTGCTCGTCCTGCCAGGCGCCGGTGAGGAAGACCGGCACGTCGATCTTCCCGACGAACGAACCGATGCGCCGGGCAGCCAACGCTGGCCCGTAGTCGCCGATGGCACGGCCGAAGCTCTCGAAGTCGAAGTTCTGACTGCGGATGGCCTGGTTCTCGCGGGCCCGCTCGTCACCGGCATCGATGATCTTCTGGTCCCATGCCATGCCGCCGACCTGGGCTTGGGCGTCGCGCATGGCGATCCAGGCCCGCGTGAAGCCCGAGTTGTAGATGCCCCCGGGCCACTGCTGGCGCCACAGGTCGTCGATCACCGAGAGCGGCGTGATGGCGGCCAGGCTCGGCGGGTTCGTGGCCGCGACGTACAGCTGGGTGATGCCCGGGTAGCTGAGGCCGACCATGCCGGGGCGACCATGCAGCACCCACGGCTGGCGGGCGACGGTCTCGATCACGTCGTAGCCGTCGGCGGCCTGGCCGGGGCTGAAGACGTCGAACACGCCACCCGAGCACCCCGTGCCACGGATGTTCACGGCCACCGTGGCGAAGCCGAGGACGTTGGCCAGGAGGGTCCCAGGCTCGGTCGCATCCGGGTTCGACGGCCCGTACCCCGAGTACTCGACGACGGTGGGCCACGGTGCCGGGCCGTAGAGGTTCTGGTCGGGGAGCCGCACCATGATCGACAGGGTCACGCCGTCGCGCACCTCGAGGTACCCGAAGCCCTCGTGGAGCTCCTGCTCGTAGAGCGACGGGTCTGGAAGGTCGTCGACCTCGAGGACCCGCACCGGCCCGTGGCGTTCCTCCGGTGATGCCGACTCGTCGACCACGACGTAGCGACCGGGCGGGACCGTGCGGCCGCTGGCGAGGGCCTCGACCAGGTCGGCCGTCGTCGCCAGCACGCGGTGCGCGGAGGGGACGAAGGCCAGGTGCGCGTTGCCGGCTGCGTCAGCCACCACGGTGGCCACGCGTTCGCCCGACTCGTCCTCCACCCGGAGCCGCGTGCCCGGCACCGCCCCGGTCACCGTCAGCGTCTCCACACCCGCGCGGATCTCCACGATCACTCCCCCGGTCGTCCCTGCGAGACGTCATCCTAGGAAACCGGGAACCAGGACTCAGAAGCGCCGTCGACCCACGTGTCGTCGGCGGTCGAGGGCCGTAGCCTCCTCGGAACGCCAAGACCCAGCCGGAGGGCTGCCGATGACCGAAGCCAGCTGTCTCCACCTCGTTGAGCTCGACGCCGACGACACCGAGATCGGCGCCCCGCCCGATGCTGACGGCTGCACCGACTGCCTCGCCATCGGCGGGAGCTGGGTGCACCTCCGTCGATGCCTCGACTGCGGTCACGTCGGCTGTTGCGACTCCTCGCCCAACCGCCACGCCACCGCCCACTTCCAAGCCAGCGGGCACCCGCTCATCCAGTCCTACGAGCCCGGCGAGGAGTGGATCTGGTGCTACATCGATCAGATGGCGGTCGAGCTCGACGGGCTGCCACCGAGCCCGTCGCACCCCTGAGGCCGCTCATGTTTCGATGCTCACGGATCGGAGCGTCCCGGCTCGGTAGCGTGACCTGCACGGATCGCACGGACCGTGTTTGGAGCATTCTCGAGTGAGCGACTCATCCCGCAGTGGAGCGGACATCGAGGGGAGCGGATCGCCTTCTCGCGCCACGACGAAGGCACCGAAGACCCCGCAAGCCAACCGCACCGCACCCCGTGCCGCGGGCCCGCTCAGCAGGGACCGCATCTTGGCGACGGCCCTGAAGCTCGTCGACGAGCACGGGTTCCCAGCGCTGACCATGCGTCGCCTCGCCGCCGAGCTGAGCGTCGAACCGATGTCGATCTACCACCACGTGCCGAACAAGCGGGCCTTGGTCGACGGCGTGGTGGGCCGGGTCGTGGCCGAGGTCAAGCCGCTGCACGACCTCCAGGGGCCGTGGCGGGTTCGGATCCGCGAGGCCTGTCGCCGGCTGCGCCAGGTGCTGGTCGACCACCCCAGGGTGGCGGCGGCGGTGGCCACCCGGCCGATCATGGATGTGGCGACGGTCGCCCTCACCGAGGACGCGTTGGCGCAGCTGACCTCGTGGGGGCTGTCGCTCGAAGAGGCCAACGAGATCCTCTGGCTGTGCAACGCCCTCGTGATGGGCACCACCGTGACCCGCGCCGAGTGGACGGCCAACCAGACGGGCGCGGCGGCGCTGCAGGACCTCTGGGCGGGCGACGCCGGGCTCGACGTCGAGGCCTACCCGCTCGCGCTGGCCAGCTACGGCCGCTCGGCCATCAACCCCGAGCAGGGGGACCAGCGCTTCGAGCGGGCGCTCGACATCTTCGTGGTCGGGATCGCCGACCGCTACCGCCACATCCACGATCCCGAGGAATGAGGTCCGGCCTTCCCGCCGCCGGGGTGGCCTCGCACCTCACCCTGTCGTTCTCACCTCTGTCGTTCCCGCCTCTGTCGCTCTCGAAGGACAGCCATGTCGCACCTCGCCAACGTCTGGTTCTCCCTGACCGACCTCCAGGTCGCCAGCGGCGATGGGTGCTGGGTCACCACGACCGACGGTGACCGCTACCTCGACTTCAGCTCGGGGATCGCCGTCACCTCCACCGGCCACAGCCACCCCGCCGTGGTCGCCGCCATCGCCGAGCAGGCCGGCCGGTTCGTGCACGCACAGGTCAACTGCTACCGCCACGACCGCCTCGAGCCGCTCGCGGCGCGGCTGGCCGAGATCAGCCCGCCGGGCATCGACACGTTCTTCTTCGCCAACTCCGGCGCCGAGGCGACCGAGGCCGCGGTGAAGCTGGCCAAGCAGGCAACCGGGCGCCCGAACGTGGTGGTGTTCTCCGGCAGCTTCCACGGGCGGTCGCACCTGACGATGGCGATGACGACCTCGAAGACGGGGTACCGCGCCGGACACGCACCGTTGCCGTCGGGCGTGTTCGTGGCGCCGTTCCCCGATCCCTTGCGACGCGGGGCCGACCTCGACGACTGCATCGCCGGGTTCAAGGCCCTGTTCGCCACCCAGACCGCGGTCACCGAGACCGCGGCGGTGGTCATCGAGCCCGTGCTCGGCGAGGGCGGGTACATCCCGGCCCCGGCCCCGCTGCTCCAGGCGATCGCCGAGGTGTGCGCCGAGCACGGGATGTTGTTCGTGGCCGATGAGGTCCAATGCGGCTTCGCCCGCACCGGCACGATGTTCGCCATCGAACAGGCGGGCGTGCGGCCTGATGTCGTGATCATGGCCAAGGGGATCGCGTCGGGCTTCCCGCTCAGCGCGATCGGCGCGTCGGCCGAACTCATGGCGAAGTGGCCGACGGGGAGCCATGGCGGCACCTACGGCGGGAACCCGATGGGGTGCGCGGCAGCACTGGCCACGCTCGAGATCCTGACGGCGGACGGGTTCCTGGAGAACGTGGTCGCGCGCGGCGAGCAGCTGCGAGCCGGCCTGACGGCGCTGGCGTCGAAGCATCCGGCGATCGTCGACGTGCGCGGTCCCGGCCTGATGGTGGCCACGCAGTTCGACGACGCGGCGAGGGTGCCGGTGATCCTGCGCCACTGCCTCGACGAGGGGAACCTGATCCTGATGAACGCCGGCACCTACGGCACGGTGATCCGCTGGATGCCGCCGCTCGTGGTGTCGGCCGAGGAGATCGACCTCGCCCTCGACGCCTTCGCCGCCGCCCTCGACGCGACCTCCTGAGGCCTGACTCCCGGCCACCCTCGGGAAATCGATGGTGGGCTCCGAGCTGGGACCCGGTACCGTGGCTGCTGCCTGGGGTAGCTCCAAGTGGTAGAGCGCCTACTGGTCCTCCGTTCACTCCATCGTGAGTGAGACGAGGCCGCGATCTCGACGGAGATGCGGCAGATGTAGGAGTTGCGGGTTCGAGTCCCGCCCCCAGAACCACCGGTCGTCCCGGTCTCCGCCTGCCCGGCGAGGCCGGGACGGCTGCGTTTTCCGGTCCGGTGCCGGTTCCGGTGCCGGCGACCGCTTCAGCCGTGGGCGGTCCGGCGCCGGGCGTGGGCCGCACCCAAGGCTCCGACCGCGACGCCGACGACGGCGCCGTAGATGCCGACGGTCCGCGACCGTTCGGGCAGCCGGTCGTGGTTCGCCACGCCGCCGACGAGGTCGGCCAGGTCGGCGCCGCCGCTGGCGAGGAACCAGCCGGCGGTGGTCGGGTCGCCGCGCAGGCCGGCGCGCAGGAGCATGCCGCCCACCAGCGCATCCCGGTAGCCCATCGACCGCAGCAGGAGCGACGCCGTGGGGTTGTCGTCGGGGTCGCCGCCCCAGATCTTCGTGGCCGCCTTCGGCGCGACCAGGAACGACACCCCCGACGCCAACCGGATCGCTCCCGCTCCCACTGCCAGCTTGTCCACCTGCGCTCGTGCCATGGCGGTGCAGCCTGCCCGACGCGGCTGGCCGGCGCCCGGAACGGCGTGACGCCTACCCCCTGTTCGGATGACGACGACCGGGAGGGCCGTCGGTAGCGTCGAGTCGTGAACTCCGTCGAGAAGCGGTCGGTCAACCTGCACGGCCACCAGGTGGTCTACCGAGAGGCCGGCCGGGCACCCGAGGGAACGCCGGACCGTCCCGTGTTGCTGCTGGTCCACGGCATGGCCGGAAGCTCGGCGACCTGGAAGGCCGCCCTCCCCCGGCTGGCCGAGCGGTACCACGTGATCGCGCCGGACCTGCCGGGACACGGCGAGTCGGACAAGCCCCGCCAGGACTACTCGCTCGGCGCCTACGCCAACACCTTGCGCGATCTCATGATCGCCCTCGGGGTCGATCGCTCCACGGTGGTGGGCCAGTCACTCGGCGGCGGCGTCGCCATGCAGCTCGCGTACCAACACCCGAACCGTTGCGAGCGCCTCGTGCTGGTGTCGAGCGGGGGCCTCGGGCCGGACGTGTCGTGGATGCTGCGGGCGCTCACCCTCCCCGGGTCCGAGTACCTCATGCCGCTGCTCTTCCCCCGCTTCGCGGCCCAGGCCGGCAACGTCCTCAGCCGGCGGCTGGCCTCGTTCGGGATCCGCTGGGCCCAGGTGGAGGAGGAGTGGCGGGCGTACGTCTCGCTCACCGAGCCGACCAACCGCGAGTCGTTCGTGAAGACGCTGCGAGCCGTGGTCGACCCCCGGGGCCAGACCGTCAGCGCCCACGACAAGCTGTACCTGGCGAGCCGGCTCCCCACGCTCATCATCTGGGGCCGCGAAGACCGGATCATCCCGGTCTCGCACGCCGCGGCCGCCCAGGAGTCGATCCCGGGCAGCAAGCTGGTCATCTTCGAGGGCGCCGGTCACTTCGCCCACGCCGAGGAACCCGATCGGTTCGTCGATGTGCTCTCGGAGTTCGTCGACGAGACCGAGCCGCTGGAGCTCGACGAATCCGAGTGGCGCGAGGTCCTCACCGCCGGACCACCCGCTCGCACCTGACCCGCGAGTCTCGGCGATCAGGTGGAGAAGGCCACGTCGGTCGCGACGCCCTCGTGCAGCATCACTGCACGCATGGGCGCCAGGGTACCGAAGGCGGTCATCGAGGCTCCCGAGTCGGACAGCGGTGAGCGGTTGCGCCGTCATCGGCCGTCTCCTCTCGAGGTCTGCTCCCACCCGAGGAAGGGGGTCTGACATCGAATCGGGGACCAATCGACCAGCCCGTAGAGTCGGTGCCCGAGAGGGGTCACATGGACGACGAAAATCCCGAAGCGCGCCGAGCACGACGACTGGCGGAGGCACGGGCTCAGCGGGGCACGCCGGAGCGCCAGGCCCAGGTCGATGCGATGCTCCAGGCGAAGGCGGCCGGCGACACCGCGGCCACGCCGCAGGCGACGCGTCCGGCGCGGGTCCGTTCGGCTCCGGGGACCCGGGCGCCACGCACGCCGCGGCAGGCACCGGACCCGAGCACCCGCCAGCCCGGCCACGCGCTGCCCGTGTGGATCCAGATGCGAACCGTTGCGCTCGCTCATCTCGAAGCATGTGCCCGAGCCGGCGAGCTCACGAGCCCCGATGCGGTCTGGCAGCTCGTGAAGGACTCCCGCACCGAGGAGCTCGGCAACCCCCGCTACCAGCTGCCGAAGTTGCTGGGATACGTCGAGACGAAGTCACTGGCGGACACAGGCCTCCTGGCGTCGGCCCTCATCGTGGTGCCCGACCGCGGCAACGAGCCCAACGCCGAGTTCTTCCGTCTCGCCCACAAGCGCGGCCTCATCGCCGACGACGACGCGCCGCCCGCCACCGATGCCGGCTGGACGATGTCCGAGGCTCAGCGCGAGTTCTGGCAGTCCCAGGTCGACGGCATGTTCGAGCGCTTCGGGCGATCGTCCTGATCGTGGCCGTGTCCGCCCGTCGTGGCTGGCGCGACCTGGTCAGCAGTCGCGGCAGCGACTGCGGCCGGGAGGCGGCGCGCCGGACCTGAGGTGCTCAGGGGCGATCTTCTTCACCCGGGGGCAATCGGGGTTGATGTGGTACACCGCCGGCGTTTCCGGCTGGTTCGTCCATTGGGCCATGAGGACTTGCCTCCACGTTGCGTCGGCGCAGATCCGACGGTGCGTACATCCTGCACAGGCAGTGTGACAGCCAACTGCCCCGAACCCGTCGATGCTCCCGAGACTCATCGGCGGGCCGAGGCCACGCCCGGTCCAGCGCGTCCGAGCACACGCTCATGGGCGGGCGTCGAGGATGTCGGGCCAGGCGGTGGTGATCACGAGGTGGCCGATCCCGTCGACCTCGTGCGTGGTGGCGCCAGGGATCTGGCTGGCCCACCAGTCGCCGTGGGCGGGGGTCACGATGGCATCGTCGGTGCCGTACCAGCACGTGGTCGGGGCGATGACCGCGCTGAGGTCGAAGTCCCAGGGCGCGATCTGGTCGGACACGATGTCGGCGGTCATGCCCTGCACGCCGTTCGCGGTGCCGGCGCGGACCATGGTCACGACCGCCGCCTTGATGTCGGGTCGCTCGGCGAGGAGCGCGGCATCGCCGTCGCCGCCGGAGACCTGGCCGGCGGCCACGTCGTCGTCGGCCGCGATCGACTCGGTCATGCCCATGGCTTCGAACGCCTCGATGAGGTGGGCGTAGGCGGTCGACGGGTCGGTGCGCAGCTGGGCGGTCATGGGCTTGTAGGCGTCGGGAACCCACGGGACCTCGTCCTCGGGCGCCGGCGTGGCGACGATGGCGATGCTGCGCACGAGCTCGGGCCGCCCTGCCGCGAGGGCCGCGGCGATGCGGCCGCCGGCGGACCAACCGACGACGTCGACCGGGCCCGCCTCGAGCGCTTCGGCCACCAGAGCGGCGTCGGCAGCATGGCCTTCGATGGAGGGCAGCGAGTCGGCGGGCAGCGGTGTGGAGTCGCCGTAGCCGGCCCGATCGAAGGTGACGAGGCGGATCCCCCGAGCGGCGGTGACGGCCGGGTCGGGATCGCAGCGGCGCGAGCCAGGCGCGCTGTGGACGAACAGGAGGGTGGGCCCGTCGGCAGGACCGGTGATGTCGACGGCGAGGGTGCGGCCGTCGGGCGTGGTGATCCGGTGGCCGGTGCTGAGCTGGGCGTTGGTGGGTTGGGTGTCCTTCATGGGGGCAGCGTGCGCCCCGCCAGGTGACACCGTGGTGTCACCGTTTCCCGGACGCCGTACCGTCGAGGCCGTGAACCGCACCGACCGGCTCTACGCCATCGCCGAGGCGCTGCGGGCGGCTGGTCCGAAGGGGTTGACGTCGGACCAACTCGCTGCACGGTTCGAGGTGGCCACCCGCACCGTCAAGCGCGACGTCCTCGCTCTCCAGGAAGCCGGGGCCCCGGTGACGGGCATCGGTGGGCCGGGAGGCGGCTACGTGCTCGACGCCGCCGCCACCCTTCCACCGGTGACGTTCACCGTCGCCGAGGCCATCGCCATGGCCGTGGCCGTGTCGACCAGCGCCGACCAACCCTTCGCCGCCGACGCCAGGCGCGCCCTCACCAAGCTCCTCGACGCCGTCCCCCCGTCCACGCGAGCGAGTGCCGAGACGCTCGCCGGCAAGGTCTGGGTCCGCTCGGGGGTGGGGGCCGACGGCGACGGCGACCGAGACACCGACGAACCGGTTGCAAGGTCCCAAGGCGCTCGACCGCGGTCGACCGGCCGGCGCCCGACGGACCGCGTGGTGGAGGAAGCGGTGCGGACCGGCACGGTGGTGGTGATCGACTACGTCGATGCCGCCGGCAAGACCACCATCGCCCGCCCGGTGGAGGCCCTCGGCCTCGCCCACCGCGACGGCATCTGGTACCTCCTCGCATGGTGCCGACGCAGGGATGCCGAACGCTGGTTCCGCTTCGACCGCATCCTCGTCGCCCACGCCACCGGCACTTCGGTGGAGGACAGAGACGTGTCCACGATCTTCGGCGTCCCACCCGCCGACGCCGGCCCCATCACCTTCAGCTAGGCCGTGTCAGCCACCGTTCCTGCTCGCTCTAGGCGGTAGCGGAGGTGTACGACGCCGTTGCCGAATCGGCGCTCGTCGACGAGAGCGAGCTCGGAGCGCGTGTCAGGCGCGAGCGCCGGGTTGCCCCCACCGAGGAGCACGGGCCAGATGAGGAGGTGGCACTCGTCGACCAACCCGGCCTTGAGCGCCTGAGCTGCGAGGTTCGGACCTCCCACCATGAGATCGCTCCGGGCCGCAGCCTTCAGGTCACGTACCGCATCGGGGTCGAAGTGGCGTTCGAGCCGGGTCTTGGCGGTGGACACCGCCGCCAGGGTCGTGGAGTAGACGATCTTGTCGGCCGCCTGCCAAGCGGTCGCGAAGTCGCCCATGAGGTCCGACTGGT